>CAYMUE010000016.1:0-34217 GCA_964393505.1 uncultured Polyangiaceae bacterium
CTCGGAATCTTCGAGCCACCCTGGGGACTTGAACCCCAGACCTGCGGTTTACGAAACCGCTGCTCTACCACTGAGCTAGGGTGGCGAACGAGGTCGGCAGCATACGCAGCGATGTTGCGTTGTCAAGCGCGTCGGTGAGCCTCGCGCAACTTCGTGCCCATCACGAATCCGATGCTCTCCTGGGTTCGTGCTAGACGTTGCCCATGCCCGGCGATTGGGAAGCCGTCATCGGCCTCGAAGTGCACGCCCAGCTCCTCACGCGCACCAAGGCCTTCTGCTGTTGCCCCACCTCCTTCGGGGCAACCCCGAACACACACGTCTGCCCGGTGTGCCTCGGCCTGCCCGGCGCCCTCCCGGTGCTGCAAGGCGAAGCGGTCCGGCTCGCGGTGAGGGCGGCCCTCGCGCTGCACGGCGACATTGCGACGGCGTCGGTCTTCGCTCGCAAGAACTACTTCTATCCCGATCTCCCCAAGGGCTATCAGATCAGCCAGTACGAGCTGCCGCTGTCCTCCGGTGGGTGGCTCGACGTCGAGGCGTTCGATCAGAAGGGAATCCCCACGATCCATCGTCGTGTGGAGATCGTTCGCGTGCACATGGAGGATGACGCGGGCAAGAACCTGCACGGGCTTGGCGGGAGCTCCGTCGTGGACCTGAACCGCGCGGGAACCCCGCTGATCGAGATCGTCGGAGCTCCGGACCTCCGGTCTTCGGAAGAGGCCGCAGAGTACCTCCGGCAGCTGCGCACGCTCCTGATGTTCCTGGGCGTGTGCGACGGCAACCTGGAGCAGGGGAGCTTCCGTTGCGACGTCAACGTCTCGGTGCGGCGTCGCGGTGAGACCGCGCTCGGAACGCGCGCGGAGATCAAGAACGTCAACTCGTTCCGCTTCGCACAGCGCGCGATCGACTTCGAGGTGACGCGGCAGATCGCGCTCCTGTCCGCCGGGGGCACGGTGGTGCAGGAGACGCGCGGCTGGAACGATCAGGAGGGGAGGACGTTCTCCCAGCGGTCGAAGGAAGAGGCGCACGACTACCGCTACTTCCCCGATCCAGATCTCCCTCCGTTGCGGCTCGAGCAGGAGTGGATCGAGCGGCAGCGCGCGGAGCTCCCCGAGCTTCCGTCGGACATGCGACGGCGACTGACCGACGAAGGGATGCACCCGTACGCGGCGGGCGTGCTCACGTCTCATCCTGGCATTGCGCGCTTCTTCAGCGACGCGGTGGTGTCGGGAGCCGATCCGACGCGGGTCGCCAACTTCGTGATGAGCGAGCTGATGCGGGACCTGCAGACGGAGGGCCTGGTGGCGCGCTTTGCGATCTCGCCCGCCCAGCTCGCGGGGTTGCTGGCGCTGGTGGACAAGGGGGCCATCAGCGGCAAGCAGGCCAAGGATGTGTACGGCGCGATGGCGGGGACCGATCGGAGTGCGGACGAGATCGTGCGGGAGCGGGGGATGTCGCAGGTTTCGGATGCGGGGGCGATCGAGGCGGCGTGTGCGCGAGTCATTGCCGCGAGCCCCAGGCAGGCGGAGCAGTACCGCGCCGGGAAGACCGGCGTGATGGGCTACTTCGTGGGGCAGGTGATGAAGGCGATGCAGGGAAGCGCGAACCCGCAGATGGTCAACGAGGTGCTCGCGAAGCTCCTGCGCGGAGCCGGGGAAGGATCATGATCAGGACGTTCGATCGGCTTCCGGTTGCGGAGCCGTTGTCGGGGACGAGCTACTCCGCGGTGGAGCTCTCGGCTGACGGCGACCGTGTGTACATGCTGGAGCAGCGCGCGCTTCCGGGTGAGGAGCGCTATCTGGAGCTGTGCGACGCGGACGACGTCGCCGCGGGCATCCGCGACATGGTCGTGCGGGGAGCACCGGCGATCGGGATCGCGGCGGCGTACGGAATGGCGTTGGCTTCGCGCGCGTGCACGGGAGGGGAGGGAGACTACCTGGCCGCCATGGCCGCCACGGCCTCGCGTCTGCGCGCCACGCGTCCCACCGCGGTGAACCTGGCATGGGCGGTCGATCGGTGCCTCGGCCTAGCGCGGGAGCATGCGTCGGCGTCGTGCGAGGAACGTACGCACGCGATGGCGGGGCTCGCGAGGTCGATCCATCGGGACGACGTCGCGGCGTGTCGCGCGATGGGGAGGATCGGTGCGCAGAGGGTGCCGGACGGGGCGACGATCCTGACTCACTGCAATGCGGGGGCGTTGGCGACAGGCGGGTACGGGACGGCGTTGGGGGTGATTCGGGCGGCGCGGGAAGCGGGCAAGCGGGTGCGAGTGATTGCCGACGAGACCCGGCCGTACCTTCAGGGGGTGAGGTTGACGGCGTGGGAGCTGCATCGCGATGGGATCCCGGTCGAAGTGATCACGGACAGCATGGCGGGCTGGTTCTTCCGTCGCGGGGAGCTCGCGCTGGTGGTGGTGGGAGCGGACCGGATCGCGCGCAACGGCGACGTGGCGAACAAGATAGGGACGTACGGCGTGGCGTGTCTGGCGAAGCAGCACGGAAGGCCGTTCTACGTCGCGGCGCCGTGGAGCACCGTGGACCTCGCGTGCCCGTCCGGCGATGCGATTCCGATCGAGGAGCGGGGCTCGGGCGAGGTGACGAGGATCGGGGGGCAGCAGTATGCGCCGGAGGGGGTGCGGGCGCG
The DNA here is from genome assembly GCA_964393505.1 of uncultured Polyangiaceae bacterium. Lineage (GTDB taxonomy): Bacteria > Myxococcota_A > Polyangia > Polyangiales > Polyangiaceae > JACRCQ01. Next base: position 2,641 of record CAYMUE010000016.1, read on the forward strand.
GTACCCGGGATTCGACGTGACGCCGGCGGACATGGTGACGGCGATGTTCACGGAGCGAGGGGCGGTGGAGCCGGTGGGCGAGGCGAGCTTGGGGAAGCTGGCGTGATGGATGGACGCGTGCGGGGCGGGAAGCTGGAGAACAATCCGTGGTGAATCCTCCTGACAGGAAGCCTCCGTGGCTCAAGGTGATGGCGCCGGGGGGCGAGAACTACACGCGGCTCAAGAGCACATTGCGTCAGCGTGAGCTGCACACGGTCTGCGAAGAAGCCCGCTGCCCCAACGTGGGGGAGTGCTGGCGCGAGGGGACCGCAACCGTGATGATCCTGGGCGACACCTGCACGCGCGGCTGTCGGTTCTGCGCAGTGAAGACCGGCAAGCCCGGGGGCGTCGTGGACGTCTCCGAGCCGGAGAACGTCGCTCGCGCGGTTGCGGAGATCGGGCTGCGCTATGTCGTGCTCACGATGGTCAACCGCGACGACCTCGCGGACGGCGGCGCCGGTCACGTGGCCGAGACGATTCGCCGGCTGCACGCGCTCAACCCGAACCTGCTGGTCGAGGCGCTCGTGGGGGACTTCCTCGGGCGAGAGGTGGACCTCCGCATGATCGTCGATGCCCGACCCGATGTCTTCGCCCACAACGTCGAGGTCGTGCCGCGCGTCACGCGGCTCGTGCGCGACGTACGCTGCTCGTACGAGCAATCGCTCGAGGTGCTTCGGAAGGCGAAGCAATTGGCGCCGGAGAGGCTGACCAAGTCGAGCCTGATGGTGGGTGCAGGGGAGAGCGACGAGGAAGTGACGCAGGTGTTGAAGGACCTGCGCGAAGCGCAGGTGGATGTCGTCACGCTCGGGCAGTACTTGCGTCCGACGGGCAAGCACCTTCCCGTGGATCGGTATGTGGAGCCGTCGCAGTTCGAGCAGTGGCGCGCTCAGGCGATGCAGATGGGCTTCAAGTTCGCGGCGAGCGGACCGTTGGTGCGGTCGAGCTATCGTGCGGCGGAGGTCTTCGTGCGAGCGATGTTGCGACCGGGGGAAGCGACGCCCTCGGCGCCGTGAGGGGCTCAGCTTCCGAGGCAGCCCAGGGAGATGGACACCTTGGCGTTGAGATCGGCCTTCATGGTGGAGCAGGTGGCCGGGCACAGAAGCAGCTTAGTGGGGTCTGCGTTGACGTCGTAGTACCAGCCGCCGTTGGGGCCGCAGAGGTTGGCGTTGTCGACGCGGGGCACGGGGGAGCTGGCGCCGCCGGACACGTACTCCATCGTGACCTGGTCGGGATTGACGATGCCGGCGTCGGGCTGGGGCATGGGGAACTCGCACGGGATCGCGGTGCCCTGGATGGCCTTGAGGGCGTTGAGCAAGGCGAGGTTCCCGCCGGTGGCGTTGTAGGCCTGGGAGGTGCCACCTTGCACGGCGATCTGGGTCATCACGTCGGAGGCGTCGGCGGCGACATAGATGGCGAAGGTTCGCACGGACGGTTGGCCGTTGAAGAACGATGCGGCGATCTGTCCGATGCCGGCGGCGTCTTCGACCGGGCAGGTGCCGTTGCAGCAAGGGGCGCCATCGGAGACCATGACGGCAACGACGACATGGTCGGGGAGCAGGAGCTGGCGGGCCCTGGCTCCCTTGAGCATGCCGTTGAGTGCTTCCTGGGTGGGGGTGTTGCCGGCGGGGACGATGGTGGCGTAGGCGGCATCGAGCGCGGCAGCGTGGCCGGGGAGCACGCCCCAATCGACGAAGGGGGTGACGTAGGCCTGACCGGAGCACTGCAGGTCCATCGCGGTGAAGTCGTCTTTGAGGGGGAAGTACTGGAGAGCGACGCTGATCCCGGTGGAGCCCTGCGCGTTGAAGAACTCGGAGAGGGCGAGCCCTTGCTGGATCCAGGGGTTGCCCTTCATGCTGCCGGAGCGGTCGATCATGAAGTACATGTCGAGAGGCTGGAGGCTCGCCTCGACCTTCGAGCTGGCGCAGGCTTCGGCGGCCGCGTCGGTGTTGGGTGCGTCGTAGCCGAAGTCCACGTCCGGCGGCGCGTCGGTGTCTGCGTCAGCTTCGCCCCCACCCCCGCCGGATGCCGGAGCGCCCGCAGCTCCTCCTTGGGGGGTGCCAGCGGCGCCCGAGGCGCCACCGGCGGAGGCGTCCACTCCGCTGCCGGCTTGTCCGGAGGAGCCAGCCTGTCCTGCGGCGCCTGCTTGTCCTCCGGTGTTCGACGCCGTATCGGCGGACGTGTCGGGAACGGACGCGTCATTCGTGGCGGGGGGCACGAAGCTGGAGTCGGAAGACGCGCCGCTGCAACCCAACCAGGCCGACAGCAGAGCGGGAGCGAGTCCGAGCACCGTCGCGACGGAGCGCTTCATACCCATGAGTGTCGCAGCGGGTCCGATCTCGTGCAAGCCGGTGGTCGTTTGGGGGGGGGCCTGACGCCGGGAGTCGTGGTACGTTCCGAGAGGTCTTCCGTTGGTTCGTGCGACAGCGAACCCCGACATGCCGCTCAAGGAGGCACATCGTGAGGACTTCTGCGAAGCTTGCCGTGACTTTTTCCGGGCTGATGATGCTGGGCTTCTTCTTTGCTTGCGGGTCGAGCGACGAGGAAGCCGGACCGAGCGGCGGGTGGACGAACAACGGCGGATCGGCCGGTGCGGCTGGAACGACGATGGACGGCGGTGGGGCAGGAGGTTCGAAAGCCGGAGCCGCAGGCGCCTCGGGCGGTCTGATCAACGTCGACAGCAGCCCGAACGACTCGACCTCCCAGCCGGATGCCTGCGCGGCCACGAAGATCGAGGCGTCAATCAAGCCCGCGAACATCCTGTTCCTGATCGACCGCACGGGGTCGATGAACTGCAACCCGCCTCCCACGCAGACGACGGCGGAGTGCGACGTGTCGCCGAAGGCGAAGGATTCGGCCCAGGATTCGAAGTGGAAGATCACGCGCGATGCCTTCATTGCAGCCTTGTCGGATCTGAAGGCCACCACGCCGACGCCGTCGGTGGGCATGGCCCTGTTCAACTCCGATGACTACTGCGGTGCTCCGGCGCAGCCCAACGTCGACGTGTCCGTGCTCGAGGACACGCAGCTCAACACGTTCGTGCTCACGCTCAACGCGGTGATTCCGAAGGGGGACACTCCGATCGTCGGGACGACGATGGGGGCGTTCCAGTTCATGGCGACGCACTCGTACGTGGGCAACAAGTTCGTGGTCATCCTGACGGACGGCAAGGAGACGTGTGACGTCGCGAACAAGGACTTCCTGGTGACGAAGGCGGAGGAAGCCACGTGGGTGGGGATCCGCACGTTCGTGCTTGGCGCGCCGGGCAGCGAAGGGGAACGCGCGTTCCTGTCGCGCATCGCATTTGCTGGCGGGACGGCGTCTTCTGCGACGTGTGATCACACGAACGCGGATCCGACGGTGGGCGATTGCCACATCGACATGACGAAGCCGAACACGGTGTTCAAGGACGAGCTCAAGGCGGCGCTGGAGAAAGTGAGCGGTGCGGCGTTGAGCTGCGAGATCGACGTACCGGCGGACGACGGTGGCAAGGCGGACCCCAACAAGGTGAACGTCAAGTACGAGTCGGGCACCGGCACGACCACGACGATCCCGAAGGACGAAGCCCACCCGTGCGACTCGACCAACCAGGGGTGGCAGTACACCGACAGCACGAAGACGAAGATCGTCGTGTGTGGCGCAACTTGCGACACGATCAAGGCCGACCCCAAGGGATCCCTCTCGGTGGAGCTTGGCTGCGACACCGTCATCCCTAAGTAGCCCGTCCCCGTTGCCCTCCGTCCAGGATCCGGCTAGAGCGCGGGTGACACGCTCACCGGAGTCCGTTGATGCCCATCGACAAGAACTTCCTCTCGCAGGTCGCGATTCGCGTCGCCCAGCCCTCCAACGACGCCCCCTCTGGCGTCGCGGCGTCGATCCTGACCGTTGCGGCAGGTTCCTACGGCTTTCGTTCTGCCCCTCAGGACGAGATCACCATGCCCACGGGGTTTGACCCGTCGGCCGCTGCGCTCTTCGAGTCGATCGTGGAGACCGCCTATCTGGTGGCCACGGCGGACGGGGTCTTCGACGACGCGGAGCGCAAGGCGTTCCAGGATGTCGTGCTCGAAGCGTGCCGGGGAACGGTGAACCCGGACCAACTCGAAGCGCTGTTGGCCGATCTTGCGGATCAGGTCGAGGAGGACGGGATCGATCAGCGCGTGGCGATGGTTGCCCGCACGATCCAGCGTCCCGAGCACCAGCGGGAGGTGCTTCGGATCGCCGCGTTGCTCGCGTTGGTGTCGGGGACGGTGACCGATGCGGAGCGGCACGTGATTGACAAGCTCGTGGCGGCCTTCGGTCTCGACGGTGGGGTCAGCGAGACGGTGTTGGCGGAGGCAGCCCGGATCCTCACCGACGCAGCGCCGAAGTTGTGATCGGAGGGGGAAGGGGAGGCGGCCTCCGGTCTTCGCGCCGGCTGTCGATCCATGCCCGTCTCATCCGGTGCGCGGGGGTTGCGCCCGCGTCGTTCGAGCCCCACGCAGAATCCTCTTTTCGGCCCGCACCGCGGTGCGGGGTAGACCCCACGGGAAACCCTTCGCGACGAGAAGCGCCATGACTGCACAGGGAACATCCAGCGACTCCGACGACGTATTGCGGATCCTTCGGCCCGACGGGACGATCGAGCCGGGGCGGGCGCCAGGGCTGACGGTGCCCGAGGTGGTCGAGCTGTACCGGGCGATGGTTCGCACTCGCATGCTCGACGAGCGTCTTGTGATGTTGCAGCGACAGGGGCGCATCGGTTTCCACATCGGGTCGTTGGGGGAAGAGGCGACCGTGCTCGGTACAGCGTGGGTGATGAGGCCGCAGGACTTCATCTTCCCGTGTTACCGGGAGTTCGGGGCGGCTTTGCTCCGCGGGATGACGCTGCAGAGCTACTTGGACAACATGTTCGGCAACGGGCGCGACCTGGCGAAGGGGCGTCAGATGCCCGATCACATCACGGCCCGGGGCGCGCGATTCGGCTCGGTCAGCTCGCCCATCGGCACGCAGATCACGCAGGCGGTGGGCTACGCCTGGTCGTGCAAGCTGCAGCGCCAGGATGTGGTCACGCTGGTGTGGTTCGGCGATGGGGCAACGAGCTCGTCGGAGTTCCACAACGGGATGAACTTCGCCGGCGTGTACCAGGTTCCGGCGCTACTGGTGTGCAGGAACAACGGCTGGGCGATCAGCGTGCCCACGGGGGGACAGACCGCATCGGAGTCCATCGCGGAGAAGGGCCGAGCGTACGGTGTGCGATCGGTCCGGTGCGACGGCAACGACCTGTTTGCCGTGGTGGCGGCGGGGCGCGAGGCGGTGGCGCGGGCGAGTCGGGGCGAGGGGCCCACGTTCCTGGAGGCGTTGACGTATCGGATGTCGGGTCATTCGACCAGCGACGATCCAAACGCGTATCGGTTGGACGACGAGCTGGAGCCGTGGAAGAAGCGCGATCCGATCGCGCGAGTGCGGGCATGGATGGTCGCGCAAGGGGCGTGGGACGACGGGCTGGACGCGGAGCTCGAGGGGAGCTTCGATGTCGAGGTCAAGGCGGCGATCGCATCGGCGGAGGAAGCCGCGCCGCCGGAGCTATCCACGCTTTTCGACGACGTCTACTCGCAGCTTCCGGTGCACCTTCTGGAGCAGCGGGACCAGCTGCTGCGGGGGCCGCGTCCTGCAGGCAACCACTGAGCTTCGGCGACACTACGGTTCTCGAGTGATGAAATTCCTCCCCACCCCCCATGGCTGCAGCGTCCCCGGAGCGGCGGTGTGCGTTGACAGCGCGGAGGTTCAGGCATGGCACGGATGAACATGGTGCAGGCCATCAACGACGGCCTGCGCGTCGAGATGAGACGTGACTCCCGGATCGTCGTGCTGGGCGAGGACGTCGCAAAGCTCGGCGGAGTCTTCCGCGTGACCCAGGGGCTCCAGAAGGAGTTCGGAGAGGACCGTGTGATCGACACACCGCTCGCGGAGGGCGGGATCATCGGCGCGGCCGTGGGCATGGCCATGAACGGACTGGTCCCGGTCCCGGAGATCCAGTTTTCGGACTTCATCTTCCCCGCCTACGACCAGATCGTCAGCGAGGTCGCCAAGCTCCGCTACCGCTCCGGCGGCGAGTTCTCCTCGAAGATGGTGATCCGCACCCCGGTCGGCGGAGGAATTCGCGGCGGCCACTACCACTCCCAGTCCCCCGAGTCGCTCTTCATCCACGTCGCGGGGTTGAAGGTCGTGTGCCCCTCGAGTCCGCACGACGCCAAGGGGTTGCTGATCTCCTCCATCCGGGATCCGGATCCGGTCCTGTTCTTCGAGCCGAAGCGCATCTACCGAGCGGCGAAGGGTGAGGTTCCCGAAGGCGACTACGAGGTCCCGCTGTCGAGTGCGGCAGTGGTGCGAGAGGGCACGCAGGTCACGGTGATCGCATGGGGGGCGATGCTCTACGAAGCGCTCGAGGCGGCTCGGCAGGCCGAGGCCGAGGGCGTGTCCGCAGAGGTCATCGACCTGCGCACGCTCTGGCCGATCGATCTCGACACCTTGTCGGCCAGCGTTCGCAAGACCGGGCGCCTGGTGGTGGTTCACGAGGCTCCGAAGACCTGCGGGTTCGGGGCCGAGATCGTGTCCCTGATATTGGAGCGGGCCTTCTGGCATCTCGCGGCGCCGCCGGTGCGCGTGACCGGTTTCGACACGCCGTTCCCGTACACGCTCGAGATGGAGTACCTCCCGCTAGCACACCGGATTCTTCCGGCGATTCTTGAAACGGCTCGCGTTTGAAACGGCGCGACGGAGCCACTGTGGAGACGGCATGGCACGCTACGAGTTCAAGCTTCCGGACATCGGTGAAGGCGTCAGCGAGGGCGAGATCGTCGCCTGGGCCCCGGGCATCGCGGTGGGGGCAACGGTGCAGGCCGATCAGCCTCTGGTGGAGGTGATGACGGACAAGGCGACGGTGACGATCACGATCCCGAAGTCCGGGAGGATCGCAGAGCTTGGCGGTCAGGTCGGGCAGGTGATCAAGGTCGGCCGGATGCTTGCGGTTCTCGAGCTCGAGGAGGCGGGGACGGTCGTGCAGAAGCCGGCGGATCCCGCGCCCAAGGCGGCTCCCGCGCCCAAGGCGGAGCCGGCAGCCAGCGCCGTCGGAGACATCCGGGAGGAGCTCCCCGGCCTCTCACTCCCTCGCGCACCGACTCCCGTGGCTGCCCCCGGTGAGAAGCCTCTTGCGGCACCCGCCACGCGGATGCTCGCCCGCGAGCTCGGGGTCGACCTCGCCGCGGTGCCTCCCTCGGGGCCCAACGGCCGCGTGACGATGGACGACGTGCGGGCGTATGCGTCGGGGGCCGGAGCATCTGCCGTCAAGACGCCTGCCGCGCCATTGCTGCGCCCCGTCGTGCCTACGCGGATCGAGACACCTGCCGGGGCCTCGTCGGCGCTCGAGGAGAGGGTTCCGCTTCGCGGCATGCGACGTCGGATCTTCGATGCGATGGCCCGCTCCAAGCACACGGCGGCGCACTTCACTTTCGTGGAGGAGTGTGACGTCACGGCCCTCGAGTTGCTGCGCAACCGTCTCAAGCCGGTGGCAGCCGAGCGCGGCGTGAAGCTGTCGTATCTGCCGTTCGTCGTGAAGGCGTGCGTGGCGGCGCTTCGCAAGCACCCGGCGCTCAACGCGGCCTACGACGAGGCGACGGACGAGATCGTGCTCCGGAGGTACTACAACATCGGCATCGCGACGGCGACGGATGCGGGGTTGATGGTGCCGGTGGTGAAGGGCGCCGACAAGCGGAGCCTGCTCGAGATCGCGGCGGAGGTGCAGCGGCTGGGAGAGGACGCGCGGACCGGCAAGATCCGCCTCGAAGACCTGCAGGGATCCACGTTCACCGTCACGTCGTTGGGGGCGCAAGGCGGGTTGTTCGCCACGCCGGTCCTCAACTTCCCGGAGGTGGGGATCCTCGGCGTGCATCAGATCAAAGAGCGTCCGGTCGTTCGCGACGGAGCCATCGCCATCGGCAAGGTGATGCTCCTGAGCCTGTCGTTCGACCACCGGCTGATCGACGGCCACGTGGGAGCGGCGTTCGCCTACGAGGTGATTCGCTACCTGCAGAATCCCGACCTGTTCATGCTCGAAGCGGTCTGAGCCTCGACCCCCTACCGTCCGGCCTCGAAGCGACGTAGCCTCTCCCCGTGAGTCTTCCTGTAGCGCGCCTCGTGCGCAGTCCCGGTTCGGTCTGGCTGGTGGCCCTCGTTGCCTGCGCGTGCGGCGGAGGTGGCCGGCAGGCAGGCGATCCGGCCACGAAGTTCTTCTCGGTGCACAACGCCTTGCTGGTGAGCGGAATGACGCAGCAAGGGGGAGTGAACCGCGGGCATCTGGCGCAGGGGCAGGTGACCCGGTTGCCGATGGATCTGCCGGCTCTGTGTGCGACGGTTGTCGCGCTGGGAGGCGGGGAAATCGGCGAGCTGGAGATGCAGCTCGCGGATTCCGAAGGCAAGGTGGTGGCGAAGGACGAGACGCGCGGACCGGACGCCACGGTGCGGTACTGCGTGGAGCGTCCGGGCAAGTACGAGCTGCACCTCAAGGCTGGGGAGGGACAGGGTGCGTTCCTGGTCTCGACCTGGGCGGGGGGGCAGGCGCCACCGAGTGCCGACGGCGGTCCGGGCCAGGCGCAAGGGCAGACCGGGGCCGGGACGTGCGAGTCGCCGATCGTGCTGGTGCCGGGGCAGAGCTACGTCGGGGACACCGACGACGGCCGATCGTTGGAAGAGTCCACCGGATGCGGCAGCAGCAACGCGCGTGAGCTGGTGTATCGGATGGAAGTGCCGATGCGTCAGCGGATCGTGCTCGATCTCGATGCGCAGTTCGACGCGGTCTTGTTCGTGCGAAAGGGGGACTGCGGGGATCGCGACGCGGAGGTCGCGTGCAACGACGACTCGGGCAATCCGCGCAGATCGAAGGTGGACGAGACGTTCGAGCCGGGCACGTACTACGTGTTCGTGGACGGGCTTCGCAACGAGGAGGGGAGATTCCGGCTGGCGACGACGGTGCAGGCGGCGGCATCGGCGTCGCTGGATGCCTGCGAGCAGGCTCCGCTGCTCACGTCGTCGGGAGCGTTCTCCGGGGATCTCGCGGGCAAGAGCGATCACTACCAGGCGAGCTGCGGTCGCGGGGCGCACGGGCCGGAGATGGCGCATCGTTTCGAGCTTCCGATTCGTTCCCGCGTGAGGTTCACCGCGGAGGCGCGTGGCGCTCAGCCCGTAGTGTACCTGAAGAGTTCGTGCGGGGAGGACGCGGAGGAGTTGGGCTGCGACGACGGACAGTCCCCGGGGCGATCGGAGCTGGTGTCGGTGCTCGACGCGGGGACGTACTGGGTGTTTGCGGACTCGCCGCAGGAGCAGAACGCGTTCCGGTACATGCTGTCGGCAGAGACTGCGCCGGAAGGGGGGATGTCGGTACGCGGCGACACGTGCGGGGATGCCGAAGCGCTGGGTGCCATTGCGGGGACGTTGGAGCCGGACACATTCGCCGCGCGCGACGATCTGACCGCGTCCTGCGGGGGCGCCGGCACCCCGGACGTCGTGTATCGCCTCGACCTCGGGCGACGATCCTACGTGTCTGCGGCGATCGCGAGCGAAGGCAATCGCCGAGTGCTGGCGCTGCAGAAGACCTGCGGAGACCGCGCTTCGGAGGTCGGCTGCGGGTCGCAGGTCCGCGGTGTGCTCGCGCCAGGAACGTGGTTCCTGGTGGTCGATGGCGCGAGCGAGTCGTTGCCGGGACGCGCGCGCTTGAGCTGGCGGGTGGAGGACCTGACGGGTGCGGAGGTTGCGTGCAAGGCAGCGATGCCGATCGCGGGCGAGGTGTCGGGGACGACGAAAGGCGGCGCGAATCGTTTCGGATCGTCGTGCACCGGCGCCCTCGACACGCAGGACTCCGCGGATCGGGTTTTCCGTTTCAGCGTGCAGCAGAAGACCGAGATGCTCGCGCAGCTCACGACATCGGGATTCACCGGTGCGCTGTCGTTGCGAAAGGCCTGCGCCGATCCGACGAGCGAGGTCGCGTGCACCATCGGCTATCACCCCGGCCAACGCGTCGCCATGCACCGCTACATCGATCCGGGTACCTACTACCTCATCGTCGACGGCCGAGGGCTCAAGGCCGAAGGCGACTTTGCGGTGAAGCTCGACCTGAACAAGGTGCGTCCCGACGGCGATCGCTCTCGGGACTGAACCGTTTCGGTGCGCGGTCTTACTTGCCGCCGATCACGGGCAGGGAACGTCCTTTGCGCGGCTTGGGGGGCGCGAAGAGAGGGCGGTCGCCGACGGTTCGCACGACGAGGTCGTAGTCGGTCGAGCGAACGACCTCTGCGCTCCAGATCTCACCGGGCTGCACGTCGCTCTCGTCGAACCAGACTCTTCCGTCGATGTCGGGCGCCTGGCCCGCATGACGTCCGACCATGACCCACTCGTGCTCCTCGCTGGGGCCCTCGACGATCACCTCGACGCGAGAGCCGACGAGGTGCTTGTTGGCGGAGCGGGCAATGGGGCGTTGAACAGCCATCAGCTTGCGGGCGCGCGCGTACGATGTCTTTCCGGGCACCTTGTCGGCGAGGGGGTGGCTGAGCGCGTCCTCCTCGTCGGAGAAGCGGAACACGCCGAGGCGGTCGAAGCGCGCCCAGCGCACGAACTCGACGAGCTCCTCGAAGTCGCGTTCAGTCTCCCCGGGGAAGCCGACGATGAAGGCAGTGCGCAAGGTGAGGGTGGGAATGCGTTTGCGGAGGCGCTCGACGGTCTTGCGCAAGCGCGCCTGGGTGTGACCGCGGCGCATGCGTCGAAGTACGGAGTCCGAGGCATGCTGCATGGGCATGTCGACGTAGGGGAGCACTCGGGGGTGATGCGCCAGAAGCTCGAGCAAGGCGTCATCGAGCTCATCGGGGTACAGGTAGAGCACGCGCACCCAGCGGATCCCGGGGACGTCGGCGACCCGCTCCACCAGCGAAGCCAGCGAGCTCCGATTTGGACCGTCGAGATCGCGGCCCCAGACGAGAGTGTCCTGCGAGATCAGGTTCAGCTCCGCGACGCCCATCGAAGCGAGCTGAGTGACCTCGGCGACGACGTCGTCGAGCGTGCGCGAGCGATGTTTTCCCCGCAGCAATGGGATCGTGCAGAAGGCGCAGCGTCGATCGCACCCCTCGGCGATCTTCACGTAGGCGCTCGTCCTTCCGGTGGTGATCACGCGCCGATCGGCGGCGCGTGCGAGGTATCCCGCGGCGCTTCCGGTGGCGTCCCGCGGGGCCTTCCCGTCGAGCACTTCACCCAAGCGCAGCAGATCGCCCGAGCCGAGGAGATGATCGATCTCGGGGAGCTCCGCTGCCAGCTCGGCATGGTGCCGCTGCGTCATGCACCCGGTCACCACCAGGTCCTTGCAACGTCCGCGCTCTTTGAATGACGCCATCTCCAGGATGGTGTCGATGGACTCCCGTTTGGCGCTTTCGATGAAGCCGCAGGTGTTGACGACGATCACATCGGCAAGCGAAGCATCTCCAACGAGCTCGCAGCCGTGGGAGGTGGCCTGGCCGAGCATGATCTCGGAGTCGACGCGGTTCTTGGGGCAGCCGAGGCTGACCATGAAGAGCTTTCGGGGCTTCGCCATGAGGGTTCGCAACGATGGTGCCAAACCAGCTGTCGCGCAAGCCGCGCAGGGACTCAGCGTGCGAGCTCGAAGCAGATGACCCCGTCGGCGATGCACAGCCTCACGCGGCCCCGGAGCGTGTCGCCGAGGAACGGCGTGTTCCGGCTCTTGGAACGCAGTCCGATGCGACCGGGGCTCCAGCGCTCCTGAGGATCGTAGAGGCACAGATCCGCCCGCGCTCCCACCCGGATGCTCGGCGCAGCGATACCGATGACGCGTGCAGGAGCGGTCGTCAGCGCGTCGATGAGCCGATCGAGTCGCAGCGCCTCGGCCTCGACCAGCCTCATCATCAAGGGCAGGCACAGCTCGAGTCCGATCATCCCGGGAGGAGCGTCGAGAAGCCCGCGGGCCTTCTCCTCGGCCGCGTGCGGTGCGTGGTCCGTGGCCACGCACGACACGGTCCCGTCACGAAGGGCATCGCGCAGCGCGGCGACGTCCTCGCCCTCGCGCAGCGGCGGGTTGACCTTGGCCAGCGCTCCCGAGGTCTCCATCTGCGCATCCGTGAGCAGCAAGTGGTGCGGAGTCGCCTCGGCCGTGACCGGCAGGCCTCGTTCGAGCGCGGCGCGGATCAGGCGGACGGAGCCGCGGGTCGAGGCGTGGGCGAGGTGGTAGCGCCCGCCGGTGCAGGCGGCGATTTCGAGGTCGCGAGCGACGATTCCGTCTTCCGCTTCGCGCGGCCACCCGCGCACGCCGAGCCTGCGCGATACCGCGCCTTCGTGCATCACCGCGCCGACGGTCATGGTGTGATCCTCGGCGTGTTGGATGATTGGGGCGTCGAGCTCCCGTGCGGCGAGCAAGGCGCGGCGCAGCAGCTCGCCGGACATCACGCAGCGACCGTCGTCGCTGAAGGCCACGGCCCCCGCATCGCGCAGCGCCCGCAGGTCGGTCAGGTCGGCGCCGGCGAGGCCCGTGGTAACGGCAGCGACGGGGTGCAGGCGGGGGCCGCCGAGGGAGCGGGCGCGGTCGATCACGCGGTGGATGGCTTCGGGCGTGTCGCAGACCGGAGAGGTGTTCGGCATGGCGCACAGGTGCGCGTATCCGCCTGCAGCGGCTGCTGCGAGGCCCGTGACGATGTCCTCCTTGTGCTCGAACCCCGGCTCGCGCAGGTGGGCGTGGATCTCGACCAAGCCGGGGAGCAGCCAGAGCCCGTCGCCTTCGATCACGACCGCGGTCTCCGCGCGCATGATGGATGTGCCGGCGTCGGGGGCGACCCGCGTGATCGTGCCGGACTCGATCACGACATCGACGGAGGCGTCGAGGGCGACGGCGGGATCGATGGCGCGGACGGCGCGGAAAACGAGCAGAGGCGGGCGAGGGGGCAGGGGCATGGGGGGCCTCGGCGTGACGTAGAGCAGGGAGTATACGGGGTGAAGGGAGAGGAAACGAAGGGCAGGTCGATCCGGGCTTGACGAACGGGGCGGGACCGCGTAGACAAGCGACCCGTCCGCGAGGATGGCGGAATTGGCAGACGCACTAGATTCAGGTTCTAGCGACCGCAAGGTTGTGGGGGTTCAAGTCCCCCTCCTCGCACGGAAGAAAGGCACGCAGACAGCGTGCCTTTCGTCTTTAAGCGCCTGACACGAGGGCCTCTGCCGGTCTGGATCGCAAGCATGGGGACAACCCCGCGAGGCCGCGGCCGCGGGGGGGGGCGAGCGCCCTGCAGAGAGCTGCGCGATCAGCGTCGCGAAAGGAAGAACTCGCGCAGCTCCGAGATGTCGAGGGGCTTGCGGAACACGCGGTCGATCCCGCGCCCCGGGGGAGGCTCGACCTCGTCATTCCCGGTGATGAGCGCTGCGCTCTGAATCCTAGGATGGGCGCGTCGCCACGCCCCCATGAGCTCCACGCCGCGAGGCGAATCGAGGCCGAGGTTGTCGTCGCACAGAAGGTGTGTCGGAGGGTTCTCCTCGGAAGCGAGCAGGCGTTCGGCCTGTTCGGCGCTCTCGGCGAGCACGATCTTGTCGAAGCTCTTGCTCAGGCTGCGCTGCAGCGCGCGCCCCATGGCGGGAATGTCATCGACGACCAGCAGAACGCGCGCCGGGCCACCCATGACAAATCGTGTAGCACTCGTCGCTGCGACTCGGCAACGGTCTTGCGCTCGGGGCCCTTGCGGCTGCACGCGGTTGACGCGCCGTCCTCGCGTGCCTACGACCCGCCTTCTCATCTCGTCTCGTCGGAGGCCCTATGGCGAAACAGCACCACAATCCGAAGCCCCAGCCGATGGCTCAGCCGGAGCCGCAGCCTGCGTCCCCCCAGCCTGCTCCCGCGCCCGCGCCCGCGCAGGACCCGGGGTTCGACACCCTCTGGGAAAGATTCACCATCGAAGCCAATTTCAGCCAGGATATCCTCGACGCTGAGGCCGAGGTGATCCGCGAGGAGATCGCCCGTCTCGAGGCGCGCATCGAAGACAAGCGCAAGGAGCTCGACGCGATCGTTCGCAGGGAGAAGACCGCGCGCGACATGCTGACGATGATGCTCACGGCGGGGTTCAGCCACGACGCGATCCTCTCGGCGATGAAGGTGGAGTTCCGGGCGAAGAAGGCGGCGCGCAAGGACAAGGAGCCCGAGGTCAACGACGACGACAAGCAGTCGGTGCTCGACGTGCTCGATCGGGAAGGGCAGCCGTTGCAGGAGATCGTGAAGACCTCCGGTCGCGAGGCCAAGGACGTCCAGCGGGTTCTGCTCGCCCTGGTCTCCGAAGGAAAGGTGGTCACGCAGGGCGAGAAGCGCGCGCGCATCTACATGCTTGCCTGACGCATCCCGACATCCGTTTCGACGGGGCTTCGCCGGGCGCCGTCCTTCCGGTAGGATGCCGCAGGTCCACCGGAGGGATGTGTCTCATGCTCATGCGCGCGCTTGCGTTCGTTCCCATCGTCGCTCTCGCAGTCACCGGCTGCTGCAAGATCCCGGGGCTCTCGAAGGAGAAGTCCACCGAGCAGCAGCCCACGACGACGACCTCTGCTTCGGGCGAGACGACGCTCGTGATGAACCACGAGTGCTCGACCGATCCGGATCTTCGCATCACCAGGATTGTTCGTACCCCGACCGAAACGCGGGTTCACATCCAGTTCAAGAACTCCAAGCGGCAGGCTACGGACATCTCCACGGCCCTTCCGGGCAGTCCGGAGTCGTTCTTCATCGAGGCTGCCGATCAGAAGCGGCGGTTCGAGCTGCGCACCGCCACCGGCATCGCCCTGTCGCCGGCCAAGACGACCTTGCAGCCCGGTGGGGTCGTGAACTTCGTCGTGTACTTCCCCGCCATCGACGACACCTGGGGCCCGGTCGACATCCATGAAGGCGAGGTCTTCAAGAAGGGGACGACCTACTGGAACTTCCACGGGGTCAAGATCAAGTAGCCGGGACTTCGAGCCCCAACGCGCGGAGCACGCGCGCAAGATCCTCCGTGATGTTCGCACGAACCTCGAGCCGCCTGCCGTCGCGCGGGTGGTCGAAGGCGACGCGCTCGCAATGAAGCGCGAGCCTGTCCAGCCCCCATCGCTCTCGCACCATACGGTTGAACTTGTTGTCGCCGTAGTTCGCATCGCCGACCACCGGGTGGCCCAGGTGCTTCAGGTGACGCCGGATCTGGTGGAACCTCCCGGTGTGCGGTCGGGCCTCCACCAGGGCGACCCGTTCGACGGTGGACGTCGCGAGGGGTCGAACGACGGTCCGAGCGGGAACGCGCTCGCCGCCCTCGGTGCGTGGGACGGGGTGATCGATCACGGCGTGGGGCGGGGGACAGCCGCGCACCAGCGCGAGGTAGACCTTCTCCGCGCGTCCATCGGTCCATGCCTGCTGCAAGTCCGCGGCGACCTCTGGCGTGTGCGCGATCACGAGCACACCGCTGGTGCCGCGATCGAGCCGGTGGATCGGGTGCACCGGGAGCCCGAGCTGTCGAGCCGCCAGCCCGGCGAGCGTGACCCGATCGTTGCCCATGCCGCGGTGCACCAGCATCCCCGAGGGCTTGAGCAGCGCCGTGAGGTGTGTGTCGGAAAACAGCACGACCAGGGGGGGAGAAGCACATGGACCCGGCATCGCCCCGGACCGTAGCACGCGCCCCCGGCGTCGGACCGCCCGTGCTAGAGCGTGCAGCCGGCAACATGGTGAGCGAGTCAGCCGTACGTGATCGTGCAGCGCGTGCCCGAACGCGCCCCGGGCGCCTGGCTGCCTGTGACCGTTGGCTCGAGGTGCGCGAGGCGGACCTTCTGCGCGAACCGCGCCACGGAGCGAGTCCCGTGGTCGACGTGGGCTTCGGGGGCAGTCCGGTGACGACCGTGGAGCTCGCATCGAGGGTCTGGGCTCTCGCACCGGATTGCGGGGTCGTGGGCTACGAGGCCGATGTCGCACGAGCAGAGGCGGCAGCCGGTGCGTCGCGGGGGATGGCGTTGCGCTTCCTTCGGGGCGGGTTCCAGGACGTCGCTCGCGGCGAGCCTCGCGCCCGCGTTATCCGCGTGATGAACGTCCTGCGATCCTATCCCGCATCCGAATCGGCGCCCGTGCACAGCCTCCTCAGTGGTGGGCTCGTCGAGGGAGGATTGCTGATGGAGGGGACGAGCGACACCGACGGCCACGTGCTCACGGCGTGGCTGAAACGCCGTCGGGGCGACTCGCTCGAAACCGAAGGGCTGCTCGTCTTCACCGACTTCGCGCGCGGATTTGGTCCCTGGCTGTTCCGCGACTACCTTCCCAAGGACTCGAGGCG
Organism: uncultured Polyangiaceae bacterium; assembly: GCA_964393505.1. Classification (GTDB taxonomy): domain Bacteria; phylum Myxococcota_A; class Polyangia; order Polyangiales; family Polyangiaceae; genus JACRCQ01. The sequence continues at coordinate 19,023 of CAYMUE010000016.1, forward strand.
AGCTGTGGTAGACGGCTCTCTGCTTCGTGCATGGTTCGAGCAGTGGGAGCGCTGCTGGTCGGAGGTGCGTGCGAGCGGGACGCGATCCGCGCCAGGGTTGTTCCGGCTCTCGCTGTCCCGGCTTTCGGGGGAGCGTGGCGACATCGATCCCTGCAGCGACCTGGGCAATGGCTTCGCGCTGTGGCGTTGCGCGCCGTGCACGGTCACTGGAGCTCGGGCCAGATCCGTGTGAGGAACTCTTCCTGCAGGCTGCCCAGCGAGTGCGCGTAGGGCTGGGCCTCCGCGGTCATGTAGCCCGCCTCCGCGAGCTTGCGGCCGGCGAGGTAGCCGTTGCCGTTGTCGAAGTAGGCAAGCGCCGCGGTGTACTTCTCGTGGATGAGCCGCCAGTACGCTGCGGCGCCGTCGCGCGGCGACGAGTAGGCCCGGAAGCGCATCGTCATGTTGCGCCACTCGCCCAGCGCGGCCTTCGCGTTCTTGCGCGTGCGCTCGGTGGCCTGCAGACGGTAGAACGGCCCGCTGTCGTTGGCGATGAGGTTGCCGTAGTTGTTGCAGTAGATCTCGCTGCCGCGTGAGTGCTCGAGGGCCAGGTGTGCCCAGGCGACCGACAGCCGCATCATGTGGGGCGGCTTGCCGAACACATCCTCGTGTGCGCGCTGAAGCAGACGCGCGAGCTCCTGCTCGCTCATCGGTGTGAGCTCGAGGGTGACCTCGCGGGCCGGCTCCGCCTCGGGCTGCTGAGCGCGCTGCGGACGCGTGCCGATCACCACGCGCTCCTTTTCCTCGGGCGCGATCACGTTCGAGCTCAGCTCGGGCGCAACCCCCTCGACCTTCGGACCGTCGTTCCCGCCTGGTCGCCATGGCACCACGCTCGCCACGCCGATGCCGAGCACGACCACTCCGAAGATGCCGCCGAACACGTACTCAAAACGCGTTCGCTTTCGGATCTCCTCGGTGACGGCGCCGTCCTGCATGGCGTTCGGCTCGGAACCCGGCACATTAGCACACCGAGCCGGGACCGTTGAGAGCGGACTACGGTGCGAGCTTGGTCTGCTGCCGGCCTTGGCCTGAACGTGGCCGAGCCGATCTGTGTCGATGCGGCGGCCTGTCCGCAGACTGCTCCCCAGCCGGGGGCGGGCCACCCCGCCCCCCTTCAAATTCCCCCCAACGATCAAGGGCTCGCCGAGAGCGATTCGCGCTCAGGCGATCGCGGCGAACCAGGCTTCGCCGATCTCGGTCATCATCTCTTCGGTGACCGACTCGTGCTCGGCGATGCCCTGAGCGCTTCCGAAGACCTCGAGCACGCGGCCCACGGCCACGCCATTCTCGATCACGGTGAAGGAGTTCTCGTTGAGCGGTCGCATGAAGAACGAGCGTCCGCTGTGGGTGACGGTATTGGTTTTGGTGTCGGCGACGGGTGCGGTGGCGTTCATGGCGGCGCGGTCTATCAGACGCCTGTGACCGCGCCAAGAGGGGAATGCCAAGCCCGTGAGCGATCGGCCCGGGCATGCGTCCCGTGTGCCGGACGGAACGGGTTCAGCCACGCTTGCCACTCCCCCCTCGCGGCCCGAAGTAGTGCTCGTGGGCAAGTGGGACTCTCTCCGAACCGCCAGCGATGAGGTTCGTCACCTGATGGCGACGCACCAGGAACTCCGCACGCCGGAGGTGCAGGAGGTCCTGCGCGAGTGGGTCGATGCGCACACGCCGGAATCGTCGCCGGTCATGCTCTGCGCTCACGTGGTGAAGGCGATGATGGACGCGTCGGCTTTCTGTCTCTCCCACGCATCCGAGGGGCAGGATCTGCGTCCGGGGCTCAGGACCTGCCTCGGCGTGCCGACCCCCAAGCGCCCGGCGGCCTGAGGATCGGCGCGGCTCGAACCTTGTCACTGGGTCAGCGGAAGATCCGCGACGTCGCGTCCGAGGCTCCCCATCCGCTGGACCTTCGCACGGTCGGCAGCGATGGAGTACACGAGCTCGTCGAGGAAGATGCTTCGCTTGACGATCGAGTTCGCGTTCGACCACCAGGTGTTGCAGTTGGCGCCCTTGGTCCCGTGGTCGATGCCGCCCAGTCGCTTGAACCCCTCGGCGACGCTCACGTTGTAGACGAGCAGGCCGCTGAAGGTCAGCTCGTTGCCGTTTCTGCCGTCACCCCCTCCCTCGCAGATCGTCATCGGGAAGGCGAGCAGACCCCTGTCTCCCAGGTAGTTGAAGGCGAGGTGATTGGTGGCGGCCTCCGAGCTCGATCCCCGGGTACCGATCTTCTCCTTGTGGATCAGCTTCGGATCCGTCGGATTGCGCACGTCGAACAGTTGCAGAATCACGCCGTCGAAGTACGCGAAGCTCCCCTTGTCGTCGGCATCGAAGCCGATGGAAAGCAGGTGGTCCGGGTCGATTCGGTGGATGTAAGTCGAGTAGCCCGGGATCTTGAGCTCGCCCAGGATGCGAGGCCGCGCCGGGTCGTACAGGTCCATCACGAACAACGGGTCGGTCTTCTTGAACGTCACGACATAGCCGCGATCGTCGTCGAACCGCACGGCCCGGATATCCTCCCCGGGGGCGATATGGTCGATGGCGCCAACGCGGACGAGGTTGCCGCCTTCGCCCTCGGCGAGGATGGACACGACGCTTTCGACGCCGGGGTCGGGGACGCGTCCGCGCGTGGTGGCGATGCGGAGGTAGCCGTACCACTCGTCCATCGAGAACTGATTGAGGACGTGCCCGGGGACGACGCCGCTGCCGGCGTAGCGGGTATCCGAGGGCTTGTCGCCGATCCTGAACTTGTGGATTTCGCTGGCTTCGTTCACCGACGGGTAGAAGGAATACCAGCGCTGTCGGGCGCCCGACTTGCTGTGGACGACCGAGAGGTACAGGGCATTGCCGGAGGCGAACACCGCGCCGGGGCGGCTCTGCAGGGTCGCGGTCGTCGCTGGGGTCGCGTCGTCGCCCAGGTCGAACGATATGACCGACGTGAACGCTTGCCCATCGGAGAAGGCGGTCCTCATCAGGCCGCCGCACATGGACTTCTCCACACCTTTCTCACGGATGGTGGGAAACCATGTGTTCGCGACGATCTTCCGCTCGTTCTCGGCCTTGAGCTGCGCGAACTTCGCCCTCACGATGGCTTCCCGCGTTCCACAGGTCTGGAGCCCCGCCGGCCACGTCGAATACGCTGCGGTCGGCGAGTCCGCGTCGGCCACCACCGTGTGCACTGCGCGTCCGATACGCCGTGCAGCCATCAGTGAGCCGGACAGATCGATCTGGCGAGCAAGCTTCGGCTCCGCGCGGTTGGAAATGTCGTAGACGAGAATGCGCGTCGCAGTGCCGTCGCCGGCGAACACGCAGTCGTAGCCATAGGTGCAGCGCTTCCCTCCGGCACCGCTTGCGGTGTAGACGACCGCGCGGTTGCCCTCGACGAACATCTCGCGGACGTTTCCGGGGAGCCGCGTGACGGAGACGATACGAGGATTCATGGCTTCCACGATGCGGAGCGCACCGTTGGAGGCGACGTATACGTAGGTTCCGTCGGTCTTGACGAAGTCGGCTTCGTCGACGCCTGCGACCTGGTTGTTGGTGCTGGAGGCGCTGTCGGCCCTGCGGGGCGAGGCCGCGCTGCTCTTGGCGCCGGGCGGAGCGGAGCGTCCCGACACCGAGGTCGCGCCCATTCGCACCTGAGGCGGGCGAGAAGCCATGGCGCCTGCGCCACTTCCGTGGCCCACGGCGCCAACTGACCCGTAGCCGCCGCCGATCCCCATGGAACCCCGGCCGTAGGCTTCGCTCAAGCCACCTTCGCGGGCGCGTCGCTCTTCCTCGGCCTGCAACCGATACTCCTCCCAGCACACCGGTTGCGACTCCTGCCATTGGCGGAAGGAGGCATCGACCTCGGCTCGCATCTTGGCGATGCGCATCTTGGCGATCTCCTTGGCAGCCTTCTCGTAGTTGTCGCAACTGGTGGCGACGAGTCGCGCTTCGGCCAGGGTGTTGGCGGCAGGCTCGCCGGCCATGGGCGTGGTGACGACAGGGGGTGGGGGGCGTGGGGGCGAGACCGGGGCAGTAGCGAGGACGAGTGGGGCAGGGGAGCTCGAGGCCACCGCTGGGGGTGGAGCTGGCGAGCGAGCCGTCCCGGGAGAAGCGGGAGTGCAGCTCGTCGCCATGGCCGCGGCGATCACGAACGAAGCTCCGAGTGTGTTGATTCGGACGGGGATCATGGGGAGTCCTTGGGTTCGGTGGGCCTTCGCGAGAGAGAGTGCGTCGGAGCCACGAAGGTTCCTACGCACTGCCGGCTCCGACGATCTTTCGCCTTCGCGCTGCCCGGCGTGGGGCCTTGCGCGTGCTACGGTTGGCTTCGACCATGCTCGACCCTGCAGCCAGAGCGCTCATCTTCGACATCGACGGCACCTTGGCGGACACCATGCCGCTGCACTTCGTCGCGTGGATGGAGGCCTCGAAGCGCCACGGATTCCCTTTCGACGAGGTCGTGTTCCAGAGCATGGCGGGGATGCCTGCGTTGAAGATCATCGCCACGATCGCGCGGGAGCACGGGCTCGCGCTCGATCCCCTCGCGGTTGCCGCGGACAAGGAGGCCGGTTTCGTCCGGCTGATTCCCCAGGTCGAGCCGATCGAGCCGGTGGTGCAGGTCGTGAAGCGCTGCTTCGGAAAGCTCCCGATGGCGCTCGGCACGGGCGGGACCCGGGAGATCGCCTGGAGGACGATCGACGCAGCGGGGTTGCGCCCCTACTTCGACATCCTGGTGTCGAGCCAGGATGTGTCGCGTCACAAGCCGGAGCCGGACACGTTCCTGCAATGCGCCGAACGCATGGGGATCGCGCCGGAGCGTTGCGAGGTCTTCGAGGACGCCGACCTGGGGTTGGAGGCCGCGCGTCGGGCGGGCATGATCCCTTGCGACGTGCGTCCGTGGATTCGCGACGCCGCTGCGCGCGGGGTGTCTCCGGAGCGCGTCCTGGTGTAGCTTCGATCGTGAGATGAACGCGCGTTTCCTGCTGACGCATCGCCGGCCTCGGAGCCTCCAACCCTCGTCTTCCGTCGGGGGCGCCGCATGCGCTCTCCTGAGCGCGGCTCTTGTCCTCGCAGCGTGCGGCGACCAGGACGCGAGCTCGCTCGGCGGGACGAGGTCGGACGGTGGAGTGGATTCTTCAGCAGATGGTCCCGCTCATGAAGACGCGGCCGACAGCGCGATCGACGCGCCGGAGGAAACCGCAGAGAACCTGGCCCCGAAGGCGGAGTTCGAGGTGTCGTCGGCATTCGGGATCGCGCCGTTTCAGGTTTCGTTCGACGGGAGTGGGAGCAGCGATGCGGACGGTGTCATCGCGTCCTATGCGTGGGATTTCGGCGACGGTGGCAAGGGGGCGGGCAAGGAGGCTCTGCACTCCTATGCAACGGCCGGCTGCCACGTGGCGCGGCTGACGGTGACCGATGACGGCGGGTTGTCGGGGATTGCGGAGAAGACGTTGGTCGTGACGGTCGCGGCGCCTGCCGGGGCGCCGGTCGTGGAGTTCGGCGAGCTGCCGCGGGACATGGCCGTGATTCCGCGGGATACAAAAACGAAGGCAGGAGTCGTGCGGGTCGCAGGGACGGTGAAGTCGCCGGGATACCACGCCGTTGTGGCGGAGTGGATCGAGGGGGGAGCGGTGGCCTCGAGTCAGGTGGCTCCGTTGTGCGGCGACGCGGCCGAGCTGCCCTTCGAGCTCGAGTTGGCCTTGCCTTCGGACCTGGTGAGCCGGGATCTGCGGGTCTCGGTCGTGGAGGGGACCACGCCGACCCAGATCGCCCAGGTCAAGGATCTGGTGGCCGGGGACATCCTGCTGGTTCAGGGGCAATCGAATGCGGTCTCCGCACAGTACTCGGGCGATGCCAACGTGAACCAGAGCCCGTTCGTCCGATCGTTCGGCACACGAATCGAAGACGGCGCCGCGACCGTTGCGGACGCGGCGTGGCATCAGGCCGAGGGCAATGCCGCGGAGGGGAAGGGCGCGGTAGGGCAGTGGCCGCTGAGGATGGCTCGCGCGCTGGTCGACGCGCGCAAGGTCCCCATCGGGATCCTGAACGGGGCGCGGGGAGGGAAGCCCATCTCGTACTTCCAGCGTGACGACGCGAATCCAGCGAATCCGGCGACCAACTACGGGCGGCTGTTGTTGCGAGCGCGGGCAGCGGGGATCGACGGCCACGTGTCGGCGATTCTGTTCTATCAAGGGGAGAGTGACGGCGCGAACGCGCAGGCGCACCATGACGGATGGGCCGCCCTATATGCGGATTGGCTGCAGGACTATCCGTCGGTACGCAGGACGTATGTCAGCCAGATCCGTCTGGGATGCGGGAACCCGACGGTGGCGACGTTGGAGGTGCAGCGCAGGTTGGCGGACGAGTTCCCTGGGGTGAGCGTGATGTCGACGACGGGGCTCGACGGGCACGACGGGTGTCACTTCGCCTACGTGGAGGGGTACGAGGAGCTTGGTGGGCGGTATGCAGCGCTGCTGACGCGGGACCTGTTCGGCGGGACGGCGTCGCCGGACATCGAAGCGCCGAATCCGAAGCGCGCGTACTTCAGCAACGCGGGGCGGACGGAGCTCACGGTGGAGATGCGCGACGCGGGCTCGACGCTCTCGTGGGGTGCGGGCTCGCAGGCGTTCTTCACGGTCGAAGGGAGTGCGGTGACCGTGACGTCGGGCAGCGCAGCCGGTGGAAGTCTCGTGCTGACGCTGTCGGGGGACGGAGCGGGGGCCACGACGCTCCGCTACGCGGGGCACACCGGAGCCGGGCCGTGGGTCACGAATGCCAAGGGGGTGGGATTGCTGGCGTTCGAAGGGTTACCCATCGAATCGAAGTGAGAGTCCTCGTTGGGTGGGCCGGGGCCGAGCTTGCCGTTGCCCGTGGGAAATGGGAGAAGACCCTCAATGGGCTCGCAGAAATCGCGTTGGGTCGTGGGCGCCGCCGCCGTGCTCTTGGCGCTCCAGGTGGACGGGTGCACCTTGAACTCCACGGGGGAGGCGGAGGTTGGTTCGGAACCCGACGCATCCTCGGCGGGGGGCAAATCGGATGCGAGTGCAGGCGGCAAGGGGGGCGGCACCGCGGGCGGCGGACAGGGTGGCGCGAGCGGAAAGGGGGGGGCGGCCGGTGGCGAGGCGGGAGCCTCGGGTGCAGCGGGCAAGGGCGGAGCTGGAGTCGGCGGAGCGGGGGAAGGCGGAGCGGGAGGGGTCGCGGGCCAAGGAGGCGCGGGGGAAGGCGGCGCGGGCGGCGTTGGGGGCGCAGGTGGTGAGGGAGGCTCCTCGGAGACGGGTGGGAGCACCGGGCAGGGGGGCGGAATCGACGATGGCGGTGCCGATGTCGTGGATGCTCCCGACGACGTCGTGGAAGCGGACAGCGGTCCGGTGTGCGAGCTGACGGATACGGCGCATCCGGGTTGCGACGCCTGCATGGTGGCGAACTGCATGACGGAGTGCCAGTCGTGTGCAGCGAGCAAGGAGTGCAAGAAGTTGGTCCTGTGCATCGCGGCGTGCGGCGGCGGCGACCAGTCGTGCCAGAAGGACTGCTGGGATGACCATCCCGACGGGCAGGACCGGGCCAACGAGCTTGGTGGAAAGGACGGATGCCTGCGGGATCACTGCGAGAGCGAGTGCTCCTGGTTGCCGGACACGAGCGGCGGCTCGTGCTCGACGGCATTGCCGCAGGAAAGCAGGGGCTCCTGGGGGATCGGCATTCTCGCCGCGTCTGGGCTGGCGGCGGCGCTGGCGCGCAAGCTGCGCGTGCGCTGAGACCTTCCGGTTGCAGGCGGATGACCGCATAGCGGGGGCGGGCGGCGTTGGGGTGTGCCAATCCCACGCACGACGCTATGATGCGAAAAATGGGAGCGTATCGGGGGAGGGATCTGCTCAACGTGCCCGGGCTGCTAAGCCTGTCGCGTGTGCCTCTTGCCGTGCTGTTCCCGTTCGTCGCGGACCGTCCGGGGATTGCCTTGCTTGTGTTGGGCGCGGCCGGGGCGTCGGATGTGCTCGACGGTTGGTATGCGCGTAGGTCTGGTCAGGTGACAGCGACCGGTGCGGCGATCGATCCGGTGACCGACAAGGTCTTCGTGGCGTCGATGGTGACCACGTTGCTGGTGCAGGGTGCGCTTCCGTGGTGGGCGGCAGTGGCGCTGGCGGTGCGGGAGATCGGCGAGGTCCCGTTGGTGCTCTGGGCGGCAGCGATGCGGAGGAGCGGGCGATCGGGGGGCGGTTATCCCGGTGCGAGCATTGAGGGGAAGCTGACGACAGTGCTGCAGTTCGGGACGGTGGCGTGCGCCATCGGAGCGCGTGAGTGGAGTCCTGTGCTCGCGGGGATGGCGGCGTGCGCGGGGATGGTGGCGGCGATCAGCTACTGGCGAAGGGAGCTGTCATCGACGCGGCCGCAGGCAGGGGAGTGAGGTCTAGTAGCGGTACATGTCCGACTTGAAGGGACCGCTCTTGGAGATGCCGAGGTAGGAGGCCTGCTGGTCGGTGAGCTCGGTCAGCTGGACGCCGAGCTTCTTGAGGTGAAGGCGAGCGACCTTTTCGTCGAGGATCTTGGGCAGCACGTACACGTTGACGGGGTACTTGCCGGGGTTCGTCCAGAGCTCGATCTGGGCGAGGGTCTGGTTGGTGAACGAGGAGCTCATGACGAAGGAGGGGTGACCGGTGGCGCAGCCGAGGTTCACCAGGCGTCCGGAGGCGAGGAGCGTGATTCGCTTGCCGTCGGGGAAGACGTACTGATCGACCTGGGGCTTGATGTTGACCTTCTTGATCTCGGGGCTCTTCTCCAGCCAGGCGACCTGGATCTCGCAGTCGAAGTGGCCGATGTTGCAGAGGATGACTTCGTCCTTCATGGCCTTCATGTGCTCTGCGCGAACGATGTCGGCGCAACCGGTGCAGGTCACGACGATGTCGGCGAGGTGGACGGAGCTCTCGAGAGTGACGACCTGGTAGCCTTCCATGGCGGCCTGCAGGGCGCAGATCGGATCGACCTCGGTGACCATGACGCGGGCGCCGAGGGCGCGGAGGGCCTGGGCCGAGCCCTTGCCGACGTCGCCGTAGCCGCACACGATGGCAACCTTGCCGGCGAACATGACGTCGGTGGCCCGCTTGATGCCGTCGCCGAGGGACTCGCGGCAGCCGTACAGGTTGTCGAACTTGGACTTGGTGACCGAGTCGTTGACGTTGAAGGCGGGGACCTTGAGGGTGCCGTTCTTCGCCATCTCGTAGAGGCGATGGACGCCGGTGGTGGTCTCCTCGGACAGGCCGCGAACCGGGTCGGGGCCTTCGAACAGCTCGGGGTGCTTCTGATGGACGATCAGCGTCAGGTCGCCGCCGTCGTCGAGGATCATGTTCGGGCCCTTGCCGCCCTGGAAGGCCTTGAGCTGCTGCTCGATGCACCACTCGTACTCGGCCTCGGTCTCGCCCTTCCAGGCGAAGACGGGGACGCCGGCGGCGGCGATGGCTGCGGCGGCATGGTCCTGGGTGGAGAAGATGTTGCAGCTCGTCCAGGTGACCTCGGCGCCGAGATGCTTGAGGGTCTCGATGAGCACCGCGGTCTGGATGGTCATGTGCAGGCAGCCGGCGATGCGCGCGCCCTTGAGGGGCTGCTTGGGGCCGTACTCCTCGCGGATCGCCATCAGGCCGGGCATCTCCTTCTCGGCCATCGCGATCTCCTTGCGTCCCCAGTCGGCGAGGCCAATGTCCGCAACCTTGTAGTTCGTCGTCGGATTCGTCATGCGATTCGCTCCTGTTTCGGCCCGCAGCGCGGAGCCGGGTCAAGCGCCCTCGGGGGACGCCCTGCCAGTCGTCTTCTTCCGGGGCGCGCGCACCAACGCGCGCGCTCCTTCACGGACACGGCCGCTCGTCACGAACAGCTCGAGCGGTGCGCCGTGTCCTCTCGTCTTGAGCTCGACGCGTGAGACCACGCGGGTGTGCACCTCGTGCAACCCGGCCTGGGCGCAGAGGGACTCCAGCTCCTCCTCCGCAAAGCCGAGCCACGCATCGGCCTGCTCCTCCTTGAGCCACTCGTGTCCGTGGGCGACCAGATCGACGATGACCACCGTGCCGCCGGGGCGCACCACGCGCGCCATTTCCGCGAGGGCGATCGACGGTCTCGGCGCGTGATGCAGGACGAGGGCTGCGAAGGCGGCATCGACCGAGGCGTCGTCGATCGGGAGCTTCGCCAGGTCGCCGCGAACGAAGGTGACGTTGGAGAGCCCGAGGGCGCGAGCCTTGGTCCGGGCGCGGCGGAGCATCTCGGAGGAGATGTCGACGGCGACGACGTGGTCGGCGACCTCCGCGAGGTAGGGGAGCATCCCTCCGGTGCCGGTGCCGATGTCGGCGACCGCGAGCCCCTTGGGGACCAGGCGCAGCACGGAGAACAGCGCGGCGGCCTCGGTGAACAGCTCGGCGCGCAGGGTGTCCCAGTGCTCGGCGCGGTCGAAGAACTCCTCGGTGCGCGCGCGGCGGCGCGAGACGACCTTCTCCACGCGGGAAGCGACCTTGCGCTCGGCGGCGATGCGACGGAGCTCCTGGCCGAAAGGCCCGTCGAGCAGAGGGTCGTCGGACACGATGCGGTAGAACGACGCGGTACCCTGTCTGCGGGCGACGACGAGGCCGGCTTCACGGAGCGCGGCGAGGTGACGGGAGACCCCGGGCTGAGCGGCGCGGGAGACTTCGGACAGCTCGCCGACCGAGAGCTCCTCCTCCAGCAGCGCTGCGAGCAGCAGCACGCGGGTCTCATCGGACAGGGCCTTGAAGCGTTCGAGCCACGAAACCATCAGTAAAAGAGCGTCTAGCGCGCTTCATGTCTTGATGCAAGTGAAAGCATGAAGCGCGCTTCCTGCCCGGTCGCCGGCCGGTCACCTCTTGCAGGATCGCAGCACCGACAGCGAAGGATTCGGCGTCAACGCCACCCCCAGCACCTCCTCGATCCCGTCGCCGTCGAGATCCGCCGCCTCGACGAGCGAGGTGTCGCGACGGCTCTGTCGAACGATGCGAAGGTCTTGCGCCTGCAGGGCGGCGGCGCCGTCGGTCGCGTAGACCCTCACCTCGCCCCCCTTGGCCGCCACGAGCAGATCGGGCGGATTCCTCGCAGACCGCATCAGCCGAGCGGTGAACCAGCCGTAGTCCGGCGTCAGCAGCTCGCGATAGGGCCCCTGCTCGCCGTCCCAGAGCGCGAGCGTGGTGGGCCACTGCTGAACCAGCAGCTCCTGCACGTGGTCTCCGTCCACGTCGCCCGTGTCGAGCAGCGGCGACAGGACGTTCACCTCGTTGCATGGCGTCCCGGTGCGAATCGGCGCCTTAAGGATGCATGGCGGAGCCATGAGACCGTTGGGACGCACCATCAGATCGGTGCAGCCGTCGTCGTTGAAGTCCGTCGCCCGCACGATCGATACGCCGAACATGCTGTCGAACCCTGCCCACGAGAAGGTGTCGCTCGCATCCCCGCGCGGCACGAAGATCAGGTCCAGCGGATACGTTCCCCGCACGAATACGAGATCGTCCTCGCCGTCGCAGTCGAAGTCCCCCGAGCTCACGTCAACCAACGACGGATAGCGCGGCGGTTTCACACGCTCGATGTCGGTGCCGCTGCGCACCTCGGTCCACCCGGGGGAGCCATCGACGAGCACCAGTACCCTGCCACCATCGTCGTCGAGATCCGCCAGTGTCGCCCCGAGCGATCGCTGGGGAATGAGGGCCGTGTCTTCGAGCCGACCCAGGGGGTCGGTGAGCAGCACGCCGACCCTGGTCGATTCAAGAAGCACGATGTCGGTGGTCAGATCCCCGTTCACGTCTCCGAGCAGCATGCGCTCGGGAGACAACCTCAGCGGCTTGACGGTTTCCGCATACGTGTCGCCAGCCTCGCAGCTTGCGGGAGGAGGATCGCAGCGATCGCGAACGCGGGGGAACACCTCCATTCCCCAGGTGGTTCCGAAGACCAGATCGGTCAGCCCGTCTCCCGTCACATCGCCCAGCGCGAGCTGTCCGGTGGTGGAAGGGACGACCGCGTGACGCAGTCCATCGCCGTCGAGGAGCAGCAGCTCGGTCTGCTCTCCAGTCAACAAGGCGACGTCCTTGCGACCATCGTCATCGACGTCTCCGACCACGAGATCAGTGAGCCAGGGGGCCTCGAAGAGCTGCTTGTGCGCGAACGCGCGAGCTCGGGGAACGTAGCGGTACGCGTTCACGCGAACCGTCGCCGATCTCTCGTCGTGCCGCAGCACCACCACCTCTTCGGTTCCATCGCGGTCCAAGTCGATCGCCGAAGGGATTCCGTTGCCGACCACGTCCGCATCCGCGTGGAAGACCCGCGCAAGAGCCCCGTTGCCGTCGTTGATCAGAACATCCCAGCCGGACACCGTCGCCGCGATGGCGTCCTTGTCCCCATCCCCGTCGAGGTCCGCGAGCGCGACTCCCGAGACCTCCCCGGACAGAGAGCCGGACGAAGTGATGGAGCGGAACGGGAGGCTTCCACCGAGCAGCACGTCGATGCGCTGTTCGGGATTCTGACGCGACACGATCAAGTCGTCGAAGCCGTCACCGTCCATGTCTTGCGCCGCCAGATCGTTTCCGAGGTAGGGGGAAGGGTCATAGTAGACGACGGGTTGCCGGAGGCCGTCGCGAGCGTCTCCGCGGAACAGCAGGAGCCGGGCGTGGTCACCGGCGATCGAGACCTTGACCGCGAGGTCGTCGAGACCGTCGCCGTCGAAGTCACCAGCGGCGGCGTTGATCGGGATGCCACCGGTTTCGAAGGAAACCGGTGCATTGAAGGCGCCATTGCCGAGTCCGGGGTACAGCTCGATCCGTCCCGGTCCCCAGTGCGCAGAGCTTGTCCAGGCACGCGTCCGGATCGCGTCGAGCCGCGCATCGCCGTCGAAGTCCGCCAGGACCAGCAGTGATTGCCCGTCGTCGCCGAGGGTCACGCGGGACGTGGTGAAGGGAGCGCAGGTCGAGCGGATGTTCCATCCGGTCGCCGCGTCGGGGGCGGCATCGAAGTCCGGCGCGTCGTTTGCTGCGGAATCGCCTGGCTCCGCATCCGTGGCGGTGTCGGGGGCCTGCGCATCGACGGTGCCGGTCGTGGTTGTCTCGTCGTCGCTGCAGGCAGGGAAACACAGAAGCGTGCCGAGGCCGGCTGCGGTCAAAGCTTGCAGAGTGCGCGTGCGTAGCATGGCCCGACCCTCCCCTCCCGGGGTTGATTCACGGCGTGGATCGGTCCCCGGGCATCATGGCTGCTCGATCTGGACATGGGCCCGGGCGCGAGGCGGACAACCGGAGATCCATCGGGCGAGCGGTGCGAGGAGGGGGGCGTGCGGTGCTGACAGGGATGGACCTGCGATGGATGGATCGTGGTACGTTCGCGGGACGGGTGATGTTGCGACACGGACGACAAGGACGGGGTGTACCGGCGGGCTTGGTTTCGCTCGCGGTGATTTTGTTCGGGACGGGATGCTGTGGGCCGAAGCTGGAGACGGTGGTGCAGGAGCATCGGGAGGGGGTGGAGCGACAGCTCGCTCCGCTCGCGTCGATTCACCAACAGGTGCTGCAGCTTCCGCGCCTGCAGCAGGACACACCGATCCAGGTGACGACGCCGCTGGTGTTCGAGCCGTCGGTGTACGAAACCGGCGGGAACACGGCGATTCTGCACGCCGAGGATCTGCCGAGCGCCGAGGAGCTCGGCTACGTGTGGGCGAGATTGCCGTCCTCGGGGTTGCTCAACCGGTGCGGATCGATCGTGCGACGGGGGCACGAGGTGTTCGATCCGGGTCAACCCACGGCCTATCTGAATGTGCCTCTGGGGAGCAGCGCGGAGTACATTCTGAAGCGCTGTGAGGAAGTGCGTTACGTAGTCGTGGTGCGAACGGTCGAGTTCGTGGAGCCGACGCAGCCTGTAGCGCCACAGGACTCGGGGTCCGTGATTCCCGCGAGGTGCACCTCCGTGCCGGCGTCGGCGTCGGCGGCAGCCTCGAGTTCAGCATCGGCCTCGGCTTCCGCGTCGGCGTCGGCTTCAGCCAGTGCATCCCTTCCCACGCCGCTGGGGCCCTCGGACCGCGAGTCGCGTCGCGTGTTCCTCGGAGGGCTGGCTCGCGGGGAGGTCCATGTCTTCGTGCTCGATGGTGCGAAGTACGCGGGGGGATTCCGGTTCGAGGTGATGAACGCTTCGCGAATCGAGGGGACCGACGTTGCGGGGGATCTGAAGACGAAGATGAGCGACGCGGTATTGGAAGGCTTGCGTGCGCGCGTGCCAGGGGCGGCGGTGCGCAAGTGAAGTGCGGAGGATGCCGTGAGTAACGCAGCCTGGTTGAACGATCCTTTCCGGGAGCGAGTGCGGGACTGCATCCGCGAGATCGAGTCCGGGACCGGTGCGGAGGTCGTTGCGACGGTGTGTGTCCGATCGGGTCACTACCGTCACGCCGACTACCTCGTCGGGGCGCTGTTCTCGCTCGGTGCTCTGCTGTTCTACCTGCTGTATCCGGAGCCTTTGTTCGACGACATCGCGGTCGTGCTGGTGGTGGCATCGTTCGTGGTCGGAACGCTGTTCTCCTATGCATGGTCGGGGTTGCGGAGGCTGCTGGTGTCGCGCAAGGTGCTCGACGAGGCGGTACACAAGTCGGCTCTGGCGAGCTTCGTGGAGCAGGGGATCACGAACACGCGCGGGCGGACCGGCGTGCTCGTGTACGTGTCGCTGTTCGAGAAGCGAGCGAAGGTGATCGCGGACTCCGGGATTCCCGTCGCCCGGCTTGGCGATCGTTGGACCGCGGCGGTGCGGGAGATCGAGGTCTCGGCGAGGAAGGGCGCCGACGCCTTCGCAGCGGCGCTGCTGGCGCTGGGACCGGTGCTGGCGGAGGCTGTTCCGCGGGCGGCTGACGACGTCAACGAGCTTCCAGACGAGATGGTGAAGGCATGACCACGCGCGAAACGTTGCGAAGGCTTGCCCGTCGAAAGGGGCATTGGACCATCGGTGCGGCGCTGTCTCTTTGTCTTTCGCTTGCAGTGTCCGATGCCTACGGGCGCCCCGGTGGCGGCAGCGGTTTCGGCGGGGGCTCGAAGACTTCGGGAGGCTCGCGAACGAGCGGCTCGCGGTCCAGCGGATCGGGGTCCAGCGGCTCGCGGTCGAGCAGCAGCACGGGAGGGGGGTCAACGCGGTCGACGTCGCCTTCGCGTGGCAACTCGCCGTCGGTCTACACTCCCAGCAAGC
>CAYMUE010000016.1:34317-63559 GCA_964393505.1 uncultured Polyangiaceae bacterium
CGGTCGACGTCGCCTTCGCGTGGCAACTCGCCGTCGGTCTACACTCCCAGCAAGCCGAGTATCCAGACGGTTTCCTACTGCACGCGCTGCGGAGCGGAGCGTGCGGATGCGCTGCGTGCGTGGGTCCCCGGGACGCTTGGCCCCTACGGCAGCGGTCCGGCGCGGCCCGCGACGCTGAACGTCGGGGAGTCCTCCGACTTCGCGAAGGGCGCGACAGTGCTGCTGATCTTCGGCTTCGTGGGCCTCGCCGTTCCCGTCGGGTTCATCGCGGGCATCGTCTCCATCGTGCGCAGAGCAAGGGGATCGGGTTGGTCCACGTCGGCTGCGCGCCGAACCCCATCGAGCTCCCCAAGCCCCACGCAAGCACCGGGAGAGATCCGTCGCGCGCTGGGGGCGATCCGCGGCTGGGATCCGGACTTCTCGGTGGCGCTGTTCGAGGACTTCGCGTACGCGCTGTACGCGGAGGCGCACACGGCGCGCGGAGCGGGAGCGCTGCCTCGGATGGCGCCCTACCTGGGAGGCGCAGCGCGAAATGCCCTCGACGCCCTCGGAAAGCAGCCGGTCACCGCGGTGATCGTCGGAGCCATGCGGTGCGTGGACTTCGTTCCCAACGACGCTGGCGGGCAGCGCGTGCGGGTCTCGGTGGAGTTCGAATCCTGCTACTCCGAGGACCGAGGCGGAGGGCGAACCGCGTCCTTCTACGCCGTCGAGCGGTGGTCCTTCGTCCGGAGCCGCTCGGCACGCTCCCGTCCCCCGGACCGCATTCGCGTGTTCGCGTGTCCGAGCTGTGGAGCCCCCCTCGATCGGATCGTGGGGGGGACCTGCGGGTACTGCAACCGCGTGGTCGACGGCGGTGGCTACGACTGGTGCGTGGAATCGATCGAGGTGTTGGAGCGCAACGAGCGTCCTCCGATCCTGACGGGCACGACCGAGGAGGCGGGCACAGCGCTGCCGACGGTGTTCGATCCTGCGCTGGCGGCGCAGCTTGCGGCGTTGCGCGGTCGCGATCCGTCGTTCGACGACACGACGCTGATTGGGCGTATCCAGCTCATCTTCCAGACGATGCAGACGGCGTGGTCGTCGCTCGCGTGGGAGGCCGCGAGGCCGTACTTGACCGATGGTCTCTACCAGACCAACGCCTACTGGATCGCGGCGTATCGGAGTCAGGGGCTGAGGAACGTGACCGAGCGCGCGAGGATCGTGCGTTGGGAGTTGGTGCGCATCGACTCCGATCGGTGGTACGACGCGGTGACGGTGCGGATCCACGCGACGGGGCTCGACTACACGATTCGGGATGCGGATCAGTCGGTCGTGGGAGGGCGGCGGGACAAGGAGCGGCCGTACACGGAGTACTGGACCCTGATCCGTGGATCCAATCGGAAGGGGCCGGCGATCACGCGTGCCGTGTGCCCGAACTGCGGCGCCCCGATGAACGTGAGCATGGCCGTCGCCTGCAATCACTGCAGAGCCAAGGTGAACTCGGGCGAGTTCGACTGGGTGCTGAGCAAGATCGAACAGGACGAGGTGTACGGAGGCTGAAGGCTGGCCGCGTCAACGGCGGGAGCCTCGTGCCGGCGCGCTGGTGAGAGGCTCAGTCCGAACTCGCAGGGATGCGGAGCACGAAGGTCGCACCGCGTTGCGTGTTGCGGAGCAACTCGATGGTCCCTCGGTGTGCGTCGGCGACGCGCTTGACGATCGGGAGCCCGAGCCCTGTGCCTGCGGCTCGCGTCGTGAAAAAAGGCGAGAAGATGCGATCGACGACCTCCGGCGGGATACCGGAACCGTCGTCCTCGACCTCGAAGCGGAGCATGTTCGAAGGCCGGGGCTCGGCCGCGATGCGGATCTTGATCGGTCCGCGCCGATTGGGAGCCTGGATGGCGTTGGTGACGAGGCTGATCAACGCCTGCAGGAGCATGCGCTCGTCGGCATGGATCACGGGGAGATCGGGCGCGATCTCGAGGCGGGCTTCCGCTTCGGTGTCGGCGAGGGAGCGGGCAGCGGCGATCGCCTGGGAGGCGATGGCGTCGATGGCGTCGATGCCGACAGGTGCCATTTCCGGCTCGACCGGACGAACGAGCTCGAGGACGGCGCTGACCAGGCGGTTGAGCCTGGCGGCTTCCTCGTCGATGATTCCGAGCAGCTCACGGCTGTCGGGCAGGAGGGGCGGCAGGATTCGCTTGAGCGTTGCCAGCGCGTTGAAGATGACGCCGAGGGGATTGCGGACCTCGTGCGCGATTACTCCGGACAGCTCGGCGAGGGCCGCGAGTCGCTCCTGCTTGACCAGCTCGCTCTGGGCGCGTTCGAGATCGAGCCGTGCGCGTTCGAGCTCGGTGATGTCGGTGCAGACCCCAGCGATCCCGGCGATCCTGCCTTCGGGCGTGTGGAGCAGGAACTTCTGAGTAATGAAGGAATGGATTCCGTCGGGCAGCGGAATCGTCTCCTTGAAGTCCACGGACTCTCCGCGCCGGACGACCTCCTCGTCCTGTTCGCGGAACAGCCTGGCCACGGCATCGGGGAAGATGTCGAAGTCGTTGCGGCCCAGGATGCTCGCGCGGTCGTGCCCCGAGAGACGCTCGTAGTCGCGGTTCACCACCAGGTAGTGATAGGCGGTGTCCTTGAGGTACACGGTGACCGGGGAGGCATCGATGACCTCCTCGAGCAGGCGCCAGCGTTCCCGGTCCCCGCGCAAGGCCGCAAGCTCGGCCTCGAGCTCTCGGATGCGAGCCTCGTGGGAAGGCGTCGCCTGCGGAGGAGCATCGGAGAGGAGCTCACGTGTTGCCATGGTCGTCGCTGGTGGACTGCTGCGGACGGAGATGAGGAGCGGACAAGTGCCCAGGACTCATCGTGCCCCTGCTGAGCAGGGGGGTCCAGCGAAAGGTTCCGAGCGGGATCAGTCGCGGGGTCAGCGACGGGCGACTGCGGCGATCGCGACGCCGAGGAAGGCGAGGCAGGCGGGGGAGAGGCGGCGGTCGGAGACTTCCGCGCAGGGCGTGGGCCAACGGCATGGTAAAATGCGACGCCATGGCAGCCCACCAGCGAAGACGGATCGATAGCGGTTTGTGGGCGTTTGGGCCGATGCTCATCCTTGCAGCGTGTTCCGGGGATCCTTCGACCGCGGAGGCCGAGCCGTCGGCGGGTGACTCGGGAATGGAGGCAGCAGCGGACGCCTCGTGGCCCGGGCTCGATGCTGCGGGCGATACAACCACCGGCGACGCGGCGACGGATGCGTCGTCTGCCGATGCACATGCAACGGACGCGAAGGTCGAAGAGGACGCGGAGGGACCGATCGACGCAGCGATCCTGGATGTGTCGTCCCCCGACGCAGTGATTGTCGATGGTTCGGTGACGAAGGACGCGGCGCTGGATGCCAAGCCCGACGTGGCGCCGGACGCGCCGGCCGACGCGGCGCCAGCGGGGCCGTTCATGGTCTACGTGTCGCCGACGGGGAAGGACACGAACGACGGCTCGACGTTGGCGAAGGCGGTGCTGACGCTGACGCGCGTGCACGCGATCCTGCAGGCGGCGAAGCCGGGGCGCGACGTCGAGGTGCGGATCGCGCCCGGGCGGTACCAGGCGCAGAAGGTCACGTGGAAGTACACGATGCCCACGCACAAGATCACGTTCATGCCGTTGAATAGCGACAAGAACCGGCCGATCTACGACGGTTGTCTGGTGGAGAACGTGACGAGCCCCGGGACGCAGTGTCCTGGGGGGACGTGGTTCATCCTGGATCACGCGGCGGGGCAGGAGACGAACCTGCACTTCGAGTACATCTACGTGGAGCGGTACCAGACGGCGATCAGCCTGAACGGGGATCGGGATCAGGAGTCGACGAGCAACGGATCGAACCGAGTGTTCGGGTGCTACTTCAAGGACATCGGCAACGAGTTCAACCCTGCGTTGGCGACCTCGACGGCGGCGCTGCGCCTGGTGAACTCGGACGACAACGAGATCGTGAACAACCACTTCGTGGACATCGTGAACACGACGAGCGGCGCGCTGCTGCACGCGATCTACGCGGCGCACATGTCGGATCGGAACCTGATCCAGTCCAACCGGTTCGAGCGGGGGACCGGGGATCCGATCCGGATCCGCGACTACTCCAACGACAACGAGGTCCGGGACAACCGCTTCATCAAGATCGGCGCCGCGGCCTACAGCGACTGGTATTGCGATCACGAGGTGAACACCGCGTGCACGAAGCCGGCACCGGAGTGCCCGTCGTGGCGCAACCAGTTCCGCGACAACTTCCTCGACGGGAGCTGGACGTGCGATTCGCTGACGGTGTGGAAGCTGTACCAGGACGACACGACGGCGGGGTGCACCAAGCCGTCGGGAGCGGCGCGTGTGAGCACGAGCGGCAACACGCAGCAGTCTCCGCCGTGCTCGAGCTGAGGGAGGCGGGCCGGTTCTAGCGAGCCTGCCCGGCCTTCTTGGAGAACAGGAGACGGACCGCAGCGGAGGCCTTGCCGCTGGGGGCGTGGAGGTGGAGCGTGACCTGATCCCCGGAGGGCCAGTCCCACTTCATGTTCGCCCGAGCGCGGCCTTCGGTCACGCAGTCGGCGATCTCCTCGTCCATGCACTCGTTGGGGATCTTGTAGGAGCTCGACGAAGCCGATCCGAAACGATCCTGCAGGTCGAGCTTGAGCAGGTTGAACCTGCGGGTCCACTCCTCGCCGGTGGCGCGGGCGGTCTGGTAGATCGCCTCGGCGGAGCAGAGCCTTTCCTGGCAGAAACGGATGCGGACCGAGCCCTTGACGGACGGCTCGGCAGGGATACCGGTGCAGTCGAACAGGCCGGGGTCGGCTTTCTTCCACTCGAATCCAGCGGACTTGCATGCTTTGACCGCGTCGGCCTCGACGGAGCCGAAGGCGAAGCCGAGCGCGGTAGCGGGATGCGGGGCGCTGGGTGAGCGGGGCGTCGCGGGCGCGCGCGTGGGTTTTTGCGGGGTGGCAGGGGCAGCCGAAGCGGAGCGCTTGCCGATGGTGGCGGAGACGATGAGCTGCGATCCGGTCGAGCTCTCCTGGAGGTTGAACGCGAGGTCGCCACCGAGCACGCAGGCGTTCTGCTTGAGGCGTGCGATGCAGGCCTCGCGCCCGGTGTCGGCGTGGCACTCCATCTGGACCTCGCCGAGGTTCTCGTAGACGAGGCTGGGCTCTTCGACCGGCAGCAGCTCGACCTGGCAACCGCCGGGATTGGAGCCGTTTGCGGCGCCGGAGCCACTCGATGCCCCGCATCCTACGAGCAGGATCGCGAGGAGACCAAGATGAAAGGCGTTCATAGGCACACGTCCCTTTTCGAGCCGAATTGCCCCGCAACGGATACTCTTGTTAGATCAACTCGCGGGACTGATCAACTTCCGCACGGGGAAGGCCGCGGGCGCGCGCGAGTGATCAGAAGGCCCGACGTTCGAAGGGATCGAACGTCGGGAAACTGATTTGCTCGTTTGGGGGGGAGGGAGCGGAGGGGTTACTTGACGGGGGCCTCATAGCTCTGGGCGGCCAGATGCTCGAGGTACTTCCACTGCGTGTGTGCGTCCACGCTGGCCTGCTGCAGGAACTTGCGCGCCTCTTCGGGCTTGCTCTTGGTGAGCATCTTGAAGCGCGTCTCGGCGTACGCCCACTCCTCGTAGGCGATCTTCGGGCCCTTGCTGTCGAGCTTCAGGGGGTTCTTGCCTTCGTGGAGGAGGGCGGGGTTGTAGCGGTACAGCGGCCAGTGTCCGGACTCGACGGCACGGCGCTGGTTGTCCATGCCGCTCTTCATCTCGATGCCGTGCGCGATGCAATGCGAGTAGGCGAGGATGATGGAGGGGCCGTCCCAGGCCTCAGCCTCGACGAAGGCCTTGACGGTCTGCTGGTCGTTGGCGCCCATGGCGACAGTGGCGACGTAGACGTAGCCGTAGGTCATGGCAATGAGGCCCATGTCCTTCTTCTTGATGGGCTTGCCGCCGGCGGCGAACTTGGCGACGGCGCCGAGGGGTGTGGACTTGGACATCTGTCCGCCAGTGTTCGAGTACACCTCGGTGTCGAGCACGAGGACGTTGACGTTGCGTCCGGACGCCAGCACGTGATCGAGGCCGCCGTAGCCGATGTCATAGGCCCAGCCGTCGCCGCCGACGATCCAGACCGACTTCTTGACGAGGTAGTCGGCGAGGTCGAGCAGGAAGCGGCTTTCGAAGTCGGGGGCGTTGGAGAGGTTGCGCTTGAGCTCGGCAACGAGCTTGCGCATCTCCTGGATCTCGACCTCGTTGGTCTGCTTCTGGGCGAGGATCGCCTCGACGAGCTGGGGGCAGCTCTTGGCGACGGGGACGCGGGTGACGAGCTCACGGGCCTGCTCGTTGAACTTGTCGACGGCGAGGCGGAACCCGTAGCCGAACTCGGCGTTGTCCTCGAACAGGGAGTTGTTCCACGCGGGGCCGCGGCCGTCGGCGTTGGCGCACAACGGCGTGGTGGGGAGGTTGCCGCCGTAGATCGACGAGCAGCCGGTGGCGTTGGCGATGAGGGCGCGATCCCCGAAGAGCTGGGAGAGCAGCTTGTAGTAGGGGGTCTCGCCGCAGCCACCGCAGGCGCCGGAGAACTCGAAGAGCGGGCGGAGCAACTGGCTGCCCTTGACGGTGTCGTGCTTGACGCGGGTGCGGTCGACGTCGGGGAGGTTGAGGAAGTAGTCGACGTTGTTGCGTTCCTGGACGCGGACGGAGACCTGGTCGCCCATGTTGAGGGACTTGCGCGACGGGTTCTTCTTGTCCTTGGCGGGGCAGACGTGGACGCAGGCTTCGCAGCCGGTGCAGTCCTCGGCGAAGACCTGGATGCGGTACTTGTGGCCGGTGATGTCGCGGTCCTTGAAGTCCACCGTCTTGAAGGACTCCGGCACATTTTTGAGGGCGTCGGCCGGGAAGACCTTCGTGCGGATGGCCGCATGCGGGCAGATGAGCGCACACTTGCCGCACTGGATGCAGATCTCCGGATCCCAGTACGGGATCTCGAGGCCGATGTTGCGCTTCTCCCAACGCGACGTGGACAGCGGGTAGGTGCCGTCGATGGGGAAGGCCGAGACGGGGAGCGTATCGCCGAGTCCCGCGACCATGGGGCCGGTGACCCTCTGGACGAACTCGTCGGCCTTGGGAGAGACCGCCGGGGGCATCTCGATCTTCGAGGTGGCCGCAGTGGGGACCTTCACCTCGTGCAGGTGCTCGAGGGTACCGTCGACGCTCTGCCAGTTCTTTTCGACGATGGCGTCGCCCTTGGAGCCGTAGGTCTTCTTGATGGCGGCCTTGATCTTGGCGATCGCCTCATCGCGCGGGATGATGTTGCTGATCGCGAAGAAGCAGGTCTGCATGATGCTGTTGATGCGCCCGCCCATGCCGGTGGCCTTGGCCACGGAGTAGGCGTCGATGCAGTAGAACTTCAGCTTCTTGGCGAGGATCCGCTCCTGGACGAGCTTGGGCATCTTGTCCCAGACCTCGTCGGGCCCGTAGGGGCTGTTGAGCAGGAACGTGGCGCCGTCGACCGCGTTCTTGAGCATGTCGAACTTCTCGAGGAAGACGAACTGGTGGCAGGCCACGAAGTTCGCGCGGGTCACGAGGTAGGTCGACCGGATCGGGCGGGGCCCGAAGCGCAGGTGGGAGACGGTCATGGAGCCGGCCTTCTTCGAGTCGTACACGAAGTAGCCCTGGGCGTAGTTCGGCGTCTCCTGGCCGATGATCTTGATCGAGTTCTTGTTGGCGCCGACCGTGCCGTCGGAGCCCAGGCCGTAGAACACACCGCGGAAGACGTCGTCGGTCTCCGTGCTCCAGTGCTCGTCGTAGTCGAGGGAGGAGTGGGTGACGTCCTCGACGATGCCGACGACGAAGTGGTTCTTGGGCTGGGGTTTGGCGAGGTTTTCGAAGACCGCGCGGACCATCGCCGGGCTGAACTCCTTGGAGCCCATGCCGTAGCGGCCGTTGACGACGCGCGGGATCGCCTTGAACGGCGTCTTGCCGTCGGCGAAGCACTGGAGGATCGCGCTCTGCACGTCGAGGTAGAGCGGGTCACCGGAGGCGCCGGGCTCCTTGGTGCGGTCGAGGACGGCGATGGCCTTGACGGAGGCGGGGAGGGCGTTGACGCAGGCCTGGATGTCGAAGGGGCGATAGAGGCGGACCTTGACGAGGCCGATCTTCTCGCCCTTGGCGATGAGGGCATCGACGCACTCGTGGGCGGCTTCGGCGCCGGAGCCCATCATGATGACCACGCGCTCGGCATCCGGTGCGCCGACGTAGTCGAACAGATGGTACTGGCGTCCGGTGAGCTTCGCGAACTTGTCCATCGTCTTCTGCACGATGCCGGGGCACGCGATGTAGAAGGGGTTGCAGGTCTCGCGGCCCTGCATGAAGACGTCGGGGTTCTGCGCGGTGCCGCGCATGAACGGGTGGTCGGGGGACAGGCCGCGGGCACGGTGCGCGGCGATCAGCTTCTCGTCGAGCATGCTGCGCATGTCGTCGAAGCTCAGCTCCTCGATCTTCTGCACCTCGTGCGAGGAGCGGAAGCCGTCGAAGTAGTGCAGGAACGGCAGGCGCGCCTCGAGGGTGGCGGTGTGGGCGATCATGGCGAGGTCCATGACCTCCTGGATGCTGCCCGAGCACAGGTGGGCCCAGCCCGTGGAGCGGGTGGCCATGACGTCGGAGTGGTCGCCGAAGATGCTCAGCGCATGGGTGGCGACGGCGCGAGCCGAGACATGGAAGACGGTCGGCGTGAGCTCGCCGGCGATCTTGAACATGTTCGGGATCATCAGGAGCAGGCCCTGGGAGGCCGTGAAGGTCGTGGTGAGAGCACCGGCCTGCAGGGCGCCGTGAACGGAGCCGGAGGCTCCGCCTTCGGACTGCAGCTCGGCGACCGACGGGACCGTACCGAAGAGGTTCTTCTCTCCGCGGGCGGACTTCTCGTCGCAGATCTCGCCCATCACCGAAGACGGCGTGATGGGGTAGATGGCGATGACTTCGGAGCAGGCATGGGCGACGTGAGCGGCGGCGGTGTTGCCGTCGATGGTCACGAGGCGGGGCTTACGGGCACTGGTATCTGCGCTGGACATGAGTCCTCCAATATCCTTCGAGATCATTCGAAGCCGACGAGAAGCTTGACGTACTGGGCGCGTTCGAACGCGGCCGCATCGGGGCAGGTCTTCTGGCTGAGGACACCGCGGAGGTCGGAGAGGCAGGCGTACTCCTTGTGCTGGAGCCAGGTCTCCATCTCCTTGAGCATCGTGCCGATGTGCTGGGGCTTGTTCTTGAAGAGGGTGGAGCAGACCTGGGCGACGTTGGCGCCGGCCGCGATCACCTTGAGCGCGCTGCGACCATCGTGGATGCCCGTGGAAGCGGCGAAGTCGATGCCGACGCGTCCGTAGAGCAACGCGACCCAGCGCATCGGGAGCAGGCAATCCTCGGGGCGCGACAGGTGAAGCTGCGAGGAGGTCTTCAGCTCGTCGAGGTCCAGGTTCGGCTGGAAGAATCGGTTGAACAGCACCACGCCGTGGATGCCACGCTTGGCGATCTGCGCGACCATGTTGGGGATCGAGGTGAAGAACGGGCTGAGCTTCACGGCGACCGGGAGCTTGACCGACTTGCGGACCTGGTCGACGATCTCGAGGTAGCTCGCTTCGATCTGGGCAGCGGTGCGGTCGGGATCGGTGGCGACGAAGTAGATGTTGAGCTCGAGGGCGTCGGCGCCCGCGGCTTCGATCTGCTTGGCGTACTTGTCCCAGCTCTTGGAGCCCACGCAGTTGAGGCTCGCGATGACCGGGATGCCGATCTTCTTCTTCGCGTTGGCCACGAGCTGGACGTACTCATCGGGACCGACGGACATCGGGATGTCAGCGAAGTAGCTGGTCGCCTCGGCGAAGCCGTTCTCGGTGTCGGCCATCTTGGCGAGCTGCTCGGACTCGAGGAGGATCTGCTCCTCGAACAGGGACTTGAGCACGACCGCGCCTGCCCCCGCCTTGTCCAGCGCTTCGAGCTTCTCCACGCTGTCGCACAGCGAAGAGGCAGAAACCACGATCGGGTTCCTGAGCTTCAGTCCCAGATAGGTCGTCGATAGATCCATCATCGGTTCCTTTCGTGCCTGTGCGGGCCGCGCCCTGGCGGACCCTGCCCGCTTCGATTCTGTCGGTCGTTGCTAACGAAGCCTTCTCACCTGTCGCGATCCCCCGTGGTGAATCGCGTGCGGATGCTCTGCGCCCCGTCCCCTCCCGGGTCCGCATCCACCTCCAGCCGGTACGTCGTGTTCGGCTCCAGCTTCTCCTGCGGCACCAGCGAGATCGTCGAGGGCGTGTACCCCTTCGCCGGATCGTGCCCCGATACCCCGTCGCCGTACCACGCCAGCAGCGCCACCGATTCCCCCGTCCCGTCGTGGATCAGGCTCACCACCGGCTCGCCCGTCATCTTCCCCCATCGGAACCACGAGACCGTCGGGATGAACCCCGACGCCTTGCAGTCGAACCCCGTCGTCGACAACGGGTTGTCCGGAAGCGTAGGACACGGCGCCTCGAACCCCACGAACGACGTCGGGACGTCGTACATCCCGTCGGCAGGCCACACGATCGCCCGATCGGCCTTGTTCGCCTTGTCGGTGCCGGGCCGGTAGTTGATGCAGTTGAAGCCTTCCTTGGAGGCGAAGCCGACGGTGGTCAGGCCGGAGTCGAGGAGGGGCAGCCGGTGATAGAGGCTGTTGATCCACAGGTCGACGGCCTGCTGGAGGGACTGGGTCATGCCCATGGTGGTGCCGCAGGCGATGACGGAGTTCTTGCCGGCGGTCTCGTTCTCGGGCGAGTAGTTCGGGTTCGAGTGGTTCGGCTCGGTGTGGGACAGGTAGCAGGAGCCCTTGCCGTTCGCGGCCTCCCAGATCAGGTAGTCGAGATGGCCCTCGCAGGCGAAGTCCCCGGAGTTGTCCCCCTGCACCTCGGACAGCCCGGCCAGACGACGGTACTCGTTGAGCCGCGCCAGACCGTCTTCCGCCGTCGGTCCCGGTGTGTTCGCGTTCGGATAGGGCTGCGGCGTCGGACCCGAGCCGCCGACGTCGTCGGCTGACGCCGAGCAGCCCGCTCCCCACATCACGGCCAGGGCTGCCAGGGCAGCCGCACGCAGTGTTTTCAGGTGCAAGCAGTTCATCGAGGTCCCGCTGTTTCGAGGCCCACGGGGGCGGGCGCAGTTAATCCGATCCGCGCTTGCGATGCAACGAGCGACGACGCCGCGGCGCGGCAATCGTGCGCACGATGTGTGCCCTTGCCGAATGTTCACCTCGCGCCGGACCAGTCCACGCTCTGCTGCAGGAACGTGCGGATCTCGGGAAGTATTGTGCTGGGCTTCTCCACCAGCAGGAAGTGGCTCCCGTCGCGAACGTGAACGTGCCGCGAATGGGGCAGCTTGCGCGCCATCTCCCGCGACTGGTACGGCGGCGTGAGCAGGTCCCAACGGCCGCTCAGGATCAACGACGGCGCCTCGATCTCGCGCAAGTAGTGATAGGCGGAGTGGGCGTCGATCTCCTGGAACAGCCGCAGGTAGTTTACGAAGTCCTCGGGCTGGAAGATGTCGTGCGTGTACTGCTCGAGCAGCGGCCGGAACGTCAGCGCCCTGCGTCCGTGCAGGAGCATGAAGAGACCGAGGACGGAGAAGGTCGTGGCCTTGCTCACGCGGCGGAACAGCGTGGCGGCTTCGGGGTGCTGCTGCAGGAACTCGAGCAGGTCGTGGATGTAGCGGGGCAGGAAGGGGAGACGCAGCCCTGGCTGGAACGCCGAGGAGAACACGTGGCCGTAGGTGCCGTTGAGCAGCACGAGGCCCGCGACCGCGGCGGGGTGGATCGCCGCAGCCTCGAGGGCCACCTGCACACCCATGCTCCAGCCGAACCAGACCGCGCGATCGGCGCCCTCGGCGCGCAGGATCTCGCGTCCGTCCTCGGCCTGGTCGCGGATCGACATGCGCGCGAGGCCCTTGGGGGAGGAGGAGTCGAAGATGCCGCGGTAGTCCCAGGTCACGATGCGGAACTCGCGGCCGAACTCCTCGAGCAGGGGAGCCCACGAGTAGAGGCGGCCGCCGAGGCCGTTGGCGAGCAGCAGCATGCGCGGACCGTCGCCCACCACCTCGTAGGCGATGTCGACGCCGTCGCGCGCGGTCAGTTGCTCACTGCGCTTGATGTCCGAAGGGGAGTCCATCGGCGGTCTACATAGCCCAAAGGATGCGGGTCGCGGAAGCGTGGCGTCCGCGCCGGTCTCAACACCGAGCATCCCACGACTGGAGAAGGGAGCGGGGATCGACGCCTGCGGCTACTTCTTCGGCTCGGTGCGCTTGAGCAGCGCGAAGCCTTCCTTTTCCGCGATTCTTGCGTACTTGCCGGTGGCCATGGCCTTGTTGGCATGGTCGGACCCGAACCCCCCGGTGTTCAGCCGGTACAGCACGTAGTCGGCGTCGTAGTGTCCCGTGCGCAGGGCGTAGACCAGGGGACGGTTGGACACGTGGGGGTTCTCGTTCTCGGAGACCGAGATGCTGGCCTCGCGAGGGGCCATGGCGGCGAGCTCGCGCAGGGCGGCGAGCTTGCGCGTTTCCTGATCCGTGAGCGGCTTCAGATCGATGGGCCCCCAGGCGGCCACGAAGCCGGTTCGCTGAAAAAAGACTCCCCAGTTGTAGCTGGTGGCGAAGGTGGCCACGGCCATGGCGGAGATCGCGGCCATCTCCTTCCACCGTCCGTGCTGCTTGCGGATGGACTCGAGGACGATGGGAGCTGCGACGAAGATGAAGGGGATCCAGTAGTAGACGTACTGGAAGCTGGTGGCGGTGGTGGGGTCGTAGCCGGTGGTGAGGATGGTGAAGAGGATCGCCGGGAGGAAGCCGACCCAGAGCCAGGTCCTGCGCAGCGGCAGGAAGGCGAGGGGGAGCATGATCTTGAGCAGGTGCAGGGTCTTGCTGGTCGTGAGCAGGGTCCCGAGCACGAACAGCGGGTTGGTGAGCAGGGTCTTGATCACGCCTCCGAAGGTGGTCTCTCCCGCCGGGAACAGGTCCTTGTACATGTCGTGGAACCACCACGACCCGAAGCGAGGCATGATCACGAACTTGATCAGGACGAAGTAGGAGGCGCTGATGAGCGCGACGATGAGGCCGGCGAGGGGGCGATAGCCGGTGAGCATGACGAGCGCGCCGGCGACCGCGAGCATGACCGAGATGTCCTCGCGACAGCCGAGGGCGATGAGGAAGAAGACCGCGAAGGGGAGGTTCTTGCGGGCGTCGAGGAAGTAGAAGGCCCAGAGCACGAACGGGGTCGCGACGGGCTGGAAGTGGAAGTCGTAGAAGATGCCGCTGTGGGCCGGGGCGTACAGGAGGTAGCAGGCAGCGACGAGCATCGCGGCGAAGCGGGAGATGCGTCGCTGGGCGATGAGGTACACGGGGATGGCGCCGGCGGCGACACAGACGGCCTGCAGGACCAGGATGGTCTCGGCGCGGGGCGAGATGGCATAGAAGGGGAGGAAGAAGAAGGTGGACAGCTCGGCGTGGGCCTGAAGCGAGGACCAGTCTCCCCCGGGGACCTGCACGTAGCTGCGGAACGGGTGGCCGATGAGGGCGTTGTAGAACAGGTTGTTGAAGATCCCCAGGTCGTAGGCCGCGGTGCCCAGCTTGTGGTGGTGCCGGATCGTCAGGATGCTGATGGAGATCGCGAAGCCGACGGCTCCGGCGATCACCAGCGTGAGGGGCAGGGCGCGGAAGAAGCGGGGGAGGCGCGTCGCGGGCCATTCCCAGATGCGTCGGGACCAGCGCACGATTCTGTCGGGCATCGCAGCGAGGGAGGCGGCGACCGTGCGCTCGAGGACGAGCACGTAGATGGCGAGGGTGACGGCCAGGCGCATGACGTCGGAGCGCCAGGGAGCGACGCGGAACACTGCGGGGGTGGCGCCGAGCAGAGCGAGGGGCGAAAGGACATGGGAGAGCCTGCGCAGGTTCTCGACGGCGCGGGGGGTGCGCTTCCAGAGCAGGTAGACCGCCGGGATCAGCACGCTCAGGGCGGCGCCGGCGATCATGGTGATGAGCAGGACCTTGCGGTCCTGCTTGTTCAACGTGTTGTTGAGGATGAAGGCATCGACCCACTTGGTGCGGATGACCTGCTGGACATAGAGGACGATCGAGCTGCCGATGACCGCGAAGGCGGTCAGGGTACGGGCGGCCTGCGCCCACAGCTCGCCTGTGAGGCCCTTCTTGTCGAGCTCGACGGGGGGAGTGTCGCTCATCGGGGTGCCCGCTCAATCGCATGACGGGCCCATGGGTGGCAAGGGGAGGTTCTGGGAGGCGGATTCCCCGGGGGGTTCTCGCCGGTGTCGGGCAATGCTAGGACGAGCGCGCTCGATCGGTTGCCGCGAGTCGGGCGGGCGAGACAACCATGCACCTTTCGATCATCATCCCCAGCTACAACGAGGAAAAGCGTCTCGCGGGAAGCCTCGAGCGCATCCGTTCCTTCCTGGCCTCGAAGGACTACGAGCGAGAGGTCGTGGTCGTGAACGACGGGTCGCGCGATCGGACCGGCGAGGTTGCTCGAGCGGAGATGGATGCCTTCCGCGCGGCCGGTGTGGAGCTGCGGGTGGTGGAGAACCCGGGCAACCGGGGCAAGGGCTACAGCGTGCGCAACGGGATCTTCCAGGCCCGGGGCCACATCGCGCTGTTCACCGACGCCGACCTGTCGGCGCCGATCGAGGAAGCGGACAAGCTGATTCGTCCGATCGAGGCCGACGAATACGACGTCGTGTTCGCCTCGCGGGCCCTGTCCGACTCCGTGATCCCGGTGCGCCAGTCGGTGTTCCGGGAGACCGCGGGGCGCACGTTCAACGTGCTCATGCGCGGCATCGTGGGGCTGCCGTACAAGGACACGCAGTGCGGCTTCAAGGCCTTCCGTCGGGATCGCGCGCTGCCGGTCTTCGAGCGCCAGCGCATCGACGGCTTCGGCTTCGACGCCGAGGTGCTGTTCGTGGCACGCAGGCTGGGGCTTCGCCTGCTCGAGCTGCCGGTCGTGTGGCGCCATGTCGAGGGCTCGAAGGTCGGCATGCTGTCGGACTCCACCCGGATGTTCACGGATCTGGTCCAGATCCGTTGGAACCAGGTGCGAGGGCGCTACAGCTGAGGTCGAGGAGCGGAGGGGAGAGGGGGCTCAGCCGCGGGCCGCGGCCTGGCTGCGCAGACGCTTGATCTTCTCGCGCAGGGTCTTGCGGTCGATGCCGAGGATCTCGGCCGCGCGGGTCTGGTTGCCGTTGACGCTCGCGAGCACGGCCTGGATGTGCTCGGCCTCGATGTCGGCCAGCGACCGGTCGAGCCCGCGCTCTCGCAGCGCCGAGAAGCGCATGAGCGAGGGCATGTCGGGGACGTCGATGAGGCCTCCGTCGGCCATGACCACCAGGCGCTTGATGGTGTTGTCGAGCTCCTGCAGGTTGCCGGGCCAGAAGTGGTTGCGAAGCACCTGCAGCGAACGATCGGAGAAGCGGGGCTCGGGACGTCCGTGGGCCGTGGCGGCCTCGAACGCGAAGTGGCGCGCCAGCAGCAGGATGTCGTCACCGCGATCTCGCAGCGGTGGAATTCCGATCTCGATCACGCTGACGGCGTAGAGCAGGTCCTCCCGGAGCTGCCCGCGCGACACGAGCTGTCGCAGATTCTGGCTGCTCGAAGAGATCACGCGCACGTCCGGAGCCGCGCCGAGGGCAGGGGAGGGGAGCTCCTTGTCGCGCAACAGCCGGGCGATCGCCTGCTGGACGTCCTGCGAGGCTCCCGCGATCTCCTCGAGATAGAGCGTGCCGCCGCGCGCCGCATGGACGAGCCCGCGCCCCGCGGTGTCGGCCGTGCCGAAGAGCTCGTCGGCGAGACGGCTTGCGGGGATGCCCGCGCAGCTCGCGACCACGAAGGGCGCCGAGGCACGCGCGGATGCGTAGTGGATCGCCCGCGCGATGAGCTGCTTGCCCACGCCGCGCTCGCCGTTGAGCAGCACCGGCACCAGGCTGTCCGCGGCCTTGGCGACCGCGTGCTGCACGACCCGGATGGCCTCGCACTCACCCGCGAGGGCGGGGGATGCGTAGGTGCCGGCGCGCGGCGAGGACTGCATCGCAATCCGCGCCTTGAGCTTGTCGAACGCCTTGCGCACCGCCGCGAGCAGCTCGTCGTCGGTGAACGGCTTGGCGAGGTAGTCGTTGGCGCCGCTCTTCACCGCCTCGACTGCGCCTTCGACGGTGGGATAGCCTGTGATCATGAGCACCTCGGTGTTCTTGAGGTTCTCGCGGACATGACGCACGAGCTCGAGGCCCGAGGCGCCCGGCATCTTCAGGTCGGTGACCACGACGTCGATGGGGTCGTGTTCGAGGACGTGGACCGCCTCGGCGACGCTCGGGACCGTGAGGACCTGGTAGCCGTGCGAGGTGAGGTTCCGACGGAGCACCTCCAGCGTGTCGGGGGAATCGTCGACGGCGAGGATGCGCTCCTTCGGTGCGTTGCGGGTCATGTCGCTTGCTCCTGTGCTGATACGGGTAGCCGCACGTCGAATCGGGTCCCTTTTCCGAGGGCGGAGTCGACGTGGATGGAACCTCCGTGCGAGGTGACAATGCCGTGGACGACGGCGAGGCCGAGGCCGGTGCCGTGGCCGACCTGCTTGGTCGTGAAGAACGGCAGGAAGATCTGCTGGATCACCTCCGCGCTCATCCCAGCACCCTGGTCTTCGACCGCGAGGTGGACGAATCCGGGCGACACACTCGTGGAGATGAGGATGCGTCCGGGCGGCGTGGTCGCCTGGACCGCGTTGACCACGAGGTTGACGAGCACCTGGTGAAGCTGGCTGGGGTCCGCGACGATCGGCGGCAGGTCCTCAGCGAGCTGCAGATCGAGCTCGATCCCCTCGGAATCGCAGCGCGCGCGCACGAAGTCCAGGCCGTCCTCCACCAGGCGGTTGATGCTCACCAACGACTTCTGGGGCGGCGTCTGGCGCCCGAAGATCATCAGCTTCTTGACCACCTCCCGGGCGTGCAGCGCGGCCTTCACGATGCGGTCGATGTCCTGGGAGGCCTGACGCGGGAGCCGGGGCGCCTTCTTGGCGAGCTGCGCAAAGCCGATCACCGCCCCCAACGGCTCGTTGAGCTCGTGCGCCACACCCGCTGCGAGCTGCCCGATCGTTGCCAGACGATCCGAGTGCCGCAACTGATCCTGCAGACGGTTGCGCTCATCGTCCGTCTGCCTGCGGTTCACGATCAACCCGATCTGCCGCGAGGCTTCGTCGATCAGATGGCGCTCTTCGCGCAGGAATGGCCCTTCGTCGAACTCCGGGCGCTTCTCCGCGTAGCCGACCACGATTTCCCCGTGGCGCTCGGAGCCGACGAACAGGTCCGCCTGCATCTGGTCCACCCAGGGAGCGCGTCCGGACGAAGCGTACTCGGCGCCGTCGAGACGGATCACCGCAGAGCAGACCGCAGGGTATTGCCATCCCGACGGGAGCAGCTCTGCAATGCGACACAGGATGTCGTCGAGCGCGAGATCGGGCTCATCCGCGAGCTGTGCGAGGGCGGACAGACAGCTCAGCTCCTTGACGCGCTCGCGGCTTCCCCACTGGGCGCGGTGGTACATCAAGGCGACGGCGAGGGAGTCGGCCATCGCCTCGAAGGTGGCGATGTTCTCGTGGTCGAAGAACCCGGGGCTCTCGCTGTGGAGCTGGACCACGCCGAGACGGTCGAGGCCGACGACGAGGGGGATCATCGCGAGGGAGCGGGAACCCGGACGGGACTGGACGTCGGCCGCGAAGAAGCTCCCTCGGTCCGTCGGATCGAAACAGGCCGGGGAGATGTTCCGCCGGACGGCGTCGATCGCCGAGTCCGCCTGCGCCGCGCGCGCGTCGGCGCGGTGCTGCTGGCGTTCGAAGTGGAAGCCGTCCTTGCGGCTGAGCAGAAATCGGTAGGCGTGCGTGGACTCCTGCAAGAGCACCTCGATCGCGTCGCAACCCGTGGAGTCCAGGAGCGTCTGGGAGATGTTCGAGAAGAAATCCACCCACGGCACGCCTTCGTTCGCGTGCAGGATCAGGCGGCTCAACAGCGCGCGCGCGTCGAGGGGCGTAGGGTGGCCCATGACGCGGACCCTAGCGTGACGGTGGGGGTTATGCAGCAGGTTTCGTTGCCCCAAGGGCGGGGCGAAGAGTGCCGGTGCATAGGGGAACGATCGGCCCACACGAGCGCTCGCGAGGGGCGGGGACGCGGTTCGTGCGCGCCGAGTGTGTGCACAAGGGCGTGAGCCTACAGCTCCGCGATGAACTCGAAGACCTCGGCTGCGCCGGAGTGGACGACGTCGGTGAGCGCAGCGACGCGAGGAGCCATGCGTCGGATGTAGCGGTCGGCGAGCTTGCGGCGCTCGGGGAACTTGTCGGCCTGATCGAGCAGGATGCGTGCGGCGGCGACCTGGGAGAAGGCCTTGGCGAAGCGCTCGGCGTGCAGCAGCGCGGGGGCGAAGTCGCGCTTCGGATCCCAGGTGCTCATCTTCACGAAGTCCGAGACGTCGCTCCAGCCCTTTTCGGCGACGGTGCGCTTGAGCTTGTCGGAGGCCACGCGCGCCAGGATGGTCATGATCGACTGATACACGGCGGCCTCGGCCTTGTAGTAGAGCCGATGGGTTTCGCCGGACGCCGTGCTCGCCATGAGCCGGGCGCGGGCCGCCTCGCGGGCGAACAGCGCGGGCTTGCGCAGCGCCTGGGTCATGTTGTCCTTCAGGGCCATCAACGCCTGGATCTGCGAGGTCCCCTCGTAGACCGTGAGCACGAGGGAGTCGCGCAGCAGCTTGTCGGCCCCCATCTCGGAGATGTAGCCGATGCCGCCGTGGATCTGCATTCCGTCACGCGCGATGCGCACTGCGTTCTCGCTGCTCATGTACTTCACGAGCGGAGTCAGGAGCCTGGCGCGACGCTTGGTGCTCGCGAGCCTGCGCTGCATCTTGCGCAGTTGTTCAGAATCCTTTGGGGGAGCGACGGCGAGCATCATCTCGAGGCGGGTCGAGAGCTCGACGGCGTTGACCGCGTCGTAGTTCAGAGCGCGTGCGGCCGCGATGTCGAGCTGCATGTCCATGAGGAGCTCGGCGACGACGGGGTGGCGTTCGATGAGCTGGCCCATGGTCTTGCGCTGGGAGGCGAACTCGCGGGCCATGCGGTAGGCTTTCTCGCAGAGTCCGACGGCTTCGAAGCCGACGCCCAGCCGCGCGCTGTTCATCAGCATGAGCATCAGCTCGAAGCCCTGGTTCACCTGGCCGACCAGCTCGCCCTCGGACTCCTCGAACTCCAAGGAGCAGGTCGCCGAGCCGTGGTGACCCAGCTTCTCCTCCACCTTCGTGATGCGGATGTTCTCGATCGTCTTGCCGTCACGCTCGATCCTGCGCGGCACCAGGAACAGGCTCAGCTTCTTGAGCGCGTTCGGATCGTCCGCGCTCCCTTCCTCGGTCTTCGCCAGCACCAGGTGGTACTGCGCATAGCCGGCCGTGATGAAGATCTTCTCGCCAGTGAGGTGCCACTTGCCGTCGCGACGCACCGCGCGCATGCGGATTCTGCCGAGATCGCTCCCCGCATCGGGCTCGGTGAGATCCATCGCGCCGCACGCCGTGCCCGCCGCAAGCTCGCGGATGGCCGACTCCCAGCGCACCGAGGTCACCCCCTCGGGGCCGTACTTCATCGCGCCTTCCTTCGCGGCGTAGAGCATGAGCGCCAACGCGATCGCCCCGTGGAAGCCGAAGTGCGTCATCACCGACACGTCCGCCCGCGCGATCAGCTCCGCCGCCGTGAAGAACACCGCCATCGGGCAGTTGCTCCCCCCAAGCTCCCGCGGCGCCGACATGCCGTACAGCTCCCGCTCCTTGAGCCCGTCGAACACCTCCTGCAACGCCTTGCCGAACTCCACCTGCCCGTCGACCAGCCGAATCCCCTGCGTGTCGATGAGGTGCGCCCGCGGCGCGACGAAGTCCGCGGAGTACTCCCCCACGGCCTCCACCACGTTGCGATAGAACTCCTTGGCCTCTTCGAGGTTCGCGTGGCCGCCCGGCAACTTGAAGCCGTTCTCGGCCAGGTCGGCAATCTCGCCCCACTCGACGACGTTCTCGAAATGGAATCGCAGGTCGTCGTTGTCCAGGAAGAAGTTGGAACCCATCGTGATCTCCCTCGCCTCCCGGCCGTGATCGCGGAGCAGCCCCGCCCGGACCGGGCGCACGGGGCTTGTGGATTCACTATTTGCCCGTGACGCCGCGGGGCGTAAAGCGCGAAAATGACGCAGCGCGTTCTTCGCGCTCAGGAGCCGAAGAACATGCCCCCGTCCACGCGCACCGCCTGCCCCCGCAACGGCCACGCCTCCCGGCGCCCCAGCAGCTCCACCACCATGGCCACGTCTTGCGGCAACCCGAGCTGGGCCAGGCTCGTCATCTGCGCAGCCACCTCGCGCTGGAGCACAGGGATCGCCTGGGTCATCGCGGTCTCGATGAGCCCCGGCGCCACGGCGGTGACGGCGATCCCCCGCGGCTCGAGCTCCCGCGCCACCTGGGCCGTGTAGCCCACCACCGCGCCCTTCGCGCAGGCGTAGTTGGTCTGGCCGAAGTTGCCCGCGAGCCCGGACACCGAGGCGACGTTGACCACCCGCGCCGAGGGGGCAAGCAGCGGGATCGCGGTGCGGGTCACCCCAACCACCGCCGCCAGATCCACCGCGTGGACCTCCGCCCACTCCTGCGGCGTCATCTTGCGGAACGTCCGGTCCCGCGTGATCCCGGCGTTGTTCACCAGCAGGTCGATCATCCCCATGGGCGACGCCGCCCGCGCGGTCTCCAGCACCCGCGCCACCTGCTCGGTGTCACGCACGTCGCAAGCGTGGAACGCCATCCCCGCAGGCTCACCGCCGATTGCGTCGCAGAGCGAACGACCGGCCGAGGTCTGGGACTCGAGATCGAGCAGCGCGATGCGGTAGCCGTTTGCCGCCAGCACCCGCACGATTGCTTCGCCGATGCCCTGCGCCGCACCGGTCACGACCGCGAGCCTGGGGCCGGGCGAGGGAACCTGCACCGGGATCGCCCCGGCGTGGAGCGTCCACGTCTGCCCCGACACGTAGCTCGCTCTCTCGGAGGCCAGGAACGCCACGATCGGTGATGCGAGCTCCAGCTCCTGGCTCACGACCGCGTTGACCGTGGTCCCTCTTCCGCCCAGCTCGCGCGCCAGCGATCGCACGAAGGCGTGCACGCCCCCGGTCACGATCGGCGCTATGGAGCGGACCATGAGCAGCACGCGTCCGCGGTCGTGCAGCGTCTCGACGCGTCCGTGGAGCATTGCGTAGAGGCCGGCGAGATCCTCTGCTCCGGCGCGCTCCGGGAGGAACCCGATGACGACGTCGGAAGGCGAATCGCCCGGGCCTTCGACGCGTGCGCCTGCATCCTCGAGATGACGCACGAGCGGGTCGGCGTCGGCGGCGCCCTTGCCCGCGAGGGCGACACGCTTGAAGGCAAGCGGCCGGGAGGTGGTGCCGTCGGCGGCACGCACGAGCTCGACCGGGGTGGCGATGGGCAGGGGCAGGCCGGACAGGAGCTTGCGCGCGGCCGAATAGGCGAGGGAGCGAAGGGGCGTCATGGGAGGGTCTCCGCGTGTCCCGGGCAGCCGAGCCTACGACGAGGCGGAGGGCGGCACAATGGCGGAGCCATCGGGCTCCGAACGGCAGCGCGGCCCGTCGCCCCACCGGGGGGGTGATGGACGCCGACCCACGGTGCTAGGCTCTGCGGGTCATGGACCAACAGCAGCGATCGACCCTCGCGCGCAAGCGTCTCGAAGGCATCACCGCCGGATACGAGGAGCAGTTCCGCAAGGGCCGGCTGCTGCTCTCGTTCGGCGAGTACCTGGACCTGTTCGCGACGGCCCCGCAGCTCTACGGACGCGACGCCGCGACGTACGTGCGCGACATGTTCGACTTCTATGGCACGACGGAGGTGGGCAAACCCTGGGGAACCGTGCGTCGCTGGAACCTGTTCGACCTCCCCTGGGAAGACGGTCCCGACGCGCGTCGCGACGCCCTGGTGGGACAGGAGGACGTGCAGGCCGAGATGTACCGGTCGCTGTGCAACTTCGTGCGCGAAGGGCGTCCGAACCGCGTCATCCTGACCCACGGTCCCAACGGCTCCTCCAAGAGCACGCTCGCCGCGTGCGTCATGCGCGCCCTGGAGAACTACAGCACCCTCGACCAGGGCCCACTGTACCGGTTCCACTGGATCTTCCCGAGCACCAAGACCGTGAAGGGATCCCTTGGATTCCGCGACGGTCGCGAGCCGCGCCCGAACGTTTCGGGCGAGTCGTATGCGCACCTGGCGGACAGCGAGATCGATGCACGCCTCGTGATCGAGGTGCGCGACCACCCGCTGTTTCTCCTTCCTGTGGAGCCGCGTCGCGCGCTGCTCGACGAGCTCTACGCCAGCAGCGAGCTCGACGGTCGTCCTCCGCAGTGGCTGCTTCGCGGCCAGCTTGCCCACAAGAACCAGCAGGTGTTCGAGGCGCTGCTCAACCGCTACCAGGGATCGCTCAGCGAGGTCCTGCGCCACGTGCAGGTCGAACGATACTTCGTGTCACGACGTTATCGCGTGGGCGCCGTCACCCTCGGCCCCCAGATGTCCGTCGATGCCGCCGAGCGCCAGGTCACCGCCGATCAGTCCCTCGGCGCCCTGCCCACCGCGCTGCAGGCCACCACGCTGTTCGAGGCGTACGGCGAGCTGGTCGACGCTTCGGGCGGCGTCCTCGAGTTCAGCGACCTGCTCAAGCGCCCCCTCGACACGTTCAAGTACCTGCAGCTCTCCGTCGAGACCGGAGAGGTCGCGCTGTCGCACCAGAACCTGCAGCTCAACTGCGTCATGATCGGCAGCGCCAACGAGATCCACCTCGCCGCCTTCCGCGAGCACCCCGAGTTCCCGAGCTTCCGCGGACGTCTCGAGCTGGTGCGCACGCCGTACCTGCTCAGCTACGTGGACGAGCAGAAGATCTACGACGTGCAGGTGGCCTCGCAGGTGCAACGCCACGTGGCGCCGCACGCGACGCGCATCGCTGCGATGTTCGCGGTGCTCACGCGCATGATGGCCCCGGAAGCCGACGCCTACTCCGGCGAGCTCAAGGAGATCGCGACGTCGCTGACCGCGATCGAGAAGGCCGATCTGCTCGCCACCGGACAGGTCCCGGCGCGCTTCGGGATCGATCAGGCCAACCTGCTGCGCGCTTCGATCCGCGAGCTGTACGACGAGGGGCGATCGCGTCCGATCTACGAAGGGATCCTGGGCGCGAGTCCCCGGGAGATCCGCGGCCTGGTGCTCGATGCGTCGCAGAGCCCGAGATACCGGTGCCTGTCGCCGCTCGCGGTGCTCGACGAGCTCGACGAGCTGTGCACGCGCGTGAGCCAGTTCGCGTGGTTGCGCGAGGAGAAGGCCGAGGGGGGGTACCACGACCACGAGGGCTTCCGCGCGCTGCTGCGGCAGCGTCTGCTCGACGCGTGGGAGGAGGAGGTGCGCAGCGCCTCCGGACTGGTGGACGAATCCCAGTACGGCGGGCTGTTCGAGCGCTACGTGGAGAACGTCACGGCGTGGACCCGTTCCGAGCGTCTGCTCAACAAGCTGACCGGCGCCTACGAAGAAGCCGACGAGCGCCTGATGCGCGAGGTGGAGGGGCTGCTCGGATGGAAGGGCGAGCCGGCGGAGTTCCGTCGCTCACTGCTCTCGACCGCCGCGGCCTGGGCCATCGGCCATCCCGGGGAGAAGGCATCCAACGAGGTGATCTTTGCGGAGCACATGCGCAAGCTGCGCGACGCGGTGTTCGAGAGCCGGCGTCAGCCGGTGGCGGAGCTGTGCCGCGACGCGGTGGTGTACGTGACGGACGGCGAGGCATCGGTTCCCGCGGACCGGCGCAAGGAGGTGCGGGGCATGCTCGACGGCATGGCGAGCCGGTTCGGCTACTGCGACGCATGCGCGCGCGACGCAGCGGCAATGCTGATCGCCGAGCGGTTCCGCGAGCTCGTCGGGTAGTCGCGGGGGCTGCGCGTTTCGCGAGCGCGGATGCCCGTGTAGTATCGCGGCTCCATGGCAGGCCCCGACGCACGCACGCTTGGACTGTTGCAGCTCGTCGCGCTCGGTCTCAACGGCGTCATCGGCGTCGGGATCTTCTTCGTGCCCGCTTCGGTCGCGAGGCAGGTCCCGGGCTCGACCGGAGCGTGGGTGTACGCGGCGACGGCGATCGCGTGCCTGCCGGTCGCCCTCGCCTTTGCGCGACTGGGGCGTCGGTTCGAGGAGGACGGTGGCCCGTACGTGTTTGCGCGGCACGCGTTCGGCCCGGGGGTCGCGTTTGTCGTGGGCTGGCTCGCCTATGCTTCGGCGCTCTTCTCCTGCTCCGCGGTGATCCGCGGTCTCGCCGAATCCCTCCCCTGGATCAAGCAGGGACCGTCGTGGAGCGTGAACCTGGCCGCGAGCCTGATCGTCCTCGGGCTCGCGGCGCTGGTCGCCGCGGGGTTGAAGGTCAGCGCCTGGGCGTGGACCGGGATCACGGTCGCCAAGCTGCTCCCGCTGCTGCTGCTCGCGGGGGTGGCGCTGTGGATGATCCCCGATGCGCCGCCGGCTGTCCCCTCGAGCTCCCCGGTCGCTGCGTCGAACCTGCTGCGCGGCTCCCTCATCGTGCTCTTCGCCCTGCAGGGCTTCGAGATCGTCGCCGTGCCCGCCGGCCACGTGCGGCGTCCGTCTTCGGTCGCCATCGCCACCCTCGTGGCTCTCGTCGGCGCCGCGGTGCTGTACGTCGGACTGCACGCCGCCTGCGTGCGCGCCCTGCCGTCTCTGGCCTCGTCCCCGGCCCCGTTGTCGGAGGCCGCAGCAGCCTACGGCGGGCCGTCGCTCGGCAAGCTGATCGGCGTGGGCACAAGCGTTTCGGCGCTCGGCATCGCGCTCGGCATGGTCGCGATGACGCCGCGGTATCTGTCGGCGCTCGGGCGTCCCGACGGGCTCGGCGTCTGGTTCGGCGCGGGAGACGCGCGAGGGGTTCCTCGCCGGGCGCTGGGGATCACCGCGGTCGCCGTGCTGGTGCTGGTCCAGAACGGTTCGCTCGACGAACTATTCGCCATGTCGAGCATCTCGGTACTGGCGCAGTACGGGAGCACAGCCGCGTCGTTGATCGCCCTGGGCTGGCGCCGCGACAGGGGGCTTGGGCGGGGCGACATCGCGATCGGGCTGGCCGCGGCGATCACGGCGATCGTGGTGGTTTCGGGCGCGAAGTGGCAGGAGGTCGCGCGAGCGGGCGGGGTGGTGGCCGTGGGCGTTGTGGCGAGGGTGCTGCTGGGGTTGAAGACAAGGCGGGAGTAGGGGAGATTCTCGCTCCCCTCTTGCACCCCCGAACTCAGAGCTCGTACATCATCTGCGAGACCCAGAAGCTCCAGTCCCAGTAGGCGTCGCACGCTCCGCTCGAGTAGCTGCGAAGGTTGCGCGCCTGCAGGTACTGCATCCCGTTGCCATCGGGGATCTCGAAGTACCCCTCCTGCCCCATGTACACAGGCGCGCCCAGGCTCGATTGGTAGAGCCAGGCGAAGTGAAGAACGTACATGTCCGGCGGGTCGCCTCCGCAGCTCGGAGGGGGGGGGTTGAAGCAGCCGAGCGCCGACTTGTGAACGCCAAGTTTGGAGCCGGAGACAGGCTGCGCAGTGCCGTCGGATGCCGACAGGTAGATCGTGTCGTTCGACGAGCTGTACGGGTTGTCCGTGCCGTACCAGGTGCCGAGGTTGGTGACCTCGATCTGCTGCGTGCAGCCCCAGGGTTGATCCACTTGCACGCGAACCGTCACCAGCGCTCCTTGCGGGATGTACGCGTACAGATTGGGCGCGTCGAAGCTGAAGGTGGACAACTGTTGGCCGCAGTTCGCGTTCGGAGGACACGAGTCGATCACGAACGACGTTCCGCTCGAGGACTCCACGCGGCCCTGCAGCTCGAGTACGCCGTTGGTCGTGCCGACCGTGCAGCCGATCTGCTGACCAGTGTGCAGTGACGCCTTCATCATGAACTGCTCGTGCGTCTGCACGCAGGAGGGGGGTACGTCGGGGCCCGCATCGATCGGGGCGCCTCCCGCGCCCGCACCGCCGGTGCCCGCCCAACCGCCCGTGCCGGTTCCTCCTGTGCCTGCCCAACCACCCGTGCTCGTGCCGGCCGCGCCTCCCCACCCGTTCCCGCCTGTGCCTGCGTGGGAGCCCGCGTCTTGATGCGACCCGGCCGCGCCGGCCGAGGACCCCGCCGAGCCCCCCGCCTCACCGTTGGGGTCGCTCTCGATCACGGAGCCGCCGCAGGCGACGAAGAAGGAGAACAGGCTGATGAGTCCGAGGGAGGAGAGCAGGGCAGGATGACGAGGCATCGGGACCTCCGAGGTAGGGAAACAGCCGGCCCAACCGGCCAGGCGGCAGTTCTTCTCAGCAATGCGTGTGCCACGGCCGGAACCGCGGCGCGTCTGCCTGCGAGGATCGTCGTCGTTGGCAGAGTCCGCAAGGGCGCCGAGGTTCGAGGCAAGGTCGCTTCTCTCCGGCAGTGTGCCATGGCGTGCCGTCGGATCGTCGCCCGTGTCAGGTCTCTCGCTCGAGCAGCGCCGTCAGCTCCCCGAGCACCTCGCGCGTGCTTGCGACATCGCGGTCGGTGGCGGTCTTTAACAGTGCGGCGACCGCGTGCTCGACGGTCCCTGGCGCCTCGCGGTCGAGCGCGTGTCCCGCCGGGGTGAGGCCGAGGGTGACGCGGCGGCGATCGCGCGGGCTGCGGCGTCGCTCGATCAGGCGCTTGCGTTCGAGCCTGCTCAGCGCCGTGGACACCGTACCGGCGTCGAGGTGCAGCAGCTCCGCGAGCTGACTGGCGGTCATCCCGGGGAAGCGTCCGACGCATCGGATCATCATGCGTTGCTGGGCCGTGACGCCGATGGTCTTCTCCATGCTTCGGGAGACGCGCTCGATGGTGTGGTTGAGCTGCCAGAGGCAACGCAGGAAGTCGCCGGCAGGACCGAGGGACAGGGACGGGGCGGAGCCTGGGATCATGGATGCCCTTCCTTCTGGCGGAGTCTCGCGAGGTAACGCAGGAGCGGGTCGATTTCGCGTTGGTCCCGCAGGTAATAGTCTGCGGACGACGACTTGGACATGCCGACGCGGATCGACAGGAGCCGCCCGGGCTGGTCGAGGGAGAAGACGTCCTCGTCGGTGACGTCGTCGCCCACGAACACGGCGGTATCGGCGCCGAGCTTGTCGCGGAGCGTGGCGACGGCATCGCCTTTGTGGGGGGCGTTGGCCGGGACGAGATTGAAGACGAGCTTGCCGGGGATGGTGCGCACGGGGGGGGAGAGGGAGGCGACGGCGTGGAGGATGGCGCTGCGAGCCTGGCGTTTTCGACGGCAGCGTCGGTAGTGGATGGCGAGGGAGACTCGCTTGTCCTCGAGATCCACGCCGGGCAAGTCGGAGAGCGCCTGCGTGAGGACCGGTCGGATCTGCTGGATCTGGCGCTCGAAAGTCTTCATGCGCGTGCCAGGCTCCATCCCGTGGTTGCCGATCACGTGCGGAACGTGGACCCCGTCGAGGCGAGCGAGGACGTCGGCGCGGCTGCGGCCCGAGATGACCGCGCACGGGTACAGCGCACAGACTCGTTCGAGAAGCTGGCGCGTGCGCACGCGCATGCAGGCCTCGTCGCGGTCTTCGACGATCGGGGCGAGGGTGCCGTCGAAGTCGAAGGCGAGCAGCACGCTCGACCAGGCGAGCTGTGCGAGGAGGTTGACGTGGGCAGCCGCGAGGATGTGCTTCATCGGTGGGCGTATCCCGGTGCTGGGTGGGTAGAGGAGAGGCGGCCGGTCATCCTGTCGCGGCGTCGGACCTCGGCGGCATCGACGAGCATGCGTCCGGCCCAGCGGTAGACGTTGAACTCGGAGACGACGCGGCGCATGGAGCGCATGCGCTCGCGTTGCTCATGGGGGGGCATGTTGAGCGCAGCGGCGAGGGCATCGCCGGCCTGGCGAACGTCGTACGGGTTGACGACGAGCGCCTCGGTGAGGTCGCGGGCCGCGCCCGTGAACTGGCTGAGCACCAGCACGCCTCGCTCGTCGTCACGCGCGGCGACGAACTCCTTGGCCACGAGGTTCATGCCGTCGTGGAGGCTGCTGACGTAGCAGACGTCGGCGGCGCGGAAGTAGCGGAAGACGGTGAGTGGCTCGTGGTGGGAGCGGAGCAGCACGACGGGGTGGTATCCATCGGTGCCCCATCGGTCATTGGTCTGCTGCACGAGCTGCTCGATGCGCTCGTTGAGCTCGCGGTACCGATCGATCTTGGTGCGGCTGGGGGCGGCGAGCTGAGCGAACACGAAGCGTCCGCGCAGCTCCGGGCGGCGTGAGAGCAGCGAGTCCACCGCGAGGATGCGCTCCTCGATCCCCTTGGTGTAGTCGAGCCGGTCCACGCCCACGCCGAGCAGGATGTCGTCGGCAAGGCCCAGCTCCTTGCGCACCGCTCCTCTGCACTCGGCGACCGACGGCACCTTGTCGAGCCAGTGGACGGGCCATTCGATCGAGATAGGGTAAGGGCGCACGAGGGTGCGTCGCTTGCCCTGGACGATGGCGTTGTTCTCGCGGTCGATCCTGCTCTCCATGAAGGCGTCGACGGAGTCGATGAAGTTGTTGCAGTGCTGCTGGGTGTGGAAGCCGACGATGCTGGAGCCGAGCAGGCCGGAGATGAGCTCCTCGCGCCAGGGGCAGATGCCGATGCGCTCGGAGTTGGGCCAGGGGATATGCCAGAAGGTGAGGATGGTGGCGCGGGGCAAGCGCTCGCGGATCATCTTGGGGGCGAGCGCGAAGTGGTAGT
Source organism: uncultured Polyangiaceae bacterium (assembly GCA_964393505.1). GTDB lineage: Bacteria > Myxococcota_A > Polyangia > Polyangiales > Polyangiaceae > JACRCQ01. The sequence goes on from CAYMUE010000016.1 coordinate 63,160, forward strand.
CCTGCACGAGGACGATGGGGTCGTCGGAGTCGACCTCTTCGCAGACAGCGTCGGCGAACATGCGGTTGACGGCGACGTAGTGCTCCCAGTCATCGGCGCGGAAGACAGGGCGAGTGTGTGCGAGGTGGCACAGAGGCCAGAGTCCTTCGTTGGAGAAGCCGTAGTAGTAGCCGCGCTCCTGTTGCTCGGAGAGCCAGACGCGGCGAAGGACGTAGGACTCCTCGCCAGGGGGGACGGGGATGTGTCCGAGGGAGTCCGCGGTTTCCCGGTCGGCGCTTCCGGCGCCGTGGGCGACCCACACACCGGAGCAAGCGCGCATGACAGGCTCGAGGGCGGTGACCAGGCCGCTGGCGGGGTGGAGCACGCGGACGCCCTCGGGGGAGTTCTCGTGGATGTAGGG
>CAYMUE010000017.1:0-3635 GCA_964393505.1 uncultured Polyangiaceae bacterium
TGCGGGTACTGGGTCGAGGCGGCTTCGGAGAAGGGGCTGCTCGTGTGTCCGACAGGCAATGCGCGCTGCGGACCGGAGGCCTTCCACGCGCCCACCTGGACCCTTCCGTACGACAAGATGGGAGAGGATCTCGAGCTGGCCATTGGCACCGTGATGGATCGCCATCCGGGCGCTGCGACGCGCGAGGGTGCGGTGCTTACGGGCTTCTCGATGGGGGCGTATGCGGCGGTGAGAATCGCGGAGCGCAATCCTGGGCGATGGCCGTTCCTGATCCTCAACGAGGCCGATGTTTCGCTGTCCGCGGAGCGGCTGCGCAAGGCCGGCGTCCGCGCAGTCGCTCTCATCGCCGGAGAGCGAGGCTCGCAGCTCCCCGGCGAGCGCAGGACGGTCAAGGCGCTTCAGGCCCAAGGATTCCGTGCGAAGCTGTGGGTGATGAAGGGAGCAGGGCACCACTATTCGGCGGATATCGACCAGATCATGCGCGAGGCCCTCGACTTCGTGATTGAAGCCCAGGAATCGCCTGCAGGCGCCGCGCCTTGACAGGGAGCGTGACGTCGCCGGGGGCCGGGACGAGAATCTTCGGCTCAGTTCAGCCCGCCGTACAACGCCGTGAGCAGGGGATCCTTGTCCGCACCGTCGGCGAGATGCCCTTCGTTGATCGTCCACACGATGACCCCGCCCAGCTTGCGCGTGTGCACGTATTCCGCCTCCGCCGCCAGCGACTCCTCGTCGGTATACGAAAGATACGTGCACCCGAGCGGCCCCGTGGGCGACGAGAACGACAAGTAGGGAGCCTTCGCGGCGTCGTCCCAATGCCTCGCATCAGCCGAGTAGTACGCCCCCGTCAGCTTGCGCCACGCCAGCTCGTTGTCGTTCGCGATCGCGGTCGCTCCCCCGAGGTCCTGGTTCGGCGCCGTGACCGGACTCGTGTAGCACAGCCCGTAGAATCCCGCCCCGATCCCGAGCTTGCTCGCCGGCACTCCGGCCGTCAGCCACGCATCCACACTCGTCCGGATCGAGGTCGGCGTCGTCGGCGTCGCACCGTCGATGGCCGTGTGGTGCCAGCTCTGCCACCCGTCCCAGGCCCCCGCCATCGAGTAGCTCATAATGTTGATCTGATCGAAGGCCTGCGAAATCGCTCCCCAAGAGGCATCGACCGTGTCGGTGTTCGCGTTGATGATCCCTACCGGAACCGTGAGGATGACGTCGGGCCACGCCGTGCGCAGGTCCTGCGCGAGCGCCTGCAAGTTCGGCAGGTCGGAGGACGGCAAGGGCTCCCAATCGAGGTCGAGCCCGTCGAAGCCCTGCGCCTTCGCGAACGACACGAGGTTCGCAACAAACGCCGCGCGATGGGTCGCGCTCGCAGAGGACGAGAAGCCATCGTAGGTCCCCGCTCCACCCACCATCAGGATCGACTTGCGCCCGGCATCGTGTGCGCGCTTGGACAAATCGGCGGCCAGCGCGGGGCCCGCCGTCGCGTCGAGGTAGAACGTCGTGTCGAGCGTGCCATCCGAATGCGGCAACACCGCCCCCACCGCCAGGTGCGTGAGCCGATCGAACGGAATCTCCGCAGGCGGCATGTCGTTGCGCTGATAGCCGGGGTAGTACCCCATGAGCCACTTCGAGCCGCCCGCCCCCGCAGCCCCTGCGGCGCCGGCAGCTCCACCGCTGCCCGCACTGGCTGCGCTTCCTGCAGCGCCGCTCGACCCGGCGCCTCCTCCCTGCGCCCCCCCGTCCTGCCCTGCGCTCCCGCCCGGCGATGAGCCTGCGAAACCGCCGCTTCCCCCCGTCGTGGCGGAGCCGGAAGACTCATCGTCTCCACATCCGGCAAGGGCAAGGAGCAAGACCGCAAAGCCAAGGGCGACGTATCGCGAATTCATGTTGGAAGGCTACTCGAGTTCGGCGCGCGGAAGAAGCGCCCGTTGAACGAGTCGGGGACAGAGCGGGAGACAACGCCCCCTCGCCCGAGGGAAGGACTCTCCAGAATCGAGATCTTTGCTCTCTCGGTGACGTTGCGTCACTATGCCAAGGTGAATTCGTCGTCGTCCGAGCAGCAATATCCAAGCATCTGGTGGTTCGCCTTCGGCTACTTCGCCTGCTACGCGCCCTACAGCGCGCTCACCAAGTACCTCTCGAAGTACTGCCACATCGCGGGCAACGAGCTCCTTCCCCTCACGGGGTTCGCATCGCTCGTCACGATGATCGTGTTCTTGACCGCGATGGGGTGGTGGAAGCACGCGGGGCACAGGACGGTGCTCGGGGTGCGGATCCCGTGTCCGAGCATCTGGACTTTCATGTCCGGGCTCGGCTCGGCGGCGGTGATCCCCACCACGACGCTCGCCTACACGTTCCGGGGCGTGTCGATCGTGTTCATGATGCTGCTGATGCGTGGCGGCGTGCTGATCATCGCCCCCGTCACGGACTTCTTCTCGGGCCGCAAGGTCAAGTGGTACTCGTGGGTCGCCCTGGCGCTGAGCATCGCTTCGCTGCTGTCGGCGTTCTTCGTGGGCTCGGTCAGCTACGACATCACGCTCGTGGCCCTGGTCAACCTGGCGATCTACCTGGGCGCCTACTTCCTGCGGCTGCGCTTCATGACGCGGCTCGCCAAGTCCGACGACGAGGGCGCGCGCACGCGCTACTTCGTGGAGGAGATGATGGTCTCGACGCCGGCGCTGATGATCGCGCTCGCGGTCATGGCGCTCTTCGGCATCGGGCAGATGGGAGAGGAGCTCGCGCACGGCTTCGTGGAACCGGTCGCGCACGCCGGCAGTCCGTGGACCCTCGCCGCCGTCGGGCTCGCCGTGCTCGTGGGCGTCTTGTCGAGTGGCACCGGGATCTTCGGCGGGCTCATCCTTCTCGACAAGCGAGAGAACACGTTCTGTGTCCCGGTCAACCGCGTCTCCAGCCTCCTCGCCGGCGTCGTCGCAACCTACGGCCTCTGGCTCTTCCTCGGCGAGAAGCGCCCGCCGGCCAACGAGCTCGTCGGCGTGGGCCTGCTGCTGATCGCCATCGTCGCGCTGTCCCTGGGCCCCACGATCGACAAGCGCAGGGGGCCCCCGGCAGCCAAGGAGGTCGAGCCGCGCCCCGTGACGCGCCCAGCATCCGAGAGCGTCCATCCGACCGCGCGGTGCGACACGGCGGGGTGACTCGCTGACGTCACCTGCACGCGGCGCCTCGGGCTACCCGAGGCTCATCGGCTCGCCACAGCGATCGCGCGGTGCGGTCTGCAGCGGGATTCCCTTCCTCCCCAACCGTCGATGCGTGCCTGTCGCCACCCTGGGCGTGTTCGTGTCGGCCGACAGGTGAGCCAGGCAGACCCTCTTCAATCGCGTACCCCACCGTTGCAGCAGCGTAGCCGATTCCTCGTTCGACAGGTGACCGTAGGGCCCCGCGATACGACGCTGCACGGACTCCGGATAACGGCTGCTCGCGAGCATGTCGGGATCGTAGTTGCTCTCGAGAAACACGCCGTCGAGCGACTCGATGACAGGCCCGAGCTCCGCGAAGGGGTGCCCCAGATCCGTAAGGATTCCTGTTCTCACGCGCCCGGAATCCACCACGAACGCCACCCCGTCGGCAGCGTCGTGCGGGGTTGGAATCGTCTCGACCGTCACGACACCGAAGCGGATGCGCTC
>CAYMUE010000017.1:3735-9645 GCA_964393505.1 uncultured Polyangiaceae bacterium
CGAGGTCGTCGAAGAACACGATGTCCTGGGGGCTTCGCCCCGTGAGACGCTCGTAGCTGCGGTAGATTTCTGGGTCGGGCTTCATCTCGCCGAGCAGGTGGCTGCCGTGCTGGTGCTCGAGCATCCCGATCGCGGGGAACCGATCGCGCCGCGTGGTCATGTGGGCCCAGTGGTGGGCGCACGTGTTGGACAGGCAACCGGTGGCCACGCCGGACGCGCGCAGCTCCGCGATCAAGCTCGCGACGCCCGCGTATTCGCCCGCGAGCCAACCGAGGGAGAGCCTCGGCGCGTCGTCGATGTCGAACCGCCCCGACCAAGTGGCCCAGCGCTGGAAGAAGTCGGGGTCGGAGATCTGACCGCGTTGCCACTGGTCGAACAGAGGCGGCAGCCCGGGGTTTTGGACACGGTCGGCGGGGCGAAGGGAGACGCCGGCGACGGCGGCGGCTTCTTCGAGAGAACGGCTGAGGCGCACGAGGACGCCACCGAGATCGAAGGTGACCAGAGGCATCGGGGCACGGGGCATGGGGGCGTTATAGCTGGCGCGGCGTCAGGCTCCAGAGCCTTCGTTCGACGCGGGCGAGTTGTGAGCGGAAAGCGCGTCTCCCCCGGTTGACGCCCTGCCTACCCGGGGCTAGGGACCGAGCATCCTCGCGCTTTCGTGTCGACTCATGACGGGTCGGGCGAGGTACTTCCGGGAGCACGCTCGATGGTCGCAACGTATGCTCCGCTCTTCCTGATGCTGGGGCTGGCAGGGCTGGTCGTAATCGGGTTCTTCGTCGCGGCCCACTACCTGGGGCCGAAGAACCCCACTCCGGCCAAGCTGATGCCGTTCGAGGCGGGCAACGAGTCCGCAGGTGCGCGCAACGCGCGCCTGAGCGCGAAGTTCTACCTGACCGCGATCCTGTTCATCGTGTTCGATATCGAGGCCGTGTTCCTGTACGTGTGGTCCGTGCGCTTCCGCGCCCTGGGCATGGCGGGACTGCTGAGCATGACCGGGTTCCTCGCGGTGCTGCTCGTGGGGCTCTTCTACGCCCTGAAGAAAGGGGCTCTCGAATGGGAGAAGTGACAGGCCGCCGCGTCGAGGAGCACTCCCGCATCCTGCACGTCGGCCCCGGCGACGAGGGCGTGTTCACGACCCGCTTCGAGGAGATCCTCGCCTGGGCCCGCAAGTATTCGCTCTTCCAGTACCCCTTCGTCACGGCCTGCTGCGCCATGGAGTTCATGGCCACCATGAGCCCGCGCTTCGACATGGCCCGCTTCGGCGCCGAAGCTCCCCGCTTCACGCCGCGGCAGGCCGACGTGTTGTGGGTCGTAGGGACGATCAGCCAGCGCCAGGCCCCGGTGCTCGCGCGGGTCTACGAGCAGATGGCCGATCCGAAGTGGGTCATCGCCTTCGGCACCTGCGCCTCGAGCGGTGGGTTCTACGACAACTACGCCACACTCGCCGGCATCGACAAGGTCATCCCCGTGGACATCTACATCCCCGGCTGCCCCCCGCGTCCCGAGGCGGTCCTCGACGGGCTCCTGCTCCTTCAGGACAAGATCCAGCGCCGCGATCGCACCCCGGGAATCGTCAAGCCCCGCAACGATCCCGCCCAGACTCTCACCAGGCCGCGCACGAAATAGGAGCTCACGTAGCCCCATGTCCCAGAAGCTGCTCGACCTCCTGCGGAACCGGTTCGCCTCCGACATCCTGGAGACCTCCTCCCTGCACGGCGACGACACCGCCGTCGTGCCCCCCTCGCGATGGCGCGACATCGCACGGTTCCTCCGCGATGACCCCGACTGCAGAATGAACCTGCCCGTCGACCTGTGCGGTGTCGACTTCCCAGACCGCGAGCCCCGCTTCGAAGTCGTCCTGCACCTCGAGTCCCTCGACCTCCATCACCGCCTCCGGCTCAAGACCCGCGTGGGCGATCGCGACGGCGACGGCGCCCAGGTGGACAGCCTCGTCGAGGTGTGGCCCGGTCTGAACTGGTTCGAACGCGAGACCTGGGACATGTTCGGGATCCGATTCATCGGCCACCCCGATCTGCGCCGCATCCTCACGTACGACGAGTTCGAAGGGCACCCGCTGCGCAAGGACTACGCCGCGCATCGCACCCAGCCCCTGGTGCCCTATCGCGAAGGCCCCGACGTGCTCGACAAGCAGGAGCCCTTCGGAGCCGACGAGGGCATGAGCTTCGGGCGCAAGACCTTCGGGTCCGACGAGGACCGTGAGACCGAGGTGTCCTGATGGAACCCATCGATCAGGAAGTCGACGAGACCACGCTCGAGCTGCCGTCCGATCCGATGCAGCTCCTGATGGGCCCCTCCCATCCAGCCATGCACGGCACCGTCCGCATCGTCCTCGACCTGTCGGGAGAGACCGTCGTCCGGGCCGACGTCCAGATCGGCTATCTCCACCGAGGTTTCGAGAAGATGTGCGAGCGCGGGACATGGTCCCAGTGCTTCCCCTATGTCGACCGGTGCAACTACGCGTCGCCGATGCTCAACAACGTCGGCTTCGCCCTCGCCGTCGAAAAGCTCTGCGGTATCACCGTCCCCGAACGCGCCCAGTACTACCGCGTCGTCATGGGCGAGCTCGCACGCATGGCCGACCACCTCGTGTGCACCGCCGCGATGTGCATGGAGCTCGGCGCCTTCACCCCGTTCCTCTGGTTCACGCGCGCCCGCGAGATGATCTTCGACATCCTCGAAGAGGAGACCGGAGCCCGCATCACCCACTCCTTCGCTCGCGTCGGCGGCATGGCCCAGCCCCCCACCGGCCACTTCAAAGCCGCCATCCGCGCTGCCCTCCCCGCCATCCTCGCCTCGATGGAAGAGGGGCTCTCGCTGGTCGAACGCAACCGCATCTTCATCGACCGCACCGCCGACGTCGCCGCCATCTCCGCACAAGACGCCATCGGCATGGGCTGGACCGGGCCATGCCTGCGCTCCGCAGGCGTGCCCTACGACGTCCGCAAGGCCCACCCCTACCTCGTCTACGACCGGTTCGACTTCGACGTCCCGGTCGGCACCCGCGGCGACAACTACGACCGCTTCATGATCCGCATGGAGGAGATCCGGCAGAGCGCGCGCATCCTCGGTCAGGCGCTGGATCAGATGCCCGACGAGGGCCCGGTGCGGATCGACGATCGCCGATTCGTGTTGCCGGACAAGGACGAGGTGTACGCGACGATCGAGTCGACGATTCAGCACTTCAAGATCGTGATGGAGGGGATTCCCGTGCCTGCGGGCGAAGCGTACGGCTTCACGGAGGCCGCCAACGGCCAGCTCGGGTTCTACCTGGTGAGCGACGGCACCGGGACGCCGTGGCGCGTGCGGATCCGCCCCCCGTGCTTCCCGATCGTCAGCACGCTCGGAAGGCTGATCACCCACCGGATGATCCCGGACATCATCCCCACATTCGGCTCGCTCAACATGATCGGAGGCGAGTGCGATCACTAGCCCACGGCTCCGTTCCGTGGGCAGGCGCTCGATGACCGCAAGCGCAACGCGACAGGCCCGAGGCGACCGCGAGGAACACCAGACATGCCGACGTTCAAGCTCGATGGAAAGGAAGTGCCGTTCCAGCCCGGCGACACGATCATCCGCGCGGCCGCGCGCGCCGGCATCGAGATCCCCCACTACTGCTGGCACCCCGGCCTCAGCGTCGCTGCCAACTGCCGCATGTGCCTGGTCGAGATTCTTCCCGAACCGGGGCGCAAGGCGCTGTCCCTCGACGTCCTGAACTGGGACCCGGCCTCGGGCTCGCTCCAGCCGAGGCGCAAGCCCAAGCTGCAGCCCGCCTGCCAGATCCCTGCGGCCGACGGGATGGTCGTCCTTTCGGATCAGAGCCCGCACGTGCTCGAAGCCCGCGCTGCCGTGCAGGAGTTCCTGCTGCTCAATCACCCGGTGGATTGCCCGATCTGCGATCAGGCCGGCGAGTGCAAGCTGCAAGACTACTGGCTCGCCCACCAGCGCACCGGCAAGCGCATGCGCGACGAGATCGTCCACAAGCCCAAGGCCGTCTCCTTCGGCCCCACGATCGTCTACGACGCCGAGCGCTGCATCGTGTGCACCCGCTGCGTGCGGTTCTGCGCCGAGATCGCCAAGGATCCCGTGCTCGAGAAGCGCGAGCGCGGAAACCTTTCCGAGATCGCCGTGTCCCCGGGCCGCCAGCTCGATCACCCCTACTCGCTCATGACCGAGCACGTCTGCCCCGTCGGCGCTCTCACCAGCAAGGACTTCCGCTTCAAGGCCCGCGTCTGGTTCCTTCGCTCCGCGAAGTCGGTCTGCCAGGGCTGCGCCACCGGGTGCAACGCCTGGCTCGACTTCGATCCCCGCTACCAGCGCGCCTATCGCTATCGCCCCCGGGACAACGCGCAGGTCAACGGCCACTGGATGTGCGACGAGGGCATGCTGTCGTATCGCACGGCGCACAAGGATCGCATTGTGGACGCCACGATCGAGCGCAAGCAGGTCCGGGTGGAGGCGGCGATCGCGCGGGCAGCAGAGCATCTCGCCGCGCTTCCCCTGGAGCGATCCGCCGTGGTGCTCAGCGCCCAGCACTCCAACGAGGACAACTTCGCCCTCGTCACGCTCGCCAAGAGCCACCTGGGCATCGGCGAGTTCTTCCTCGCGGGCAAGCCGTGGGGGGAGGGCGACGCCATCCTGCGCAACGCCGACAAGAACCCCAACACCGCCGGGGCCAACGACGTCGCCACGACCACACCTCCCCGCCCGTTCGACAAGCTCGTGGAGGCGATCGAGGACGGTCGCATCACGCACGTGATCGCGCTCGGCTCCGCGGTGCCGATGGACGACGAGAGAGCCCGGGCTGCACTCAGGAAGCTGCGCGTGCTGATCTCGATCGCGACCTGGGACGGCGCGCTGGCGGCGTGCGGCACAGTGGTGCTTCCCGCGTGCTCCTGGGCGGAAGCCGACGGCACGTGGGTCAATGCGAAGCGCGTCGCGCAGCGGAGCCTCCGCGCACTGCAGCCCGCGGGCAACGCGCGCCCCGGTTGGGAGCTCGTCGCACGCATCGGCTCGAGCATGGGGTTCCCCATGAAGTGGGCACGCCTGCAGGACGTCCACCGGGCCATGGCCCCAGAAGCCGGCGCCATCGCCGCCCCTTCCCCCGAACCGTGAGGAGCCGATCGCGACCATGAACGCCCTTCAGCTCGTCTCCACCCTGCTCAAGATCGCCCTGATCCTCGGCGTGGTCCTCGGCATCGGCGGCGCCCTCACCTGGAACGACCGGCGCATGAGCTCGATGATGCAGGACCGCATCGGCCCCAACCGCGCCGTCTTCGTCCTGCCCCCGTGGCTCGCACGAACCCTGTTCGCCGCACCCGCTTTCCTCGTCGCCGGCGCCCTCGCCGCCTGGGCCTACCTGTCCCCCGCTCCCCAGTCTGTCGCTGCCTCCGTCCGCGCCACCGAACGCATCCTCATCACCCTCGAGCTCTCCGTGCTCGTCACCTGGATCGGCCTGGCCGCACTCACCGCGCGCGCCACGCGATCGTCTCCGGGCAACGGGTTCGAGCGCTGGCTCGCCTCGACGGTGCGTGATCCCCGCAACGTCTTCTACGCCGGCCTCGCTGCACACGTGCTGCTGATCCCCGCCCGCTACGCCATCGCGGGGACTCCCCTCTCCGCGAGCCTCAAGCCGATCCTGTTCACGGCCGGCCCCGTCTTGCTCGCCGTCGTCGTGGCGGCCTCGGCCCTCTACGCCGCCTCGCTCGTTCCCGCCACCGGCTTCCGGCTGCGCATGGCCGGGCTCATGCACACCGCGGCCGACGGGCTCAAGATGATCTTCAAGGAGGACTTCGTACCGAAGAACGGGGATCGCCTCCTGCACTCCATTGCCCCGATGTTCGGGCTGTTCCCGCCGCTGGTCGTGCTGGCGGTGGTTCCCTTCGGCGACGT
>CAYMUE010000017.1:9745-63484 GCA_964393505.1 uncultured Polyangiaceae bacterium
TGTTCGGGCTGTTCCCGCCGCTGGTCGTGCTGGCGGTGGTTCCCTTCGGCGACGTGGTCTGCCTTGCGGGCAGCAAGGTTGCCGGGGTGGTCCCCGCTGCAGGAATCTGCACCGATCCCGCGAGCTCGGTCACGATGCAGGTGCTCGATCTCGACATCGGCATTCTGTTCGTCTTCGCGATGTCGGGCGCGGGCGTGGTCGGCGCAGCCCTCGCCGGCTGGGCGAGCGACAACAAGTTCTCGCTCCTCGGTGGCCTGCGCGCCGCCAGCCAGATGGTCTCCTACGAGGTCACCCTCGGGCTGACCCTCGTCGGCGCCTTCATCGTGTACAACACGCTCCGCCTCGACGACATGGTCCGCTGGCAAGGGGAAAACGCCTGGGGAATCTTCGTGCAGCCCGTGGCCTTCTTCCTGTTCTTCGCCGCGGCCACAGCAGAGACCAAGCGCATCCCGTTCGACCTGCCCGAAGGCGAGAGCGAGATCGTCGGGTACTTCACCGAGTACTCCGGCATGAAGTTCGGCATGTTCTTCTTCGCCGAGTACATCGAAGTCGTCACCTCCTCCGCGCTGCTCGTGACGCTGTTTCTTGGCGGCTGGCAGCTCCCCTTCCTGCACCGCGACGGACTCACCATCGCGTTCGGCGACACCGTGCTGCTTCACTACGGCATGACGCACCTTTCGGTCACGCTGCTGCAGGTGGCGACGTTCTTCGGCAAGGTGGTCCTGGTCTGCCTGGTGCAGGCTGTCATCCGCTGGACCCTGCCGCGTTTTCGCTACGATCAGCTGATGCGGCTCGGCTGGCGCACGCTCCTGCCCCTGTCGATCGCCAACATCGTCGTCACGGCGATTGCCGTGCTCGTCGTGCAATCCTCCCCGAGCGCCGCCAACGTGCTCGAGCTGCTGGGAGACCTGACCCAGGGTGTCGTCGCCGCTGCGATGATCGCCGCTGTGATCGCCCTCGTGCTCTGGGCGCTGAAGCCCGTCACGCGCGCGCAGACAGTCCTGTCCTCGTCCGCGGAGCTGGCCCAGGCCCAGGGCGGAACCCGCGCAACTCCGATGCAGGCTTGACATGAATCAAGAGCCCAAGTCCCCCGCTGCCGAATCCGCACCGCAGCCCCGACGGGGCGGCGGAGTCATCGGCAAGAAGCTCCCCAGGCCCGATCGCTCTCCCTCGGTGCAGTCCTACGTACCGGAGATCGCCAAGGGCATGGGGGTACTGCTGGACCACTTCTTCCGGAACACCCGAGACATGGTGTTCGGGCAGCGCAACGACCCGGTCCTCGAAGCCCTCGAGCCCGGCATCAACACGATCAGCTATCCGGAGCAGAAGCGACCGTACCCGGAGCGCTTCCGGGGGTTGCACCGTCTGACCACACGCGAAGACGGCTCCCCGCGCTGCGTGGCGTGCCTCTGCTGCTCTACCGCCTGCCCCGCACAGTGCATCTACATCGAGCCCGCCGAGTACCCCGAAGGGGATGCGCGACGGGGCTACGAGCGATACCCCGCCCGGTTCGTGATCGACGAGCTACGCTGCATCTTCTGCGGATTCTGCGTCGAGGCTTGTCCGTGCGACGCCATCCGCATGGACACCGGAGCCCACGCTGTCCCCTACGACTCCCGCGACCAGTTCGTCTACCACAAGGATCTGCTGCTCTCCTTCGCGAACCGTCGTGGTGAGCAGAAGACGCGAAACCCGCGCGCGGAATCCCCCGATCCCGACTGGCCCGGAATCGATCGCCTCGGAAAGCACGGCTAGCACTCCCCCATGAATCCAATCGACGCCGCCATCCTCGGGCTCGTGGAGGGGCTGACCGAGTACCTCCCGGTCTCCTCGACCGGCCACCTCATCCTGACCGGACGCCTGCTGCGGCTGTCGGGCGAGGGGCCCAAAGCCTTCGAGATCGTGATTCAGCTCGGAGCCATCCTGGCGGTGGTGGTTCACTATCGGACCCTGCTCGCAGCGCGCTTCAAGGGCCTCGTGCTTCGCCAACCCGAGGCCCTGCGCCTCGTCGCCGCCCTGCTCATCGCCTTCCTCCCCGCGGCCCTCGTCGGATTCGTCCTGCACAAGACGATCAAGCACCACCTCTTTCACCCACTGCCCGTCGCCGCTGCCCTGATCGTCGGCGGCGTCGCGATGATTGCCATCGAACGAATCCGGCGCCGCAAGGCGATCCAGGGCGACGACGGTCTCGAGCACGTCGACTGGAAGCGCGCCCTGTGGATCGGTATCGGGCAGTGCCTGTCCCTGTGGCCCGGTTCCTCGCGGTCCATGTGCACGATCGTCGCGGCCCAGCTCACTGGGCTCTCCACCCGCACCGCCGCGGACTTCTCATTCCTGCTCGCGCTGCCCACCCTCGGCGCCGCCACGGTCTACGAGCTGTACAAGGACCACGAGGTGCTCATGGCGAGCGCAGGCGGATGGATCCCCATCGGCGTCGGTCTCGCCGTCTCGTTCCTGGTCGCCTGGGCCGTGATTGCGGGCTTCGTGAAGTACCTTCAGCGACGCGGCCTCGAGCCCTTCGGCTGGTATCGCATCGTCGTCGCTCTCGTCGTGTTCTGGGCAATGTCGTCGCCGGCAGCCTGACCCACCGTCGCGGCGGCGGTACCGAACACCTCCTCGACCCCGCGGCGATACCGGTCGAGCTCCGTGGTCTTGCACAGCCTCTTGATGGGCTTGCGCTTCCCCGCAATCGCATCGACCCAATACCCCCACAGCCCGGTCATCTTGTCGAGCACGTGCGCAGGGCCGTTGAGCACGCTCAGATAGTGCTCGAGCATCGCGTCGTGGAATCGATGCATGCGCTCCAGCCGATCGCGAGGATCGACCGCTTCGCCCCGCAGCATTCGCGCCAGCATCGGCTCCGACACGGCGCCGCGCCCGATCATCCAGCCGGCCACGAACGGGAAGCGGGCGTGCAGCGTGCGGAAGCCTGCGACGTCGCAGATGTCGCCGTTGTAGACGAGTCGGTGACGGCACGACGCAGCCGCCGTCTCGAACGCATCCGGGTCGGCACAGCCCTTGTACATCTGGTCGCCTGTCCGCGGATGGAGGATCACCTCGTGGAGCGGATACCGATTCAAGACATCGAGCACCGGAACGATCTCCGACTTGTCGTGGAGCCCGAGCCGGAGCTTGACGGACAAGCGCATGCCGAGGGAGGGGACGACGGAGTCGAGGAATGAGGCGATGCGGTCCGGATGCGGCAGCAGGCCCGAACCTCTCTCTCGCCGCACGACCATCGGTTGCGGGCATCCGAGGTTCCAGTTCACCTGTGCGCAGCCCCCCGTTTCGAGCAGCTTCGCCGTGGCCAGGAAGAGCTCCGGGTCATCCGTCAGGATCTGGGGGACCGTCGGGAGCGCCTCGTTGTTCGACGGAACAAGCTCCGCGAGATCCTTGGGTCTCGGCATGCGTCCGTGCTCGGGCGCGAGGAACGGCGCCAGAGCCTCGTCGAAGCCGCCGAAGTGCTTCGCAAACGCGCCGCGGAAAGCTGCGTCGGTCAGACCTCGAAGGGGAGCGAGCGCGAGGTGCAACGTCATTTGGACTTTCCCTTCCCGATCTGAGCGGCGAACTTCGCGATGGTCTGACGGTACACGCCCGAGGAGTTCCACTCCGAAAGCACCCCGAAGTTGTGCGAGCCCGGGCCGTAGCTCTCCCGGGGTTTCCAGCCGTGCTGCTGAAGGTAGTTCGCGGTCGAGGCCAGTGCGTCCGAGGCGCTGCCCACCAGGTTCGCGCGACCGTCTCCGTCGAAGTCGATCGCGAAGCGCTCGTAAGAAGACGGCAGGAACTGGGTTTGCCCGAGCTCCCCGGCCCAGGCACCCACCATGTCGTGGACAGCAAGATCGCCGCGCTGCAGGATTCGCAGCGCGCTCGTCAGCTCGCCGCGAAAACGCTCCGCTCTGCGGCAATCGTAGGCAAGCGTCGCGAGAGCGTTCAGGCTGGAGCGGGCTCCGACGTTTCTCCCGTAGTCCGTCTCGAGCCCCCAGATCGCGACCAGGATCTCGGGGGCCACGCCGTACCGCTCGTCGAGCTTCGCGAGCAGATCGGCGCGTTCCCGACGCTGCTCCTTGCCCCGCGCGAGACGGTCCCGCGACACGTGCCGCTTGTAGAACTCCTCGAAGGAGAGCTTGTGAGCGGCCTGCGAGCGGTCGAGCGCGACGACCTCGTCATCGTAGCGCACCGTCGCAAGCGCTGCGGCCACGATGGCGGGTTGGATCTGTTGGCGGACGGCGTGTCGGCGAAAGGCTTCGATCCACCCCTCGAATCCCTCGGAGGAGTCGCCGCAGCTTTCGAGGGGACGCAGTGCGATGGCCGGAGCATCGGGGAGCGCGCCCGCGTCGCTGCCGACGGGCGCATCGCGGCCGGCCCTGGCTTCCCAGGGGATGTCCAGGTTGTCGGGTAGTGGGGAGTGAGGCGGCTCCTGCTCGGAGGCGGCGCAGCAGAGGGGCAGCGAGGCAGCGAGTGCGAGGAGGATCTGGAGACGCATCGAGGAGAGTCGAAGCAGCGGACGCCGGCTTGCTCAGATGTACCCGAGCATGCCCGCCGCGATGCCGTAGGTGTGGAGCTTGGCGTCGCGATCCCAGTCGGGACGATTCACCGCCGGCATCGGGGTCTCCTTGTGCTTGGAGCTGCCGGTCAGGCCGAAGTCGATCACGGGACCAACGACGAACGCGAAGTGCTGTTTCGGCACGATGACGAGCATGGCCTCGATGTCGAGGCTGAAGACCTTGGAGGTATCCTCCTCGCGGTCGCCCACCTGCTCTTCGGTGGTGAGCTGGGCGTAGGTGAAGCCTCCGCGCGGCCAGATGCCGATGATGTCCGAAAACATGTAAGCGTAGCCCACGCGGGGAGAGAACGCGAACATCCGCACCTCGGGGGTGTCCGAGCTTGCTGCAAGCACGGTGTTCGGCGGCCCCTTCTCCTGCTTGTACTCGCCGCCAGCCGTTGCGTAGGCGATCGAGCCGCCTACCGAGAGGCCGTCGATCACGAAGTAGTCGAAGGACAGGCGCGGCGTCGCGTAGGGGTTGACGGCGAAGATCCCGGGAACGGAGGACGGGCCCCACAGCAGGCTGAACTCGGAGCCGCTCTGCTTGAACTCGTACTCGCCGACGTTCGGCACGTCGTATGAGGTGGAGGCCGAGTAGCCGTAGAAGCCGAAGAGCCTGTCGGCGCTGAAGGCCATCTGGCCTTTGGCGCCGAACCGGTCCTGGGCCTGAGCCGAGGAGGTCAGGAGCAGTGCCCCTGCGACGGCAAGCGTTCCGAGGATCTTGTTGTTCATGCGTGGACCCCGCTTGTTGAGTCGAGACTCATGCCCATAGCCCCATGCGACGAGCATCGCAAGCGGCATGGCGCGGTGGGGGTCGGTCGTGGGGCGCGGTTGCGCCGGCTCCGGATGCGGTGGTGACGAGTGTTGCGAAGGTCCGGACAGACGGGATGGGAGCCGGGATGCACGAGGGGAGGTGGGGAGGCGCTGCCGGATCGGCAGCGCCTTTGCTTGGGAATCAGAACCAGCCGACGACGCCCGAGGCGAGGCCGATGTTCAGCTCCTTGAAGGAGAGTTCCGAGTCGTCAGCTACCGGGGGGGCGGGAGTGATCTTCCTGTCCGTTGAGCCGGAAAGCGTGTAGTCGATCACCGGGCCAATCGTCAGGCCGAAGTGCGGAACCGGGGACCAAAGCAGCATGCCTTCGACGTTCAGGCCGAAGCCGCTGCGCGTCGCCTCGACGTCGTAGGAGGCCGTGCCGCCGTCGACGGTACTCGTGGACTTGCCTCTGTAGTAGGTGATGCCGGCTCGCGGCCAGATGTAGATGCCCTCCGCGAGCTCGATCGCGTAGCCCACTCGCGGCGCGATGAACCAGGCCGACGTCTTCGCCCCCTCCTGCTCAGGGCTCTCCTCGGGCTTCGTCCGCTTGGACTTCGGAGTCATCGTCGAGAAACCGAGCGAACCACCCACCGTGAGCCCGTTCCCCAGACCGTAATCGAAGGCTAGACGCGGCATGTGGTACACTGAGTACACTGACGGCTGCTGACCGCCGAAGAACAGGTTGACCGGCGTCGCGCTCTCCTTGGTTTCCACGTCGGGCTGGCCCGTGGTCTTCGTGGTCTCCGTCATCGAGTACATTCCGATGCCCCAGAGCCGGTCCGCCCCGAGGATGATACCGGTCCCGAACTTGTCCTCAGCCTGGGCCGCACCGGCCACCAAAAGCATTCCGAGAGCCATCGAAGCAACGACCATCTTGCGCATGATTGGATCCTTTCCTCTATTCCACCGCGCGATTCGAGATCGCGCGAGGCAAAGCTCCCCTGGCTTCATCGATTCACCAGGAATCGACGAGCGCTCGCACAGAAACCTGGATTCGTTCCTGAAGGGCTCGGGCCCTCCGGATACCGGGAGACAGCATACCCGGTGTTGTGAATCGCACGAAGTTTTCAACAGCCGTTCTTGTTCGCCGCGTGAGCGGCTTCGCTCCCCTATTACGGTCCCTCCGAAACGATCTTCCCTGCCGCTCAGGACCGCCGGGGCGCTGCCCCCGGGCTTCTGTGTGCCCCGCGATCACGAGCCCTTCTTCGTCCGGTCGTACTCCTCGGGTGCAATCACGAGGCGCTGCACCACGGTACCTTCAGCCAGCGCCTGCAGAATCTCGGGAACATCCTCGAGCTTCACGCGGCCATAGCAGACGTGCTCCGGCTCCACGCAAATCGAAGGCCCGATGTGACACAGGTCGAGACAGCTGCAGGAGCACGCGCGCACCACCTGATGGTGCAACCCCTTCTCGAACGCCCCCTTGCGCAGGGCGTCGTAGATCGCCTCGGACCCCTTCGCCCCACAAGACCCCTTTGGACTCTCTTCCGGACGCTTGTTGAGGCAAACGAACAGATAGTGCTGTCGCTGCGGCATCGGCCCGTAGCCTGGGCGTCGATTGCGATAACGTCAAGATGCCAGCATTTTTTCACACCCGTGCGACCACCCTTCGCACTCCCCTCACCTTCCGGAGCTCGCCGTGACTGACCCGATCCCCCTGGCCCTCGATGCGGTCGCGACTCCGGTAGACGCGGCGCCTGGCGATGAGATCACGCTGCGGGGGTCGCTGTATTCGAGTCACGACGGTTCCCGGATCGACGCCGCCGCGACATTCTGGCCGGTAGATGCCCCGGGGGGCCCTTCGGTCGACTCCGGGGGGTTGTTCGATCTCGA
Source organism: uncultured Polyangiaceae bacterium (assembly GCA_964393505.1). Classification (GTDB taxonomy): domain Bacteria; phylum Myxococcota_A; class Polyangia; order Polyangiales; family Polyangiaceae; genus JACRCQ01. The sequence continues at coordinate 16,936 of CAYMUE010000017.1, forward strand.
AGGCGGCGGATTCCACCTCGTCTCCCACGACGTGCACACGCACGAGGTGCACGCGATCGCTACCGGCGGTGCCGCGCCGGCCTGTGACGCTCTCGGGGTTTCGTCGCCGTGCCTGCCGCTTCGCCTGAGTCACCAGGCCCGCTCCCGATTGCTCGGCTCTTCGGACTGGGCGGCATCCCTCTCCGGTCAGCTCGACCTCAACGTCGAAGCTGCCTCCGCATGGACTCCTTTGCCCGCCGTCGCGGCATGGCTCCCTTCGCCCACGGCCCTCTTCGCGACGCTGTTCACTGCGCTCGTGGTCGCCACATTCTCGGTGCTCCTTCGCAGGCGCTCCCGCTCTCCCGCGGGAAGGCTCGCAGCCCAGGCGCGACGGGTCCGCCGGAAGCTGTGCCGCACTTCACCGCTCTTGGCGGCCAATCTCCGGTCGTCGCTCGACAACACGCTGCGGGACCTGCGCTGCGGGGCGATCGATGCGGGTTCCGAACATGGTGTGCGGATCGCGGAGACTCTGGGGCGGTTGGAGCGCACCCTCGACGAGGAAGCGGTCCGTGCGCGCGCCGAGCGGGAGCGGAAGCACGCCGACGCTCTCGGGGATCAGGTGGAGGTCGCGCTCGAGGCGGCGCGGGAGGTGACCCGGCTCTGCGGCTGAGAACCCAGCCGATCAGCCTGGAATCTTGGAGGTTGCCGGGCGGCAGTGCTAACCACATGCGTCATGCCCGGTGATCCCGATCCGCTTGCCCAGGACATCGAGCGCTTCGTGCTGCACCTGCGCAACGAGAAGCGTGCGTCGAGCCACACCGTGGAAGCCTATCGCAGCGATCTCGCGCAGCTCGGGACGTTCGTCCATGAACGCACGGGACGGGAGACGCTGAAGCTGGAGGACATCGATATCTTCGTGCTGCGCGCCTGGTTGGGGACGATTGCGAGGAGCCTCGCGGCCTCATCGGTCTCGCGCAAGGTCGCCGCGGCACGCGCGCTCTTCCGGTTCCACCAGCGTCGTGGACGCATCCAGAAGAACCCCGCAGCGGAGCTCGCTACCCCCAAGCTTCGTCGCCCGCTGCCTACGCTGCTCGACGTCGACTCCGCCCGGGAGGTGGTGGAGACACCGAGCGGTGAGGATGCGCGCTCGCGTCGGGATCGCGCAGCGCTCGAGCTGCTATATGGATCGGGTTTGCGGGTATCGGAGCTCGCCGGGCTCGACCTCGGGGATGTCGATGTCCACGCGGGGACGGTCCGGGTGCTCGGCAAGGGGAACAAGGAGCGCGTGGTGCCTTTCGGCCCGCCGTGTGCGGAGGCGATCGAAGCCTGGTTGCAGGTGCGAGACGATCTTCGCCACCCTCGAACCGGGGAGCAGGATCCGCGTGCGCTGCTGCTGTCGGTGCGTGGCCGGAGGATCGGCGTGCGAGAGCTCCAACTTCTGGTGCACAAGTACGGGGCGTTGGGAGCGGGGCGAGCCGATCTGCATCCCCACGCGATGCGGCACACTTGTGCTACGCACATGCTCGGCGGCGGCGCCGACCTGCGTGCGATTCAGGAAATGCTGGGACACGCGAGCCTCTCGACAACCCAGCGCTACACCCACGTTTCGATCGAGCACCTCATGAGAGTCTACGACCAGGCCCATCCCCTTGCCCATCCATCCCGCACGCGGAGGACGGGACGGTGAGTGGCAGCAGCTCCTCTACCGCGCAGGCCGGTTCCCGCGGGGTCCGCGATTGGCTCGCCCGTGCTTCCCGCGGGTTGCTCGGCGGTCTCGCGGGGCTGCTGGTCGTCGCTCTGCTCGACGCACAGTTCGCCCTGGCGCGAGTGACGGACCGGGGGCGCGCGCCGTCGCTGTTCTCCGTCGCCCTCACGGACCTTGGGGTCATCGCTCCCGCGGCTCTTGTTGTCGCTCTGGTCGGAGCCGCGCTGGGCATCGTCGCCCACCCGGGTCAGGCCCCGACCGCTTCGTCACTCGCGCGGTGGCTTTCGCCGCAGTCGGCTCAGGATCGCCTTCGTCGCGGAGTGCTCGTCCCACTCGCAATCCTGGGGGTCGGCCTCTGGGTCGCTTCCAGCGCCAACATCGCGCGCCTGGTGATGAGCCGGGGCGCGGCGGCCGGGTCATCCGGTGCAGCGGTGGCAGCTGGTACGATCGCGTGCGGGATCGGGATCGTGATCGTCGTGCTCGGGGGTGGAGGACTGGTGGCGGGGGCCACGGGTCGGGGGGCTGCGCTGCCCGCGGCGGTGAAGCCGCAATGGACGATCCCAGCGAGCATGGCGGGGTTGGTGGCGTTGTTCGCGTGGGGGATTCAAACGGGAACCACGGGGGGAGACGGCGGGTGGATGGGGATCTTCGGCGTGCTCAAGCGCGCCGAGCTCGATTTGAAGGCGCCGGGTCTGCTGTTGCTGGTGGCGGCGTGCGCGTGGCTGGGCGCTCCGGTGTTCCGTCGCGTGCCCGCATGGCTCGCGTTGGTTCTCGCGCTGCTTCCACTCGCGTGGACGGTGCAGGTGGCGCGGTCGCTGGAGCAAGGTGCGAAGGTCGCGGGCGTGTTGGAGAGCGAGGCATCGCTGGGGCGGCCCTTGCTGCGTTTGGAGCGCAAGCTGACGGACCGGGACCGGGACGGAGCGAGTGCGTGGTTCGGAGGAGGGGACTGCAACGACCGGAACCCCGAAGTCAATCCGATGGCGAGCGACGCGCCGAACAACGGCGTCGACGAGGACTGTTCGGGCTCGGATCTGGTGGTCAGGGAGGAGGCGCCGCAGGAGCCCGCAGCACAGAAGGCGGCGGAAGCGGCATCGACGCTGCCGTTGGACCTCAACGTGCTGCTCGTGTCGATCGACACGCTGCGTTGGGACATGGGCTACATGGGCTATCCGCGTCCGATCAGTCCGAGTCTCGACGTCCTCGCTGAGAAGTCGGTGGTATTCGAGCACTTCTACGCGCTGGCTTCCTACACGGGGAAGAGCATTGGTCCGCTGATGAGCGGCAAGCACCCCTCGGAGACGAGCCGGGGCTGGTCGCACTACAACGCCTATCCCAAATCGGACAGGATGGTGCAGGAGCGCTTGAGCGCTGCAGGCATCCGGACGATCTCCGTGCAGTCGCACTGGTACTTCAAGGGCTGGAGTGGCATGGGCAGGGGGTTCGACGTGCTGGACATGTCGGGGGCGCCACCGGGGGGCAACGACGCGACAGAGGACTCGACGTCGTCGGCCGATCGGTTGACAGACGCCGCGATCCGAGTGCTCGGGAAGCAGGAGAACACGGGCAAGCGCTTCTTCGCATGGGTCCACTACTTCGATCCGCACGCCGACTACGTCACGCACAAGGGCACGCCGGACTTCGGCAACAAGATGCGGGACAAGTACGACCACGAGGTGCGCTGGACGATCGACAACGTTGGACGGCTGCTCGACTTCGTGGAGGCGCAGCCCTGGGGCGCGAAGACCGCGATCATCGTCACCTCCGATCACGGCGAGGCGTTCCAGGAGCACGGCATGATCCGGCACGGCTTCGAGGTCTGGGACGAGCTGGTGCGCGTTCCCTTCGTGCTCCACGTTCCGGGGGTCCCGGCGCGACGCATCAAGGCGCGGCGGAGCGCGGTCGACATGGTCCCCACGATCCTGGATCTGTTCCAGGTTCGGATCGACCAGCCCAAGGACAAGTACGACTTCGTCTCGGGCAAGTCGTTGCTGCCGGACATCGTGCTGCCGAAGGGACAGGAGCCTGCGGCGCGCGACGTGTTGGTGGACATGCCTGCGGGGCCGAACAACGACGATCGGCGTGCGTTCATTCACGGAGATCAGAAGCTGACGATTTCGAACGGCGTGAGCTTCAAGCTTTTCGACCTGGCGGCGGACCCTGGGGAGAAGAACGACCTGTCGGACGACAAGGCGTTGTTGAAGGAGGCGCGAGGGCGATACGATGCGTTTCGTGCGCGCCTTCGGGAAGTGCGGGTCAAGCGTCCGGAGGACTGACGCCGGGCGCGAACCGACGCGTCATGCCGTGCGGTACCGCTTCACGACCTTGGCGACATAGGCGAGGGCCAGGGCGGCGACACCGAGGTCGTCGAGCCACCCGAGCACCGGTGCGACATCGGGGACCGCATCGACCGGCCAGATGACATAGGCGACCGCAAGCAGAACGAAAGCCTTGCCCGCGACCGACGCGTCGGCGTCGCGGAAGAAGCGGAGCAGGGCTGCGAAGTCCGCGACGATGGGGAGGCCGAGGAGGCGACTTCGAGTGGGGCGCATGGTCGGCAGGGAGACGTTGGAAGTGTCAGCGGAACCAGTTGCTGTCATGTCGAGGCCCCTTTCGTTCAGAAAGGCAGTCGCAGGAAAGGTTAAGGCCCCGGGCACGACGCGCCAGTCTGACATCACGATCACGTCCCTGCGCAAACCTTCCTTGCGGCTGGCCGCCGTTGGGGCGTAAAACGCTCGAATCCGATGGCGCGTCCGCCCGATCACTCCGTTCCTCCTTCGCAGCCGGCGCCCTTCCGGCACCTGGGCACGGGCTCGTCCGGCGGACGGGGCGACCGGCCGATGCGCATCCAGCTGTTGATCGCGCTCGTGGCGGGACTGGTGCTGGTCGCGGTACCGCTGTACCTGTGGAGACGCCCCAAGCCGACGAAGGCCGAGGTCACCGATGCCGGCGGGGATGCTGCGTTGGCGGACGCGGGCTCGCTTGTGGATGCGGCGGCCACCGCCCTTGCAACCGCGCTCGACGGGGGGACGGTGTCGACGAACGAGATCTCGCTCGACAAGGTCAAGGTGGTGAAGTGCCAGCGTCCGGGTCCCGGGAGGACCTCCGCCGACCAGTGCGATCGGCAGGTCTTCTTCGAGGACGCGCTCGTCAAGGCGGTGCTCGAGAACGTCTCGTGCGCCCCCAAGACGCCCAAGGGGGGCACCGTGAGCTTCGCGCTGAAAGTCGATCACAAGAAGCGGTCGGTGCACCTATGGGCCGGGCGGAGCGGGACGATCCGGAGCAAGCGAGCGGCGCCCGTCATCGAGTGCGTATCGCGGGCGATGCCCACACCGGACTGGGACACGCTGCCGCACCAATACGCGGTGTACACGATTCAACTGGTCGCGACGTACCCGGCCAGCGAAAAGGCGGAGCGCGAAGCGACGCGCTGAGCCGCACGAGCGGAACGCTCGTGCGATGCGTTCGAGGGAGTGTCGGAAGGTGTCAGCCGACGCCGTGCGCGAGCTTGCGAGGACCACTCTCGAAGAGGACCTCGATCTTGCCCGACTCGACGGAGACGACGATGCCGTCGCCGAACTTCGCGTGCTTGACGAGCTCGCCCTGCGCGAACGTGGTGTTGACGGCGTAGGGTTTGAAGTCCTTGGGCCCCTTGCCCTCGACCGCCTGCGCCCACTCGGGCGCGTTGGCTTCCTTCGAGGATTCGGACGCAGACGCATCACGGCCGTTCGAGCGGAACGACACGCGCTTGGGACGATGAATCGACATGGCCACTCCCCGTCAGGTTGTCCGTGCGCGCCCGGTGTACACAAAGTGCCCGCGCGTCACAAGACACCATTTCGCGGCGATGCGTGGAGCTGGGACGTCACCTGGGCAGGTCCTGCAGCCATCCCCTCCACCGGACCCAGGCCTGAGCCTGCCCGGACGGCAACGGTGCGCGCTCGCGAGCGACCGCGTCCAGCGCGCCGAGCGCCTCCGCGCCGCGTCCCGAGCGGAGGCCGTGCCACGCAACCTCGATGGCCGTCGCCAGCTCCCTGCCCCGGGATGCGGGCACACCCCCGTCCGGGGGAGGCGCCGTGAGCCTGCCCCATTCGCGCGAGTGCCACGCGCGGACCACTTCCGTGTCGTTGCGATACGCGCCCTGTTGGAAGCTCATGACCTCGAGGATCGACGGGGCGATCGGATCGGGGCCGGGGAGAACCACGGCTCCAGCGAGCTCCGGACGCCCGTCGTCGTCGATGTCAATCGCGCGGTCCGGGGCGATCCTGGACCGCACGGGATAGGGAGAGGCGCCTCTGGGCATGAGGCACCACAGCTCGATCGAGTGGTCTTCGCCGCGGACGACGACGTCGGGGCAGGCGTCGCCGTTCAGGTCGGACCCCGAGACCCACGCTCCGCCATCGACGAGTGCGGCGACGAGCTCGGTCCTCGTTGGCCGGGTGGCGCCGCCAGTCTGCGCGGGGCCCAGGGCGAGGATCACGCCGTGACCCGTGGCGACCCGGATGGCGTGGCGCGAAGTGGGGCGCACGGGGTCCTGGCCGACGAAGCTTCGTATGACGAACGATGTTCCGTCGGAGAAACGGCCCTTCAGCTCGTGCTGACGGACCATCTGCTCGCTCGTCATCTCGCGGTCGACTCGCTGCAGTTGCTGCTCGAGGTCGGGGGGAGGAACGATGGAGTCGAGCCGGAGGTCGTCGATCCACGGGGAGACCTTGTGGTCCGAGCGGCACGAGAGGGCGCAGGCGGCGAGCGAGATCACCGCGAACGGCAGGATCGCGGCGCTGGTGCGTCGCTCAGTATCGGTGGGTCCACAGCACATCGAGGATCGAGCTTCCGGCGTCACCCACGGTCGTTCGCAGGGACCACGCTTGCAGGAATCGCCAGTCGAGCGTCAGCAGGTAGCGATCGGGGTTCTGGCCCAGGGGCACCGCGCCCGTGTTCACGGTGGCCTCCGCCGAGATGTTGCGTGCGATGTCCACGATGACCGTGGGGCGCACGTTGTTGCGCTGCGAGGTATCCACGCGGGTGGAGATGCCGACGGGAGCGACCTCGGCGAGCAGTTGGTTGAAGCCGGCGGCAGCCACGCCGGTACCGACGCCGGCTCCGGCCCGGCTCGCCTCGGCGCTCGTCAAGGCGGACGAGGACGCGTCGGTGGAGCTCTCTCCGACGAGGATCAACGCCAGGATCTCGCCTGGGGGGCGGGGCGGATCGGAGCGGAGCTGGACGTTCATGGTCTGCAGCTTTCCGGTGACATCGGCGTACACGCGCGTGCCGTCGGGAGCATCCCAGCGCGCGGTGACGTTGAGCTCGGGGTTGGAGGCTGCACCTTGGAAGGCAACCTGCGCGCGGTAGGACTCGATGTTGAAGTGCTTGCCGACAATGTCGACGCGTCCGTCGGCGACCCTCACCTTGCCGGTGAGCCGCAGGCCGCCGGTCTGCGGGTCGGGGTACATCGCGACCAGGGGCTCGCTGCCGTCCTGCAACGACGTCACGGAGAACCTCATGCCCTGGCGGATGATGTTGACGGGATTGGCGAAGCCCACGGTGACGTACCAGGGGCGTGCGGGTTGCTGCTGCGGTTCCGCGGAAGTCACCCACCCCCACTGCGTGGTGCGCATGGCCCCGACCGAAGGCACCACGACGACCTCGGGGTTGGACGCGAGATCCTGGACGGTGCGTTCCTCGGCTTCGGAGAGCTCGACATTCACGCCGCGCAGGTCGACCTTCACGTCGTTGCGATCTGGCCGGGCATCCATCGTCATCGAGACCGTGCCCCATACGTCGCCCATCGGCACGCCTTCAAGCGTCAGTCGGATCTTGTTCGCCTCGTTCGTCGACAACCCAGCCGTGGCCCGCTTGAGCTGCAGATCCTGCATGGTGATCGCCGCGGTGGCCGCAACCTGTCCCGACACCGCCTTGGCTCGGAATCCCTCGACAAGCAGCTGATCGCGCGCAGCGGTTCGCACGTTCGCGGACACGTCGATGAACTCCTGTCCGACGGTGGGAATCTGGAACGCGCCGCCCGAGAGCGAGAGGAAGACCTCGTCGATGTGCGACGGGCGACCTCCGGTGGCGATCGTTGCATCGACGTAGCCGGTGATATCGCCCTCGACGTAGCTGAGCACCGGAGTGACAAAGGGGGTGAGGCTGGAGGCACGGAAGCGGCTCGGCTTGACCCGCAGGTGGAGGTCCTGTCCCGTCGAGGGCTGGGGCATCCACCCGCCCACCCAGGTCAGGGCTTGAGGGGAGCTCAAGTCGGCCTCGAGACGTCCGGCCGCACCCTTGTCGGCGCCGCGCGCGGCATCGACCAGGTCCATTCCGCCGCGTATGCCTCCACCGTCGGCGCGCAGCGAGAGCGAGCCACTGTCGTAGGCGAAGGCGCTCCCGACGCGCAAGCCCTGGACCTGCAGGTTCACCTCGAGTTCAGGATTCGCGTCCCGTCCGAGACCGCGCACTCCGCCCGAGCCGTTGAGCAATCCCTGCGCGGCGCCGTCCACCATCTCTGCCAACGGCAACCCGTCGATCTTGAACTGCGCGTCGGCGCGGAGCGGGACCTGCTCCAGGCTCCTCGCCTTGGTCAACTGATCCCACGGCACCTGGAACGTGGCGAGCACCATGCCGACGTCCTGGACCCGCTCGGTTGGCGCGGTGAGCGCCGGGGTCGGCGAGCAGACGCCGGGGCGAGTCAGATCCACTCCTCCCCTGCGCAGGACCGTCCGCAGCATGCCGTCGGTGCCGTCGTAGGATCCTTCGATGCACACGAGGGCGGGGAGGGTCTCGCCGGAGTACGAGGGGCGGTCGACGTACGCACGAAGGCCCATCTGGGGCGCGAGGATGGTCCCCTTGATCTCGGCACCAAGCGAGACGTTGGCGGATTGCAGAGGGAGCTGGGGTGCCCCTTCACCCAGCCACGGGGCCAGGGCCGATGAGAGCGGCTGTTGAGGCACGTTGACCAGGGCGTGGGTCTGGGCTTCGTTCAGCACCCGGCGCCACGACTTCGGATCGTCGAGCAGCGGCCCCCAGTTCAACCGGGTGTTGGAGTCGAGTCGCACGAGAGGCTGCTTGCCTGTGGCCGACACCGAGGCCTTCGTGTTCAGCAGGCCCGAGGAATCGAGCTTGAGGTCGACGCTGAGGTCGTGGCCGGTGAGGTTCAGCTTCGACGTCCCCGAGCCCGTGGTGAGGTTGAACTGCTCGGTCCTCACGTTGGCCGACACCGCAGGAGGCGCTTTGGCGTCGGCTCGCGTGATCTCCGCGGCGGCCTTGATCCGCCCTCCCAGCCCGGGGAGCTCGACCTTCGTGAGCATCTCGATCATCCCGAACGCCTTCTTGACCTGCTCGAGATCGATGCCCAGCTCCGTGAGCCTCGCCGTCCCGGTGGCGTCGCGCCACGAGCTGGCTTTCATCGGCGTGCCCGCGAGGGCGAGATCGCCATCGGCACGGAGAGCGACGACCGCCCCGTCGGGAATCGAAAACTCGGCCATGCAGGCGTCGCCCGTCTCGCGCGCCACCGCCGGCTTCGAGCCCGCAGCCAGCGCCGCGTCAAACTCCACGTGCGACCCCGCGAGCCGCGCGCGGATCGCTCCCCCGATCTCCAAGGGAAGCGGATCGACCAGCCCCTTGCTGACGTCGATCTTCACGCACCCGTTGGACTGCTTGCCGGCGCTGCGGACGTCGATGTCGATCGCCGCGGTCCCGCTCAACCTGGGTCCGCGAACGCCGACGACGTCGGCGAGCTTGCCGAGGTCCACGCCGGTGGACACAAGCCGCACGTCGAACCCGTCGGTGCCGACTCTCACCACGCCATCCATCGGCTCACCGAGGCCGTCGATGGCGATTCCACCGAAGTCGACCGAGCCGCCGCCGAGCTCGACGTGCTCGGAGTGGAAGGCGAAGGACTCGCGCCCCTTGCCGAGTTCGACCTTCAGATCGCTCACCGCGACGCGCTTTCCGAGGGACAGCGCGAGGGAGCTGTCGACGTTGGGGAGGGCATCTCCGCGCAGGTGAACCTCGACGCGAGGAGCGCGCACGGGGCCGCGGACCATGAGGTTGCCCTCCTTCCACTGGAGGCCAGCGGCGTCGATGCCGGCTCCTGTGACAATCGCGTTCACGGCCAGGCTCGACGGAGGTCCCCATGCGTGCGCGTTGACGCGGCCCGAGCGCACGCCGATCGGGTCGCGGGACAAGCCGGAGAAGTCGCCGGCGAGGACGGCATCGAGCTGTCCTTCGCGCCAGCTTGCGGAGAGGCGCGCGGTCGCGCTTCCCCTGGCCGCGCGCTGCAGTCTCGGAGCCGCATCGAGCGAGGCGATTCTCGAGCTTGCGGTCAACGATACCGCGCCTTTCTCGATCTCGAACGTAGCATCGATCGGGATGCCCGGCTCGTGCACCGAGGCCTTGCCCTGCAGCTTGCCACCCTCGAAGCTCGCCTCGAAGTCGGAGCCGGGCAGCTCGATCCCCGCGATCGCCCCCGGCATCGTGCTGCCCGAAGCCTTGACCGTCGGCGTCCCCGAAAGCGACACCTCCACGTGTGCATCGCCGCTCAGCAGCGACGGAGGGGCGTCGACCAGGATCGTCGAGAGATCGACGCCGCGCGCCTCTACGTCGAGCTCGGCGCGAGGCTTTCCCGTCGTAATCAACGGTCCGCGCGCATCGATCCGCGCCGTGCCCGAGTCCAGGTGCACCAGGGAGTCGAGCTTCGCCACGTCGCCATGCAGCTCGATGCGTCCCGACGCCGGACTCTTGAGCGCGATCGACGGGATCAGCGCGCCGAGCGTCTCGCCACGCGCCGATGGGACAGTCACCGTGGCGTCGAGCTTCCGACCGTCGAGCTTCGCGTCGATCGACAGCTCGATGTCGCCAGCCTGCCCCGCGAACGATCCCCAGATGGCGCCAGGCGAGCGGACGTCGAGCTTGACCATGCCGCTGGCCGGAACGGGGAGGGGCTTGCGCGCCATGAGGGAGGAGGGTTCGAGGGTGACGCTCACGCGCTCGGAGTCGACGTGAACCGCGCCGCGCGCGGAGCGGACTTCGGCGTCGATGGGACCCGTCGCGGCCATGTTGCCGTAGGCCGCGACACCGCCGATCTCGATGACGGGGAGGTCCACGACGACGTGGCGGGGAGGTTTGGCCGACGGAGGGGCGGGAGGTCCGGGAGGCTTGGGGCGTGGCAGGAAGGCCTGGACGAGTGACAGCCCGCCATCGGGCTGCTGCTCGAGCTGGACGGCCATGCGATCGCTGCGCACATGGGGGATGCGGACCAGGATATCGCCCGACCCGCGCAGGGCCGACCCGATCAAGGCACCGGTGGCGACGTAGGCCTGGAGGCGGTCGGCGTCGATGACGACGCGGCCGGTCGGATCGAGCACGCGAACGCCGCGGACTTCCAAGCTGTTGGTGCGGAGGTGATCGACGGACTGGACCTCGATGCGCCCCTGGATCGAATCGTTGACGAGGCCGAGGGCCACGCGCGCGAAGAGGCGTCGCATGGGAGGGAGCTGGATGTGGAGGACGAGGCCAGAAGCGGCAGCGATGGCGAATACGCTGGTCAGGCCCAGGACGGCGACGGTGCCGCGAGCGAGACGTCGCAGCGACAGTCCTTCTGGCCGGAACCTGGCCTTGCCCGCAACGGGTTGTTGGGGGGTTGAGCCCGCTGCATCGGTGGCCTGGTCGCCCACGGCGTTCCGCTCCCTACCTTAGACGCGCTGCCGCGCGGGGCAAGGCAAAGGTTGTGGGGCGAGGGGGGGCGGGTGAAGCTTGCGGGTCGCGCTACTGGACGAGAATCCAGTCGATGTTCCGCCGGACCTCGAAGTGGACGTGATCGTGGTGGTCGCGGTTGTAGTTGGGCGTGAGCAGGAGGTTGAAGAGCCTGTCGGAAGCCGCTTCGCAGACGAGGTGACGCAGCTGCGCGGCCTGAGCGGACTGCTGTCTGGGGGTCTCCGCGCGGGGTCCGCACGTGACCGCACCCACACGCCCTTGGAAGTCCCGAAGCACGTTGAGATCGCGCCCGTCCTGCCTCTTCCACCATGCCACGTCGATCGCGAGGCCGGCGGGATGACGCTCCCCGGGTTTGGCGTTTCCGCCCGCGTCGGGACGATAGGCGCCGAGGAAGCCCATCTCGACCACGCCGAGCGCGGAGAGCTTCGCAGCGAAGTCGTCGAGCGCGAGCACGAGCCTGCAGTCGGCGATTCCACCATCGGAGTTGAGGGCTTCGTCGGGCGTACGACCGAGCTGTGTCAAGCGCACGCCGTGCAGCGAGCCGAGCATGCGAACGGGGGTATCGACGCCGGCGACGGAGGGGACGGGGGAGAACTGGACACCGCGAGAGCGGAGCTCCTGAAGGCAGGCGGAGCCTTCCATGGAAGCGTAGCGCGCGACGGGCGTGGTCGCGTAGTCGGAGGGTTTGACGGCGTTGGGGTTGCCCGCGTGCGAGGGGGGCGACGAGAGGAGCACAGCCGCGAGCGAGAGGGCAGCATGCGAGGCGATTACACCACGGGACATGGTCACGGCAGTGCCACGGTGCCGAGGATCGGGCAAAGTTTCGTGCGGGTTGTGCGGGGAGTAAGCGCGTGGGCGGACGCCCCCGGAGGGAGGTCAGTTGCCCGTGCCGGGGAGCGTGGCGGAGGCAAGCCACTTGAAGCCGTCGATGACCGCGAGGGAGTCGTAGATCGAGTCGCCGACGTCCCAGAGCGCGATGCGGAGCTCGACGACCTGGCCGGGGATGACGTTGCCGGCGGTGGTGAGCCAATAGGTTCCGCCACCGATCCGGCATCCGCCGGTGAGCTGATCGAAGCCGGTGCCGGTGAGCTGGTCGGGGCCGAGCCCGCAGGACAACGAGCTCACGTCGGACTCCCAGCAGGAGGGGTTCGCGGTCTGCGATTCGCACACGGCGAAGAGGCTGGTGTCGTGGGCGATGTTGATGCCGATCGGCCACTGCTGCCCCGCGTTGGTGTAGGTCATCAGGTTCTTGTCGATGGGATTCGGGATGGGTGCGGGCGTGCCGCTGGGGGTATCGACGAGGGCAATGAACTGGTCGTTGAAGCTCGAGCAGACGTACTCGGGGTACTCGGCGGAGAAGAAGTACGAGTTGAAGGAGAAGGCTCGGACGTTCGTCGGGGCGCGCATGCGCAGGACGATCATGACCGAGTCATTCGCGGTGCTGCTGTCGCTCGAGGAGCAGCTGGGTGAGTCGGGCAGACCGTTGGCAGGCTTGAGGGGCAGGTTGGGCGTGGCGTACCAGTCCTTCACGCAGTAGGGCTGGGAGCAGTTGGAGATGCTCACGGAGCTGGAGGGGGTGTGGGAGGAGGACACGTTCGTGTCACCCGGGTCGATGTTCGGGCCGGGGTTCGTTTGGGAGGAATCGGCTGAGATTCCGCTGGAGAGCACGACGACACGGCCGCCTTCGAGGGGGGCGGGCTGGATGGATCCGAACTTGTCGCGGATGGAGACGGCGCCCCAGTCACCGAGCGGGGAACCGTCGGCACGGACGACCTTGGCGTCGATGAGACCCCAGGTGCGGTTCTTCTTGTCGCCGGGGTTCTCCTCGGTGGTTCGGCAGACGCCGAGGGCCTTGGCGTAGTCGGCAGGCATCTGGGGGTTGGAGGTGAGCGCCGAGTCGCACGGCACGGTGTCCTCCATGTCGAACAGGTCGGTCTTGTTGTTGCAGTTGTCGTCGATGGCGTTGCCAACGACCTCGATCGCGCCCGGGTTGACCTTGGAGGGGTCGGAGCCGCAGAGGCCGGGCTTGTCGCAGCAGTCGCCTTCCGAGACGAGCCAGCCGTCGCCGTCGCAGTCGGTCGTGGCGCTGTCGCAGGTGGAGCACGTGCCGCCCACGCAGGAGTTGCCGCCGGTGCAAGCCTGTCCGCAGCCTCCGCAGTTGGCAGCGTCGTTGGAGAGGTTGACGCAATCGACGCCGCACTTGACGAGGCCGCCGGGGCACTGGCCGGTGGAGCAGATGCTGTTGACGCAGGTTTCGCCGGAGGCGCAGACCTTCCCGCAGGTGCCGCAGTTCGAGGCGTTCTTCTCGGTGTTGACGCAACTTCCGTTGCAGAGGGTGAGACCGGCGGCGCAGGTGCACTTGCCTGCGGAGCAGATCTGGCCTCCGCCGCACTTGTTGTCACAGGCTCCGCAGTTCATCGGGTCGTTGTTGATGTCGGCGCACTTGCCGCCGCAGAGCAGGGTGCCGGTGCCACAGGAGGAGGCGCAGGTTCCCGCGGAGCAGATTTCGCCCTGCCCGCAGGCGTTCGCGCAGGCTCCGCAGTTGGCCGGATCGATGGCGGTGTCGGCGCACTTGGTGCCGCAAGCGGTAGTGCCGCCGCCGCAGTTGGCGGCGCAGGCGCCCGTAGAGCACAGCTCGCCAGCCTTGCATTGCGTGCCGCACGCACCGCAGTTCGCGGGATCGAGGTTGGTGTCCGTGCACTTGCCGTTGCAGTTGATCTGCGGCGCCGTGCACTGGCTGCCGCACTTGCCACCCGAGCAGACCTCGCCGGAGGCGCACGCCTTGCCACACGCGCCGCAGTTGGCGGGATCGCTGTTGAGATCGAGACACTTGCCGTCGCAGTTCGACGTTCCGCCCGAGCAGGTGACCGCGCACTTCGAGGCGGAGCACATCTCCCCCGACTTGCAGGCGTTGCCACAGCTTCCGCAGTTGACCTCATCGCTCGCGGTGTCCACGCACTTGTCGCCGCACTTGGTCGTGCCGCCACCGCAAGTGAGCGCGCACGCGCCGTTGGAGCACACCTCGCCGGCAGCGCACTTCTTCCCGCACATCCCGCAGTTGTTCACGTCGAGGTTGACCGGCGTGCACACGCCGGAGCACAGCTGATTGGGCGCGCTGCAGCTGCTGGATCCGGCGCTGCCTGCCGCCCCCGCGCTTCCGCCGCCGCCCCCCGTTCCGGGGGTGAACGACGCGGCATCGGCATCATCGCCGCCGCACGCTGGCAGGCCGCCCATGATGGCCACCGCCGCCAGCGCCACGAACCCCAAGCCACGTCCCAAGCGCGCGTTCCACAAGCTGGTCGTATTCATCCGGCACCTCGAAATGCAGAAAGCTTCCTGCGCACGAGTCACCCCCGCGCGCATCCCAACGCCCCAAGGGAAGAACGTTCGTCGCACGGAGTCAAGCAACCGCGATGAGCTCCGGGGGGAGGCGTCCGGACGAGGCCTGCCAAACCCTAGCCCCGGAATGCTAGCGTGCCTGCGTGGACCACGCCCCCAGCCTGCCAGCCCACCGCGTGTACCTGCAGCGCAGCCTGAGCGAGCCCGCCTTCGCGGAGGACGGCACAAGCCTGCTCTTCGCCGCGTCGGGAGACGGCAAGACGAGCATCGATCGGGTGCTGCTGGCGACTGGCCTGAGGGAGACCCTCTGCATCGAGCCCTCCCCCTGCGGCGGCGTCGGCTACGGTGGGGGCCTGTTCTGCCTGCGGGGCGATCGGCTCGTAGTGCCCACCCGCGAAGGATGGCTCGCGTGCGTGGATCTCCGGGGCGGGCGCGTCGTGCAGCTCGGACCGGCCATCGACGGGGTCGGTGCGCCGGTGACGAGCGAGTGCGGGCGCTGGGGGGTCCACGTCGCGGAGCACGCAGGAGAGGGGTTCATTGCGCTGGGCTCGACGGACGGCCGGCAGTGGCCGGTGAGGCTGGAGGGGAGCCTTGGATTCGCGGGAGATCCGTGTTTGGGGCCGCGGGGAGCGTGGTGCGCATGGCAGACGTGGTCGCCGCGGGTGATGCCATGGGACGAGAGCGAGCTGCGCATCGCACGGTTCGCGCGCCCCTTGGCGGACTGCAGCGCGCTGCACGAGGCGCTCCCGGTGTCGATCACGTCGCTCGCGAGGCCGGGGGTCCACCTGGCGTTTCCGATGGCCCATCCCGACGGACGCCGGCTGCTCTTCACGAGCGACGAGAGCGGCTGGCGGTCTCCATGGGAGCTGGATCTGCAGACGATGAAGGCGCGGCAGATCGCGGACACGGGCGGGGAGGTGGGGAGCCCGAACTGGGTGCAGCGGATGACACCGATGGGGCTCGGTCAGGGCGGACGACTCCTGTACGTCGTGTCGCGCCTCTGCGGGCAGGCGCGGCTGCTGTCCGTCGAGGTGGACACCGGGGCCGTGCGTCCCATCGACAGCGCGCTGTCATCGATCCAGGGCTTCACCTGCCTCGATGGCGGGGGCGGGGGGCGGGACCGGATCGCCTGTGTCGGCTCCTCGCCGGGCACGCCACCGGTGCTGGTCAGCCGGGAGGTGGGACCGTCGGTGGTCGGCCCCGAGATAGTTCGTGCCACGACCGAACCGGGTCCGTGGGATCCCGCTGCGCTCTCCCCGGTGGAGGTGATCTCGTGGCGCGCGCGCGACGAGACGGAGGTGTGGGGCATCTGGACGCGGGCGCGGGGCCGAGCGGCTGCGCCGGCGATCGTGATGGTGCACGGCGGTCCGACCTCGGCGTCGGAGGTGGGCTACGACGCGACGGCGCAGTACTTCGCGACGCGAGGATGGCACGTGCTGTCGGTCAACCATCGAGGGAGCACGCAGCGTGGGCGTGCGTACCAGGACATGCTCAACGGCCACTGGGGGGTGGTGGACGTGGAGGATGCTCGGTCCGGGGCGGAGGCGTTGATCGAGCGGGGGGCGACGGAGCGCGGGCGCATCGCGATCCTGGGGGGGAGCGCAGGAGGGTACACGGCGCTGCGGGCGCTGACGATCGACGCGGACTTCTGGGCGGCGGGGGTGGTCTCGTACGGGATCGGGGAGCTGTACGAGGCGATGCTTGGATCGCACCGTTTCGAGCGGCACTACCAGGACACGCTGATCGGGCCGCTGCCGGGGGCTGCGCGATTGTGGAGGGAGCGTTCGCCGCTGCGGGACGCGCGGGAGGTGAAGGCGCCGGTGCTGCTGTTCCACGGCGAGCAGGATCGAGCGGTGCCGAGTGCGCAGTCGGTTGCATTCGAGCAGGCGGTGCGGTCCCACGGGGGTCATGCGGAGCTGGTGCTGTACGCGGACGAGGGGCACGGGTTCCGGCGGGAGGCGAACCGAAGGGACTATCTGCAGCGAGCGCTGGCGTTTCTGGAGAAGCACGTGCGGGATCGGCAGGGGCGTTGAGGGGTGGAATGGGCCTGTGGAGGGGGGCGATCGCAACGGCGTGAGGGCAGCGCACGAGGCCAGGAAAAGGCTGCGTTCCGTAGCCGACAAGATCGTTTACTTCGTGGGACCGACACGGTAATGCCGAGCTTGCCCGGGCTGACGATCACGAAACCTGCCCGCGCGCGAAGCGAAGCACGGAGGCACCATGGAACGCAGGCCGTTGCTCGGTGACGAGGCGATTGCCCTCGGCGCCATCCACGCCGGACTGAGCGGGGCGTATTCGTACCCCGGGACGCCGGCCACCGAGATCTTCGAGTTTGTTCATCGCGAGACGCACAAGGGGCCGCCCGTCGGAGAGGGGGGCGTGCACGCCGTGTGGTCCGCCAACGAGAAGGTCGCGTACGAGGAGGCTCTCGGCATGAGCTACGCGGGGCGTCGGGCCCTCGTCTCGTTCAAGCACGTGGGGCTCAACGTCGCAGCGGACCCGTTTATGAACTCGGGGGTTTCGGGAGTGGACGGCGGGCTGCTGGTGTGCTCGGCGGACGATCCCGGGATGCACAGCAGCCAGAACGAGCAGGACAGCCGCATCTACGCCTGGTTCGCGATGATTCCCGCGGTCGAGCCCTGCACGGGGCAGGAGGCCTACGAGATGACTCGCGAGGGCTACGATCTGTCGGAGAAGCTTCGGCTCCCGATCATGATCCGGATGGTCACGCGACTGGCACACAGCCGCAGCGGCGTGGAGCTCGCGCCGCGCCGAGAGCCCAACCCGCTGCGCCCGTCGGAGCGTCCGGCGGACTGGACCCTGCTGCCGGCGAACGCGCGCCGCCTGTTCGCATCGCTGGCGGACAAGCAGGCCGACATGCTCGCGTGGAGCGAGTCGTGCCGCTGGAACCAGCTCAAGCTCAACCCCAAGAGCCGCAAGCTCGGCATCATCGCAGCCGGAGTCGCCTACAACTACGTCTGCGAGAACTACGGCGACGGCGCGGAGATGCCGTCAATCCTCAAGATCGGCGCCTACCCGATTCCGAAGCGTCTGGTGCGCGAGCTGGTCGATGCGGTCGACGAGGTGCTCGTGCTCGAGGACGGCTATCCGTTCATCGAGGGGCAGATCATCGGGCTGCTGGGCGCTCCGAAGCCGATTCACGGCAGGCTCGACGGCGCGGTGCCGCGCACGGGCGAGCTGAATCCGGACATCGTGCGCAAAGCGCTGGGGATGCCGGCGGTCACGCGGCAGAGCATCCCGACGGTACACCTTCCGGCGCGTCCGCCGCGGCTGTGCGACGGCTGCCCGCACATCGACTCGTACCAGATCGTGCGGGAGATCATGGACGAGCTGCCGGAGACGCGAGTGTTCGGCGACATCGGCTGCTACACGCTCGGGGCGTATCCGCCCTACCAGACGATCCATTCGTGCATCGACATGGGAGCGAGCATCAGCATGGCCATGGGCGCTGCGCAGGCAGGCATGCGGCCGGTGTTGTGCACCATCGGCGACTCGACCTTCATCCATTCGGGGATGACTCCGCTGATTGGCGCCGCGCAGCAGAACACTCCGATGACGGTGTTCATTCTCGACAACTCCACGACGGCGATGACCGGCGGGCAGGACAGCATGGCCGACGGCGTCCTGGTCAACGTGGTCAAGGGACTCGGAGTCGATCCAGAGCACGTCCACGTGCTTCAGGCCCATCGCAAGTTCCACGATCAGAACCTCGAGATCATCCGCCGGGAAGTGGCCTATGAAGGCCTCTCGGTGATCATCCCCACGCGCGAGTGCGTGGTGACGGCGAAGAAGAAGTGACGGTTCGGATCCCGACGGAGTGACACCATGGAGACCAACATCATCCTCGCGGGCGTCGGCGGACAGGGAATCGTCTCGATCTCGTTCGTCATCGACATGGCTGCCATCTGGCAGGGCCTGAAGTTCAAGCAGGCGGAGGTGCACGGCATGAGCCAGCGCGGCGGCGCAGTCATCTCCCACCTTCGCGTCTCGGATTCCACCGTCCACAGCGACCTGGTGCCCAAGGGACGAGGCACCCTCGTGCTCGCCATCGAGCCGGTCGAGTCCCTGCGCTACGTCGACTTCCTCGCCCCCTCGGGCGCCGTCGTCAGCTCCACCGACCCGTACGTCAACGTCCCGGACTACCCCGAGATCGACAGCGTTCTCGACGCCATCGCAACGCTGCCGAATCACACCCTGGTGCCGGCGGACAAGCTGGCTCGGCAGGCCGGCAGCGGCCGTGCCCAGAACATGGTCCTGCTCGGCGCCGGCAGCCCGTTCCTCGGGCTACAGGAGGAGCTGCTCGAGCGCGGCATCCGCGAGGCCTTCGCCGCCAAGGGTGAGAAGATCCAGAAGACCAACGTCGATGCCTTCCGCGCAGGCAAGGCCGCCGGCTCGGCGTATCGCGCCTGCCTTGCGGCCGGAATCTCGAGCCGTCAAACCCGCGCGCTGATCGCTCGCCTCATCGGCGGAGTGCTCGCGCCCGACGCGGTCGCTGTGTGGAAGGATCTATTCGCCCAGCCGGTCGGCCCCGCGGTGCTCGCCGCGCTGACTTCCGACGCTGCCGGCAAGATCAACGGCTCGGCGGACGTGGCGCGACAGATCGCCGCCTCCGCACCCAGCGCCGGCGACCAGCTCCCGTCCCTGCTCTTCAAGGCCTGATCGCACGCTGCTCTCGCAGCGCCCCCTCCCGTCGACCCCAAGCACGAGGCAAGTGCCATGACCATCGAAGTCGAGCGCATCAAGTCGATTCTGGACGCTGCTGCTTCGGAGAAGAGGTTCCAACTCCTGGAGCACGAGGTCTATCAGGTCCTCTCCGCTGCGGGCTGCGCGGTCCCCCGCTTCCACCTGCTCGCTCCCGGCGCCGCACCCGATCCCGATGCCCTCCGAGCCCTCGGCTCCGAGCGTGTCGTGGTCAAGATCGTCTCCCCCGAAATCGCCCACAAAACCGACGTCGGCGGCGTCGTGAAGGTCGAGGCTTCCGCCGCTGCCGTCGCCGAGGCCGCACGCAAGATGCTGCAGGAAGTCCCGCAGCGATACGCCCGCTCGCTCGAGGCCCGGCCGGGACACGCTCCCAAGTGCTATCGCGGCCTGTCGGGCAAGCCGCTCGAGGACGCCATCCTCGCGGACATCCGCGGCGTGCTCGTCGTGGAGATGCTTCGCTTCGAAGGCGAAGGCCCAGGCAACGAGGTTCTGGTCGGGCTGCAGTACAACCGCGAGTTCGGCCACGTGCTGACGATGGGCGTCGGCGGCATCGACACGGAGTTGCTCGGCCACGCTTGCCACAAGGGGCTCGCCGTCGTGACCGGAAGCGCGACACAGCTCGACGCGGCATCGATGCTCGAGCTGTTCCGTCCGACGCTCGCGTGGCAGCGCCTCGCGGGGCGGACGCGTGCGGGCAAGAGGCTGGTGGACGACGACGCAGTGCGGAAGGTCGTCGGAGGGTTCCAGCAGATCGCGGGCCAGTTCGGGGTGGAGTCGCGCTCGTGGACCATCACCGAGCTGGAGGTCAATCCCTTCGGCGTGGTGCGCGGGGAGCTGGTGGCGCTCGACGGGCTCTTGAAGTTCGGGCCTCGACCCGAGCTGCCGATCACGCGCCCGATCAGTTCCCTTGGCCCGATGCTCGAGCCGCGGAGCATCGGCATCATCGGCGTGTCGTCCAAGGGGATGAACATGGGGCGCATCATCCTGCGCAACATGCTCGAGGTGGGCTTCGACAAGTCGAAGGCGTACGTGGTTCGCCCCGATTGCCAGGAGATCGACGGTGTGCGGTGCGTGCCGGAGATCAAGGATCTCCCCGAGCGGGTGGATCTGTTCGTGCTCGCGGTGGGCGCCGATCAGGTGGCCGACATCATCGAGCAGCTCGCGACCCACGACAAGGCGGTGGGGGTCATCCTGATCGCCGGGGGCATGGGCGAGAAGGAAGGGGGACAGAGCATCGAGGATCGCGTGAAGCAGGCGATCCGCAAGGGGCGCGAGGCAGGCAAGCCGCTCGTGGTCAACGGCGGGAACTGCCTGGGGATCGTGTCGCAGCCGGGCAGCTACCACACGCTGTTCATTCCGCAGACGAAGCTGCCGTTGCGCAGCGACGGCAAGAGCAACGTGGCGCTGATCAGCCAGAGCGGGGCGTTCATGATCACGCGCATGAGCAAGCTCGACTGGCTCAGCCCGCGCTATGCGGTCTCGACTGGAAACCAGGTCGATCTGACGGTGGGCGATTTTTTGCGTCACCTGGCTGGCGACCCCGAGGTTCGCACCTTCGCGGTGTACTCGGAGGGGTTCAAGGACGGCGATGGGCTGGCTTGTGCAAAGGCGGTCCGCGAGATCACCGCGAGCGGGCGCGACGTGGTCTTCTACAAGGCCGGCCGCAC
Source organism: uncultured Polyangiaceae bacterium (assembly GCA_964393505.1). GTDB lineage: Bacteria > Myxococcota_A > Polyangia > Polyangiales > Polyangiaceae > JACRCQ01. Next base: position 38,056 of record CAYMUE010000017.1, read on the forward strand.
GTCGGAGGGCAAGAAGGCCACCAGCGGGCACACGGCCTCCCTCGCAGGAGACTACGACGTCTGCGAGTCGTTGCTGGCCCAGGCCGGCGCGTGGGTGTGCGCTTCGTTCAACGACTTCCTCGATCTGGTGAAGGTGTCTTCGCTGATGGGCGGCAGGAAGTGGACGGGGCGTCGGATCGCCGCGCTGTCCAACGCGGGCTACGAAGCGGTTGGGATCGCCGACGCGATCCGCGGCCCCGGGTGGAACCTGCAGCTCGCATCGTTCTCGGAGCAGACCACCGCCGCGCTGCAGGCCGCGCTCGTCAAGGGCAAGCTCGACGCGCTGGTGGACGTGCACAACCCGTTGGACGTGACGCCGATGGCAGACGATGAAGCCCACGAGTACGCGGTGCGCGCGTTCTTCGGGGATCCCGGTGTGGACGTCGTGCTGTGCGCGACCGTGCCGTTGACGGCGCGGATGGCGACGCTGGGCGACGGGGCGCCGGAGGGGCAGTCCTTCCACGCGGAGGGGAGCCTGGTCCACCGCCTTGCGCGCGCCGCCGCGGACACCGACAAGCCGGTGGTGGCGAGCGTGGACAGCGGCGTGCTGTACGACGCGTTCTCGCGGGCCATCGAGGAGAAGGGGATTCCGACGTTCCGCTCGGCCGACGTGGCGATGCGCATCGTGGGGATGTACGCCGAGGGGCGACTGCGCCGCGGATAGGCGGTCTCGCCGCCGTGTCGGAGAGCGGGCCGCTCTACCTCTTGGGGCGGTGAACAACGGCAGCAAGCACGAACATCGAAGCCATCACGCCACAGCCGATGAGGCACCAGCTGGCGGGGCGATCGCGTCCTGCGAGGGAGAGCTGCATCGCGGCCATGCCCAGGGAGATGGCGGCGGCGGCGTACACGAGCTGGCGGGCTGCAAAGTAGATCAGGCGGGCGCCTTCGCTCATGCCGCGCACGCGGACCTCGATCTCGCCGCGTACGGACTTGTTGAGATACTTCTGCAGCGACTCCGGGAGGGTGAGGGCGCGAAGCGCCATGTCCTTCGCGGCTTCGAGCGCGATTTGAGTCCAGTCGCGGTTGCCGAGCACGAAGTCGTGCAGGTACGGACGCACCACGTCCATGGGATTCATGCGCGAGTCGAGCTGCGTGCAGACCCCCATGAGCAGCAGCAGCGTGCGCTCGAGCAGGACCCAGTCGCGCGGGATCTGGAAGGCTCCCGACAGCTCCTTGATGCCGATGTTCATGCGCCGCAGGTCGATGAGGTTCTCGAACCCCCGCTGCGGGTCCACCTTGATGTCCTTGAGGTTGAAGCTCTCGAGCTTGATCTCCTCCTGGAACTGGCGGTGCAGGTACTCGATGACCTTCTCGCTCACCTCGTCGTCGGAGGACGCGGCGATGAACCGCATCTTGCGCATCGCCTTGACGAGACGGTCGGTGTCGCGACGGATGGCGGCCTCGAGGAACTCGGGGATGCCCTCGCGCATCTCGGGGGAGAGCTCGGCCACGGCCCCGAAGTCGAGCAGGATCAGCTTGGCATCGGCGGTGACCAGGATGTTCCCCGGGTGCGGATCGGCATGGTAGATGCCGTCCACGAAGATCATCTGGCAGTAGGTCCGGATGAGCCGCCGAGCCAGCTCCGACCGATCGATCCCCATCGCATCGAGTCCCGCCACGTCGCCGATCTTCGTCCCCTCGAGGAACGTGGTGGTCAGCACGCGGGACGAGGAGAGGTCGCGAACGACGCGCGGGAAGAGCACGGAGGGGTCGTGGGAGAAGTTCTCGGCGATCCGCTCGATGCTGTCGGCCTCGCCGTGGAAGTCGAGCTCCCGCGAGATCATCTCCCGGATCTGGTGGTAGTAGGCGTCGAGCCCACGGATGGGGAAGAAGAAGCTCACGATCTGCATGATTCTGCGGATCGTGTGCAGATCGAGCCGAGTGACCTCGTCGATGTCCTTGTGCTGCACCTTGACCGCGACGCGCAGCCCTTCCTTGGTGTAGGCCTCGTGGACCTGCCCGAGGGATGCGCTCGCGAGCGGTGTTCGATCGAACCGGTCGAACACCTCGTCGACCGGCTTTCCGAACTCGGTCTCGATGCGTTCGGCGATCTCGGAGAAGGGTCGCGGGGGAACCTGATCCTGCAGCCGCTCGAGGCCCTGGCGGAAGTCCTCGGGGAGGAAGTTCGCCATGATGCTCAGGAGCTGTCCGACCTTGATGAAGAGTCCCTGGAGGCGGACGACCGTGTGCTCGACGCGGCGTGCGTTGCGCTTGTGGGCGCCGGCCATGCGCTGTTGGTACCAGACGTGGCCCATCAGGCGTCGGCCGAAGGAGATCCAGAGGTAGCTGAAGACGACCTGGAAGGTGGTGACGTAGGCGCGGATGAAGCGGTTGCTGCGCACGCCAGGGCGGTCGATGCGCAGCGGCTCTGCGACGATCAGGCGGGTGGATGGGGGAGGAGATTCCACACGGGGTTCCGGGCTCAGCGTCCGAGAGCTTCAGCGCGGTTGACGATGCGAGGGGTGATGAAGATCACGAGCTCGCCGCGGGTGTCGTTGGCCTTGCGGTGTTGGAACAGCAGGCCGATGAGCGGAATGTCCCCGAAGAACGGCACCTGGTCGAGGTTGCGACCCGTGTTGCGCGTGAAGATGCCGCCGATGACCGCGGTGTGACCGTCCATGATCAGCAGGTCGGTCTCCGCTTCGCGCTTGAGGATCGTGGGATCGCCTCGCGCCGAGGTATTGGTGAAGTCTGGCTCGTCGCGGTTGACCTTGACGTGCATGGACACGCTTCCCTCGGCGGTCACGTGGGGTTTGACGCGGAGCTCGAGCTTGGCTTCGCGGAAGGTCGTCTGCACGCCCATGGCGCTGACCTGGGAGAACGGGATCAAGGTGCCCTGGCTGATCGTGGCCTCGTGGTTGTCGAGGGTCAGCACGCGCGGGCTGGACACGATGCGCACCATGCCGCTCGTCTCGGCGGCGGAGAGGCGGACTCCGAGGTTGACCGTGTTGTTGATGTGACCGAGCGTGATGCCGAGGGCACCGCCTGTCCCGGTACCGACCGCGGCCGGGAGGTTGACTGCAAAGTTCGGGTTCGCCACGGAGCGGCTGAAGGGCGACATGCCTGCCGTGGGCGCGTTGGCGTCGGTGGCGCCGCCCGCCATGCCGATGCTCGACGGGAACGCCAGACCGGTCGGGTTGCCCGTGGCCCCGGAGAAGGTCATGTCGCCGCCCCACTGGATGCCCACGTCGCGCAGGTAGCGGCTCGTGGCTTCGACGATCCTCGCCTCGACGAGAACCTGCGGGGTCTGCGTGTCGAGCGAGCGGACGAGCTCCTCGATCTGGTTGAGGTTGCCCGCGACGTCGCGAACGATCAGCACGTTGGTGCGGTCGTCGACGGCGATGGATCCGCGCGGAGAGAGCAGGTCCTTGGCGCGGGCCTGGAGGTCTCCTGCTCCCGCGTAGGAGACGGGCACGAGGCGCGTCTCGATGGGCGTGAGCTGGTACTCCTGCTTGCGGCGGGCGATGGCCATCTCGCGTTCCTTCTCGAGGTCGGCGAGCTTGGCGACACGGATGACGTTGCCCTGGCGGGACATGCCGAGGGACTTGGCCTGGAGCACGACCTCGAGGGCGCGGTCCCAGGGGACGTTGCGCATGCGGATCGTGACGGAGCCGGTGACGTCATCGGCCGTGACGATGTTGACCTGACCGACATCGGCGAGCAGCCGGAGCACGTTGTGGATGTCGGCGTCTTTGAGGTCGAGATCGATGCGGCGCCCGCCGCCGGTGACCTCGCGATCGCGCCGCTGCTGGGCCAACTGGTTGCCCGGCAAGAAGGCGCCGGATTCCGCCGAAACGGACTCGCTCTCCTCGGAGTCAACGGTTCCTTCGACCTTGGGGATTCCGTCGAACCCCTCTTCTCGCGCGACGGTGCGGACCTTGCGTGCGACGCCGCCGTCGGCAGCCACTCCGGTGACCGAGGCCGGGAGGCTTCCCGCCTTGGCGAAGCTCCACACGAGCGAGGAGCCCTCGACCGACACGGAGCCGACGACTTCATCGGAGCGCTCCACGTCGATGACGACCGAGCCGGAGGCGCTGCCGGTGCCGCGGTAGGTCGACACAGCGGTGACCGCACCGCGGAACGCGCCTACGTCGAGTGTCCGCTCAAGGCCTTCGGCGAGGGAGGCGGTGCGAACGACGAGCCTCGACAGTCCCGCGCGAGGTGTCGTTTGCGAGTAGGAGGGGACGCCGCCGAGCTGCACGACGATCTGATCGGAGCCGTTGCCGCGTCGGTAGTTGACCTTCTTGATCTCGACCGCGGAGCCGCGGGATGCGTCGGGGGCCGCGGCGGGCGTGGTCCGGGTCGCAGGCCCCTCTGCCGGGGCGGTGGAGGCGCCGCGCACGAGCTGGATGCGCAAGCGGTTGCCGACTGTCTGGACGCGATAGGAAGCGTTGTCGGTGAGCTGCACGTAGATGCGCGCGGTCTTGCTGCCATCGGCCTGATAGGCCTGCGCGACCAGACCGCCGACCAGCCCCGTGGCCTGGGTGATCGCCGGGATGACCTTTGCGAGATCGGCATCGGCGAGGTCGACGATCAGGCGCTTGCCGCCATTGGCGACGCGCGCGGAGTAGCGGGGAGCGGTCGTCCCCTCGACCCACACGTCGGTTCCCTCGCCCGTCTCCTGCACCGTGACCTTCTGCACGTGGTTCGCCGCTGCTTGCGCCCCCGCTTCCGAAGCGATCAGAGCGAACGACAGGGCCGCCGCCGAAGCGACCGACCAGGACCAGGCTTTGCGCGAAGACCTCATGACCCGGGCTCCCATCCAACCGGCCTTGTGAAACAGGCCATCAAGGGTACGCGCGGATCGTAGCCCGACGTTCAGGAGTGGACCAAATTCTGGGCTACTTTTGCCCGGGGCAACGGGCGCCCGCGGCGTGGTGAAGAACGCGCTGCGCGGCGCACACTGCGAGGAACGGGGAGCGCGCGACGGAGGAAGCGCCGCGGCGGCAGGGCATCGACAGGGAGCTGGGGAGTTGCACGAGCGGGGTCACCGAGGGGAGGACTGCTCGTTCTCGGGGCGGAGCGGGATGACGCGTGTCGCCGGGGGGATGTCCGAGTGGGCGGGGTCTTCGCGCACCAGCACGATGTCGCCGTCCCGGATCCGATCCACGCGCCAGTTGAGTGCGTAGTCGACGCCGGTTCCGCCCTTGGCGTGGACGATCTCTTCCTTGCCGATGAACTGGCCGCGTTTGACGACCCATCCCTTGCCAGACGGGTCGATGAACATGGCGCGGTTCTCGGCGCCTCCGGTCACGATGCCGACCAGCTTCAGCTCCTCGATGGAGTAGCGGTCGAGCAGGACGTCACGCTGCTTGCCGGGGAGCTTCTGGGCGGTGTTGGCGAAGGTGGAGGCGAAGGAGCGGAAGGGGTCGCGGTTGCGCTCGGTTTCGACGAAGTCCTGCTCCTGGAACTCGATCTTCTTGGCGGCGTCGTCGGCGCCGGCATCGGCGACGATCTTGGGTGCCGCGGCGCCTCGGGGGGGAGGCGGAGGAGGGGCTTCTCCACCGGAAGTGATGACCTCGTCTTCGCACCCGAGACAAGCGAGGGAGAGCGCGAAAAGGCCCGCTAGGAAGGACAGGGACGTACGCATCATTTGCCTCCGGGGGCGGCAGGCGGCGGGGTCTGCCCTGCGGGAGCGGCCCCTGCGGGGGCAGCCCCTGCAGGTGCGGCGGGTGCCGTGGTGGTCAGGCTGCGGAACGCCGTGGCAAGGCAGTCGACCTTCACGGTGACCTCGTCTCCCGCGGTGTTCGGAGTCCCGATGGCGATGTCCTCGATGTTGATGATCCGATCGAGCTGACCGATGCCGTAGAAGAACTTGGCGATCTGGTGGAACTTGCCGGCAAGCTTCAGCTTCATCGGGACCTTGGCGTAGAACTGCGCCGCGGACTCCTCGACCGGGGCCCAGGCCTGCAGGTCGATGCCGGAGACGTTGGCGACGCCCTGGACCGAAGAGAGGAAGGCCGGGTACTCGGTGGTTTCGGGGAGGATCTTGTTGAACTCGCGCTGACGCTGCTGGCGTTCGTTGAGCTCGGCCAGGTCCTGGTGGTAGGCGAACTCGGCCTTGCGAGCCTCGGCGAGGCGCTGACGGAGCTGGCCTTCCTCGGACTTGGCGCTTCGAATCGCGCTGGACACGTCGGAGTAGAAGATGACGAAGTACGCTATCGCCGTGAGCAGGACGAAGGCGGCGCCGACGCCGATCTTGGCAGCGACGGGGAGTTTGTTGAGGGAGATTCCCTTGGTGGGGCCAGCCATGGTCAGTACCTCACCTTCGCCTGGAGCTGGAACTTGACGACCTCGACCTTGGTCTTCGCGTCCACCTCCCGGGCCGCAGGCAATAGCTTCACGTCGGTGAAGTAGTTAGACAATCCCAGGCGTCGCGCGAGCTCGGAGACGTCCTCACCGTCGCGCGCATAGCCCTCGATCTTCACCGTGCGATCCTTCTCGGCGAAGGACGTGAGCCACAGGCGCTTGGTGTCCCAGCCGGGGTTGAAGACAGCAAGGGGGTTGTCCTTCGAGAGCTGGGCGAGTTTGTCGGCATCGACCGAGGGGCCGCGGCCTTCGGTGAGCACGTGAGCGAGCTCGAGGAGCACGGCAGTGGGTCCGCTTCGCGCGGTCTGGAGCTTGCCGATGGCTTCTTCGCGAGCGCGCAAGACGCCGAGCTGCTTCTTGACCGCTTCGTGGTTCTGGACAGCGGTCTCGATCTGCTGGGCCTGAGAGGACAGCTCGGAGTTGATCGTCTTCTGGCGCGCGAGGTCCTGGAGCTGCAGCTGGTGGTAGAGCACCAGGATGATGACTTCCAGGGCCGTGACGAGCATGACGGCCACCAGCCAGCCCTGGCTGGCTTCGCGCCGCGCTTCGCGCTTCTGAGGCAGGAGGTTGATGCGAATCACGCGCGCTTCTCCTTCTCCTTGCGCAGGGACAGCCCGACCGCGACCGCCAACTGGGCGGCGCGCTCGCGCACGAGCGGCTCGGGGACACCAGGACCGTCGAGGGTCAGCTTCTCGACGGGGTTGAAGAACTCGACGTTGGTCTTGGCTCGTCGCTGGATCGCGTTGCGCAGCGGCGTGAGGTTGGAGGTACCGCCGGTCACGTGAATGCGGTGGATCTCACTCTCCCCGGAGGTCGCCATGAAGAAGTCGAGGGAGCGCTGGATCTCAGCCGCGATCGTGTCGCAGACGCTCTCGATCACGTCGTGAACCTGCTGCGGAACCATGCCGGAGGAGCCGAAGGCGCCTGCGTCACCGCCGGAGCCTCCGCACTTGTACGACTCTGCCTGGTCGAAGCTCACTCCCGTCTGACGCTGGATCTCCTCGGTGATCACGTTGCCGCCGCTCGCGATGTCGCGCGTGAAGGCGCTGATGCCACCGGTGATGATATTGAGCGACGACAGGCTCGCACCGAGGTTGATCAGGGCGACGGTCTGATCCGGCGGGAACCCGCGCGTGGCCTCGAAGAGGTTCTGCACGGTGAACGCGTCGATGTCGACGACCAACGGCTTCAGACGCGCCTCGCGCACGAACTGGGCGTAGTCGTTGATCTCGTCGCGCTTCGCCGCCACGAGCAGCAGATCCATCTGCCCCCGCTCGGGCTGCCGCTTGAGCACCTCGTAGTCGATCTGCACATCCTTGATGTCGAAGGGGATGTGCTGCTCGGCCTCCCACTGTATCTGTTCGTCGAGCTCTGCCGGCGTCATCATCGGCACCGTGATCTTCCGGATGATCACCGACTGCCCTGACACACTGATCGCAACATTGCGTTGCTTGATCTGGTTGTCCGCGAACAGTCGCGAGAGCGTCTCGGTCACCGCGCCCGCGTTCATGATGTGGCCGTCGACGATCGTCTGCGGTGGGAGAGGCGCGTAGGCGAGCTTGTGCAAGCTCCGTCCCTTGCGGGTCTCCTTGATCTGGCAGACCTTGATCGAGCTCGAGCCGATATCGACCCCGACGAGGTTGTTTCCGTCACCCATGCGCGTGTCCGTCCTGCAGCATCGCCGCTATGCGGCGCACACACTCGCGCCGTGTCCGCAAGTGTTGCATCTTCGGTGGGGGCGGGGCAAAAAAGCGCTTTGCACACCCCCGTCCTCGGGCTATTTGTCCTGCTTCCGAGAGATCCCGACGCGGTTCGATCATGCGCGTGCTCCCTTCCCCATCTCCCCGCCCCATGGTCGCAGGCCTGCTGGCCGCCGCACTCTGCCTGCTCGGCCCTGCCGACGCCCTCGCCGACAAGACCCACGTGGTCGCCCCAGGACACACGTTGGCGAAGATCGCGCGCCGCTACAACACGACCATCGAAGCCCTTCGCGACGCCAACGGCCTCGAACCGGGCCAGAAGCTCAAGCCCGGGCAGAGACTCGTCGTCCCCGAGCCCGGTTCGGCCCCCGCGGCCGCGTCCGATCGCCCAAACCGCACAAACGACCGCGCCCGGGCCGGCGACGAGGAACACGACAGCAGAACCGAAGACCACGCGCGTCGCGAGGTTTTGCGCGCGCCTGCAGCCCCGCCCGCCCGGGCAGCCAACAAGCGGGGCACGATCACCCTGTCGCGAGCCGATGGCGAAAGCTGGTCCGGCAAGACCCTCGGACGACGCTCCCGCCTGCTTCCGGGGGTGGCGCAGGCCTTCCAGCGCATGCTCCGTTTCGATGCCGCCCACACCCGCGAAATCGATCCTCGGCTCGTCTCGGTCCTCACCCAGTTCAGCGACCACTTCGGCGGCCGTCCTCTTGAAATCGTGAGTGGCTTCCGCCCCCACACGGCCGGTCAGCACACCACCCACTCGAACCACAACCTCGGCAAAGCTCTCGACTTTGCGATTCGGGGAGTTTCGAACCAGGCGCTGCGGGATTTCTGCCATACCCTTCGCGACGTGGGCTGCGGCTACTACCCGAACAGCTCCTTCATCCACGTGGATGTCAGAACCGGGTCTGCCCGATGGGTCGATGAATCGGGCCCGGGCGAGTCCCCCCGCTACTCCTCGATCAACGGTGTGAAGCAGACGCCTCGCCCGGCCACGCCACGACCTCCAACGGAGTCGGACGAAGAGCGGGACACGGACTCGTCCGAGGAGTGAGCGCAGATGCAGGCTGCACGGCTTCCGGGTGACCTATCTGCTGCAGGGTCCAAGATGACCCGACTTCCGTAGCAGCTAACCCATCGAATCCAAAAGTTCAATCACCGAAACGTCCACCGTCCGGCCACTCGCCCGCTCAGGACATGGGTCAACCATGACCCATGCCGTGCACGAGTGGTAGACGGCTCCTAGTGAGTGAGCCCGGCAGTGGTCGGCGCCGTGGAACCCCAACGCACGGCGCCCGGCATCAGAGGACGCCCCAAGAGGTAGGCCACGGTCTGCTCGTAGCGGTCCACGGGGGGAGAGGACGTTCCCGCGCGCGCAACGAGGGCGGGATCGTGAGCTCCCCGGTCCGTCGATACGGCTAGCTCACAGCCGACCTTGGTCAACGCAGCCGCCAGGGGCTCATCGAGCGATGCCGTAGCAGTCGCAATCCAGAGGAACCCGTCGGGGGACACGCACAGGGCGCCACGCTTGCGCATGGCGCTGCGCGCCGCGGTCCCTTCCAAGGGACGTCCGGCTGATGCGATGGCGGGCAGTTCCACGAAGTCGGCGTCGGCCGGCACGTTGCGACTCCCCTGCGGCAACAAGGCGAAGCTGCCATCGACCCGCGAGACCAGGAGCGGCCCCTCCCCCGCGGGGGTTCCGGTCTTGCCTCCGATCCGCAGGCCACGCGCTTCGCCTTTGGGCGCGTTGCCGAGTCCCACCACGGCCATCACCTGGCGGGCTTCCACCGCGTCGAGCGAGGAGGCGAGTCCGTCGTCGGAGGTCTCGTCGCTCGACCGGGCATCGGCGCGGACGCGCAGACGCGCGCGCCCCGGAGCGACGGCGACCAAGCGGACTGGGACGCCAGACTCGGTCCATTCGCTCTGGAAGAACGCGGGAGCCCAAGCGGGGGGGGGTTGGGTTCCGTCGTCGGCCTTGAACTGCGCCCCCTTGACCTCCGGCGGCTCGAACCGGCGGAGCATCAGGTAGAAGAAGTCCTTGGGCGACCAGACGATGAATCGCTCGGGGAGCGTCTCCATCTCCGGCGTGAGAATCTTGGCGTCGAAGTCGCGCTTGGCCGGGTCGCGGATGTCGGTGAACGCGAACGCGGTGTGGTGGGGGTTCATGTCGAGGTGGATGCCGTAGACGCATCCGGCCTGGACCATGGCGTTGCCGAGGGTGATCGCGCTGACCTCGCCCCCCCACGCGTACACGAGGTGTCCCGCGTTGGTGAGGCAGAGGCCGGACCGGTGCGTCAGGAAGCTGGTGCCCGGAAGCTGGAAGCCCCACTGCACGCGCCCGGACGGGGCGACCTTCATGTCCTCGACGAGGGGTTCGAGGTTCTGCCGGTAGGAAACGACTTCGGCGGGGATGGCGTCGGAGCTGGGCCAGGAGCCGAGGCCGGCGCGTCCGTCCTGGAGCGCGACAACCGTTGCGGCTCCCGGTTTGGGAGGCAACAGCACGCGGCGGTTGACCATCATCCCGTACTGGCCGTGGGTGGTCTTGAAAGCGCCGTTGAAGGCGCCAACCACTCGGGATAGGAGGGCAGGATCGCGCGGGATTCGTCCTTCGCCTCGCGTGCCGGTCAGCGGTTTGGGGTCCTCGACGCCGCCTTCCATGCCGAGCTGCAACTGGCGCGAGTCCATGGCGACCAGGAGGACCTTGACGTATGGGCGCTTGGGGTCGGGCTTGACGAATGTGGTGTAGAAGTAGGGTGGGGCCTGCTCCTTGGCGCCCGGCACGCGGGGCTTCTGGAGGAAGGAGTGCTTGACGGGTTCCCACTTGCCTTCGGCGGGGTCGGGCTCCTTCCACATCGACCGGAGCGGCGGGGGCGGCCAGGGGATCTCTTCGGAGATGCCGTCGGCAGACAGCGCACGCGGTGCGGTCGGAGCCGGCGGGGCGGGAGCCGCAAGTGTGGCCGTCGCCGCATCACCTCCTCCGGGAACCTGGAAGTACACGAAGCGCCGCAGGGCGTCCTTCAGGTCGAACACCTGCTCTTCGAGCCATGCGATCGGCTCGGGACCGGTCCACGCGCGAACGGTGTCGACCGCCCAGATCACGGGCGGCTTGGCGAGGTGGGGAAGCTGCAGCGAGGTGGCTCCGACATGATCCGCTGCCGGCGAGGCGATCACCTCTGCGGTACGCAGATCCAGCGAGAAGCGTTCCTGTGTCCCCTCGGGAGCCACTTCGAGGTGCTGCTCGCCGAAGGCGAGCTTCACCGATCGCAGCGACTGCGAGGTGTTGATCTCGACGCGTGCGATCCCGTCGAAGGAGTCGGTCTCCTGCCAGTTGGTGAGCTTCGCCATCACGCGATCGACGAAGCGTTCGGGGGCGACTTCCTGGTCGCCATGCAGGTCGAGGCAAGTGATCTGCTGCACCGCGCCGAGGGAGTTCATGGCGTACGCGGCGTAGCCACCGCGAGCGACGAGAGGATCGACGTCGCCGAGCGGTGAGGACGTGAGGTTGACGGCGCGAGCGACGTGCAAGGGGCGCCCTTCGGGGGCGAGCAGAACGGAGGCGCGCCACAGGTCGCGGGGCGAGGCCTGGGAGGCACGTCCGGTGAACAAGATGCGGCGGCCGAGGACGAGGTCAGCGAGGACGCCGCGGCTGGGTTCCCAGACGAAGTCGCGAGGTCCGACGGAGGTGCCGGAGGCGGCACTGAGCATGGCGGCGACGCCCTCGACAGAGGCGGAAGGCGGAGCTGCGCGCAGCCACTGGCCGACGACGGCGAGGAGCACGAGCCCGATCAACAGAGGGGCTCTCGAGAGGAGTTGCGCGCGCAGGGAGCTCAAAGCGACGCCCCAGGGCTACCCAGGGCTGGGCTGGGAAGTCAAGAAGACGGCGAGGATTTGTCGTCGACCTCGGAGGGCGGGGAGGACGGTTGTTCCGCGACTTCCTGGGAGGCCTCAGCCGCGGGACTGGAGGGAACAGCCGTGGGTTCCGCGGTCTCGCCGGACTCGGCCGGGGCCGCCGCATCGAAACGGAGGATGGCTCGTGCGCGGGCCGGGGCGACGGGATCGCGGCCGATCGAACGCGCGAACGCGGCGGCGCGTTCGATGAAGACGGCGGAGGACTCGGCGAGCACGCCACGCTTGAGGAACAGGTTGTCGGCGAGCCCGAGGCGTACATGCCCGCCGGAGCGCGCGGCCGCCTCGGTCACGGGACGCTGGAACCGGCCGACGCCGGCTGCGAACCACACCGCCCCCTTCGGGATGCGGGAGGCGAGGAAGCGCACGACCTCGTCGTGTGCCCCAAGCGCCCCAGGGATGCCGAGCACGAACTGCAATCGCAGCGGTTGCGCAATGAGGCGCTCCCGGGCGAGAGCCACGGCCTCGTCGAGGTGACCGAGCTCGAGGCACTCGCACAACACCCTGGCGTTGCGATCGCGGAGCGACGACGCGGTCTGACGAACGCGAGACCGCGGATTCTCGACGATGCCGTCGCCAAAGTTGCAGCTGCCAGTGGTGATGGAGACGACATCGGCGCCGATGTCCGCGAGGGCTGCGCGCAGCTCGGGCGCCTCGGCCCCGGGCGCGAGCGTGGAGACCGCCACGAGCGCGTCGCATGCACCGTGGACCGCATCGACGACCTCGCGAGCGCGCGCGACGAACTCGTCGATCGACGACGCCGAGGTCGCGTCGAAGCCCAGGTGAACGACTGCGGCCCCCGCATCGCGACAGCGCTTGGCTTCTTGCGCGATCTCTTCTGCGGAGACGGGGATGTGAGGGGAATGATCGCGTGTGACTCCACCGCCGACGATGGACGCGGCGAGGATGATCTCCGGCGGGGTGGAACGCGGAGGCGTGACGACCACGTGCGGAGGGGGCGTGACGATCGCGTGACCTTCGGGGAGCCGTGCACCGTCGGGCCCCGGTGCTGGAAACGCGGGGAGCACGAGCTTGGGGTGTCGCTGCTGGGCGCGGGGCACGATGCACGTGCCGAGGGCGCGTCCGACGACGACCGGGGATGCGAGGGCATCGGCGGCGGTCGGAGATGCGCCGTTGGCGCGGACGGCGGCGATGACCTTGCGCGCTTCGAAGGCGATCTGGCGCGTGGAGCCGCTGGCGCGCGTGATGACTCCGGTCGCCTCGACATAGTCTCCGACGAAGACCGGAGCGAGCAGCTCGACCTGCTGATAGCTGCGCAGGATGCCTTCGTCGCCGTCGATGCGGATCATCAGCTCCGCGGCGACGTCACCGAACAGCGCGAGGATGCGCGACGGGTCGACAAGTCCACCTGAGCGATCGGCGCTGCCCGGTCCCATGCGCAGACGGAGGGTGATAGCGATGCCTTCGGCGTTCATCATGGCGGGGGAAGATAGCAGGAAATGGTGGGAAGCAGCAGGCACGGTTGATCAGGTGCCGTGCAGGGCGGGGGGCAGGTCAGGACTCGGACTTGTCCTTCGGCTCGGTCTTCTCGGGCAGGCTCTTCTTCTTGTCGCCTGCGTCCTCGTCGCGAATCCCCTTCTTGAAGTTGCGGATCCCTTCGCCCAGCTCCTTGCCGATGTTGGCAATCCTCCCCGCGCCGAACAGCACGATGGCGATCAGGACGATGACCAGAATCTCCGTAGGACCGATTCCCATGTGGTGTCTCCAGCCACGCAGGCCGCACGCGGGCTCGCGAGGTTCGAATGGACGCCGGGACTATGGTCGGTGGCGTGCCAGGAACGCAACCCCAGAGTACCGGACGCGCGCTCAACTCCGTCGGCGCCGGCGGAGCGCGGCATCGCAGACCGGGTGGAACAGGAGCTCGGCGACCAGCACGGGGATCGCGCCGCAGAGGACGCCAGACGTCAGCGCTCCGATCATGGGATACGGCGCGAGCAGCGAAGGAGCGAAGGCGAGGAAGGCGATGGGGCCGCTGGAGCCGACGCACAGGGCGGCAGCCCGTGAAGGAGTGGGGTGGCGGAGCAGAGCGAACGCTGCGCCGATCGCGGACGTCAGGCAGGCGAGCGCGCATGCCAGCGCCCGGGCGAACGGAGAGACGGGGCTGGCCACGAGCCAGGGGACGAACCCGGTGACGGTGACGTCGTGGAAGGCAGCGCGCACCCGCGGCGAGCGCAGCTCGAGGCGGAGATCGGAGGCGTGCAGGGAGCCGAGATCATCGGAGAAACCCGCCTGAGCCACGGACCAGACACCACCGGAGGTCTCTCGGCCGATTCGACCGACCAGTACCGGCTGGTCCTGCAGGCAGAGCCAGGTTGCGTCGTGGACGAGCGGCACCTGAGCTGCGCGCCCGGCCTCGCAGACGTTCTGCCCGGCCTGAAGGACGTGGTTGGACAGCAAGCCGGGGCGATGGGCTCCCCATCCCCACGCGGCGGAGGTGAGGCTGGACAGCAGCGCTGCGACGCAAGCGACCTGTGCGATCTGACCAAGGATCCGAGGGGGGCCGAGGCCGAGGGACAGGAGCGCCGGGAGGCTGCCATCGCAGGCGAAACGGGACAGCTCGAGGGAAACGCCGATGGAAGGTGCGATGAGGAGGGCCACCTCGAGCGCGGCGAGCGCAAGGGCGACCGAGAACGCGAGCGAGGCGCGTGCAGGGACGTGTGAGGCTGCGAGCCAGGGGAGCAGACGCACGAGCGAGGCGGCGGTAGCGACCGCGATGCAGGCCAACGCCACAAGGGCGATGGATCGTGCGATGCGCCGGTGCACGTAGGTCCGCATGGCCGGGAGCATGGGACACGACGGGCCGCGATGGGGCAAGAGGAGAGCGACGCGCCGAGGATCCGCGGGTGCTTTTCAGGGGGTGCGAAGGCACTGAATACCGTGCTAGGTTCGAGCACCGATGTGAGTCCGGGCCTTGGTTCGACGCCAGGGCTCGCGTCAGGCCGGAGAGACGCAAATGCGAACGACTCGGACAGCCCTTCTGGTTTCTTGTCTTGCGGGAGTCTCGACCCTTCTGGCGGCGGGCCAACTGCACGCCGAGGAGCCGGGAGTGAGTGCGACCGGCAAGGGGATCACAGGCGGCGCGCTGTTGGGAGCGGAGGCCGTGACGGCGGTCGAGGCCGCGTTCGGAGTGAAGCCTGCTTGGGCCTACCTGGTTGGAGGCGGGCTGGGTGCGGTGGGCGGAGGCATCGGCGGATACTTCGTGGAGCAGGGCGACGATGCCAAGCCTGCGCACTATCTGTTGGCGGCGGGCATGGCGCTGATCATCCCAACCACCGTCGCGGTGCTGCTCTCGACGTCCTATCGGCCGCCATCGGAGTACACCGAGGATCGGACGGGGCCGGCGACACCTGCGACTGAACCCCCGAGGGCCGAACCTGCTCCAGCGCCGGCGGTTACTGCACCGGCGACGGGCGCCAAGGCCCCGGTAGCGGCGCCTGCCGTGGCGTTGTCGCTGGTCGATTGGCGTGAGGGCACGGTTCGTGTCGGACTCCCTGTGCCAGAGGTTCGTCCGATGTACACGTCGGCCGAGGTCCGGCGTTTCGGCGTCGATCAGCGCACCGAGTACAGGCTGCCCGTCTTCCAAGCCGTGTTCTGAAAACGCTGTCCCCGCTCCAGGGGGCGACGCGACCACACAAGAGCAGCGCGAGCCGTTCCCTGGGACACGGCCGGGGAACCCGAGGGCGCAGGGCGTTCATGTGCCCAGGCCGACGTGGCAATCACCGTTGACCGACACAACGATGCGCGTCGTGTGGTGTCGGGGGTGGTTCCCCTGGACCCGCGTTCGCTGGTAGCATCCGGGGAATCCGGGTTCAGACCCACCTGCGTCCCAGGTGCTCCGAGGCAAACGGTCGATGAACAAGCTCCAGGGCTCGAACGCACCCACATCGAAGACAGCAGCAGCCGACGCGAGTCTCGGCAAGGTGATAGCGGGTCGCTACCGGTTGGAGGCGCGCATCGGCGAAGGCGGCATGGGCGTCGTCTATCGCGCGCGCCACGTGCTGATCGACCGCGTGGTGGCGCTCAAGCTGATTCGTCCGGACCTGCGTGGTGAAACGCACCTGCGGGCGTGGATGCTTCGAGAGGCGCGCGCAGCGAACCGGGTGGATCACGCGCACATCGTGGACATCCACGACATCGGGGAGACGGAAGAGGGCGAACTGTACTTGGTGATGGAGTACCTGGTCGGCGTATCGCTCTCGAGCGAGATCGCGCGGGGTCCGTTCCAGCTGACGCGAGCAGTGGACGTGCTGGAGCAGATGTGCGCGGCGTTGGCGCGTGCACACGACCTGGGCGTGGTGCATCGCGATCTGAAGAGCGACAACATCATGCTGATCAACCGGGGGGGCCGGAAGGACTCGGTGAAGATCCTCGACTTCGGGCTGGCGCATCTGGCGCGGGACCCGCGGCTCGCGCCCAAGGGAGCGGTGTTCGGGACGCCCGAGTACATGTCACCCGAGCAGGCTCGCGGTGAAGAAGCAGGGCCGAAGAGCGATCTGTATGCCTTGGGAATCCTGTTCTTCGAGATGTGCACCGGGCAGCTGCCCTTCAAGTCCTCGGACCGCGAGACGCTCCTGGAAATGCAGCGCAACGCCCCGCCGCCGCGTCCCAGAGCGCTGCGACCGGACCTGAATCCAACCGCGGAAGCGATCGTCCTGAAGCTGCTGGAGAAGGATCACCGCAAGCGCTTCATGGACGCCCACCATCTGCAGGAGGAGCTGAAGGCGCTGCAACGCTCGTTGCCGCAGCAGGCGTGGGACACGGGCACGGGTGAGGCCGCCGCGGCACCGCCGCCGCCTCCGCCTCCGCAGAGCCCAGGAGTCATCGAGTGGGGAAGCCGCGCTGCTCTCTTCTCCCGCATGGTCTCTCGCGCCTACTACGCGAACAACGTCCCCACCGAGATCGGCGACGCGGTCCAGAAGATCTGGGACCTTGCCGCCAAGGCCAACCGGCTCGAAGGCGAGGTCGCGAGCCACACGCGCAAGACCGAGGCGCTCGAGCGTCGCGGACGCGCGCTGCGCGCCGAGATCGGACGCAAGGTCGAGGAGCTGGCACACGAGGAGTCGCGGGTGCGACGAGAGATCGCCGGCTACCAGGAGGACGGCGATCGCCTGCGCGCGGAGATGGCCGCGGCGGAGCAGACGGCAGCAGCCGCGCGCGCGATGGCCGATGCGGTCGAGGTCAAGCGGCTGCTCGATCGCGCGGCATTCGAACGCGCCGGTGCGGCGGCCGCGAAGGTCGAATCGATTCGTGAGACGATCGACAAGCTCCAGCAGAAGCGCGCATCGCGGGAAGCTGTCGCGCGGGATCTTCGCAAGCAGATCGAGGAGCTCCGCGGGCAGCTTGCCCGCTACGCCGAAGCGCTCGAAGAGGATCTCTCCGGGGGCCGTGAGAAGGTGGCCCTGCGAACACGCGAAGGGCTCGTGTTCGAGAAGCAGTTCACCGACCTGAGCAACATGCTCGTCACGCACCTCAAGGGGCGTCCCGAGTGCCGCGACCTCATGAGCGAGCTCATCACCCAGGTCAGCCCCCAGGCTCCGCAGCCCCAGCCCCCCAAACCCCCCGTCGTCGGAGCCCCGCGCCCCAACGAGCCTCGCTGACCTCGCCCGCTCTTCACCTCTCCGAGACAACCCTCCCGCGGTCCAGACGCGTGCTCCTCACCGGCAGCTTCGCGAACAGCTCCGGCTCGTGCGTCACGACCACCACGATCGCTTGCGCGCGCAACTCCTCCTCCAGCACCGCAAGCAATCGCTCGACCCCCTCGCTGTCGAGCCCCGTCGTGGGCTCGTCGAGCAGCAGCAGCGAAGGGCCCTGCACGAGCGCCCGCGCGAGCGCTGCACGCTGCCGTTGACCGCGGGAGAGCACGCGCACCGGGCGATCCCCGAAGCGCCCGACGCCGAAACGGTCGCAGGCCCGGTCCCAGGCGACGGCGACGTCGATGCCGTGGAGCCTCGCGGTGACCTCGAGGTTCTCGCGCGGCGACAGGTCCGAGTACAACAGGGCTTCGTGCGATCCCCAACCGATCTCGCGCCGCACGCTGTCCACTCCCCGGTCCGGCACGTAGCGCACCTCTCCCTGGGTGGGCTTCACGAGCGTGCCGATCATTCCCAGCAACGTGGTCTTCCCCGAGCCGTTCGACCCCACCACGAGCTCGACGGCTCCTGGCTCGAACGCGACTTCGACGTCTCGCAGGGCCCAGGTGGCTCCGAAGACCCGGCTCACCCGGTCCACCTCGATACGTTCCACCCTGGTGCGCTCGGCCATCGATGTCTTCCTCGCTGCTCACGCCTCGCGCCAGGACGGACTCCCGGCGGAATGCGAGGGAGCGGCGCACGGTCTGTCGGTCAGAACACTGCGCTCACACACAAGCCTGTCACCAGCGCGGGCGACGCGGACAGCGCATCGTGCCCGGGGGCCCCCCCGGGCAATCTCCTCGCCCGCGGCTGCGCGAGAGGTGCGACACGGATCGTCGCACTGTCGTCCTTGCTCTGCAGCAAGCCCCCAAGGGCTCCTCCCCCGATCAGGAGCCCCGTCCCCCAGAGGACATCCTTGATGTCGACGTCGGGCTCGGTGGAGCAGGTCCCTTCGGAATCGCACGACTCGGAGGTGCGCAGCACCCCGCGGCCGATCAAGTAGAGGCCCGAGACGACGCTGCCGATCACGATGATCGTGCCGATCACGCGAAGCGGCGCGTAGGACCTGTGCGTTCCCCGGATGGCCGAAGGGCCATCGAGGACGACCGGCTCCTCGACGGCCACGGCCTTGTCGTGTCCGCTGGAGAGCGCCATCAGGTAGGTGCCGGGGGGAAGCGAGGCTTCACAGGGGGCGGTGCAGATTCGACGGTAGGACTGGGCCGTGCCCCGGTCGTCGCCGTCGAGCACCACGCGCGCGCTGTCTCCTCGCCAGTAGAACGTGACGCCGGTCTTGTTGGCGCGCAGCTCGAGCGGTGCTCCCGGAGGCGGAGTCGAGGTTGCCAGCCCGGCGGCGGGCCCGGCGTACGCGACGGTGTCCATCGGGATGACGCGCGTCTCACCGGAATCCAGAACGATGCGAACGGTGCGGCCGGGGAGCAGCTCCATGACCGTCCCGCGCACCAGCGTGCCGTCGCGCAGCAGCACCGCGTCCCCAGGGCTTGCGGGCACCCGTGCAGGGGGCGAAGCCGCGGAAGCCGTCGGCTCCGCGAACGACGGAGTCGACAGCGCAAAGCAGCACGCTACTGCAGCAAACGCTGGGACGCGGAAGAAACGCATGGTTCTCCTCCCCGAAGGAGCTTGCCGGCGACGTTCGAGTCGCTCACGGGCAGCCGGACACGAGCACGCGCGGAGCGCTCGCACTCACGGAAGACGCGAGTGCAAGAACGACTGGAGCTTGATCAGGGTCTTCTCGTCGCTCTCGAACGACGGGCAGGCGTAGACCTTGGCCCAGTTGGTGACGTCGCGGAGGAACTCGGAACGGACGGCCGGATCGGAGACGATCTCCTCGACGGTGCGTCCGCGGGCGGCGCCCTTCTTGAGGTTGCGGACGTAGGTCTCGAGACGGGCGTAGTCGGCTTCGAGGAATCGCTCGATGACTTCGGCTTCGGCTGAGAGGCGTGCGAGGATCCCGCGGATGTCGGCTTCCTTGCTGGCGGGTGCTTCGCGCAACGCGACGCGTGCGGCGACGCGCAGGACGAAGGCGTCGTCGAGGTAGCCGAGATCCTCGACGCCATCGGGGATGAGGTCGAGGGACTTGTAGAGGTAGCCGACCGCGCCTGCCACGTAGCGTCGCGCATCGACGGGAATCGAATCCGCGGACAGGAGCGAGGCCATGGCCGTCGCGTCGTCGGACAACGCGGCGAGCCACTTGGGGAACACATCGAGGCACTGCTGCTGGAGCTGGTTCATCGGGTCCTCCGGCGATGGGACGAACGGACTTCGAGGCTAGTGCAGGAGGGCTGCGATGGCCATAGGCGCACGAGCGTTGTGCTCGGGGAAGCCGGCTCGACGACGCGCCATCGGAGCCCAGGGCGTGTCAGTCGCAGATCCCGCAGAACTCGATGGACTCGTCCACACAGATGCTGTTCCACTTGTTGGTGCAGCAGTAGGGGTCAGAGTCGCAGACGGTTGCGACACACCAGGAGCAGAGGGATTCGAGCGCAACGCCCGTGATGCACTCGCTGTGCGCGCAAGTAGTGGATCCGGATCCGCCTGCCGCGCCACCGCACAGGTTGCAGTGCGACTTGGCGCCGTCGACGCAGTAGGTGTTCCACTTGTCCGTGCAGCAGTAGGGATCCGTGGAGCAGATGGTCGCGACACACGGCGTGCACGAGCTGTCGAGTGCGGCACCGACGGTGCATTCGTCGTGGGAGCAGGGACCGGCATCCGCGTCGCCGCCCGCACCGGCGCTTCCGCCCTTGCCGGCCGCACCTCCGGCGCCGCCTGCACCGCAACCTCCGCAGGAGCTGTCGGCCTGGGCGACGCAAGCGGCGGTCCAGGCAACGGAGCAGCAGGTATCGAGGTCGACACAGACCTGGGCGGCGCAGTTGGAGCACGAGGAAGGGATCGCTTCTCCTTCGGTGCACTCGTCGTGAGCGGGACAAGGCTGGCCGCCGGATCCTGCACTGGAGTCTGGACCGGCATCGGGGGCGCCGCCCTTGCCCGACGAACCGCCCTTCCCCGCGGAACCGCCCTTGCCACCGGACCCCGCGCTGCCGCCGTTCCCGGCCCCCGCATCGCCGCCGCTCCCCCCTTCGCTCGATCCGCCGGGGCACAACCCCGCGGTCTGGTAGCCGCCCAGAATCCCCTTGCACCATGCCTCGGCATTCACGTTGTCGGCATGGGCGATCAGGGCATCGAGACACGACTGCGAGGCGGCAGAATCCTCGAGGGCGCCACAGCAATCCTGCAGCGCGATGCAGCCCTCGGGGATCTCGGGCGTGGACGAAGAGGGTGCAGTCGATTCCTTGTCGCTGCAGCCGAAAGGCTGAGCGAGCAGCATCGAGATCAGAAGCGTCGCAGCGGCAGAGAAACGCATGAAGAAAGCGGCTCCTGCATGACGTTAGCACGACATCGGGAGGGGAGGAGGCAGGGACGCGACCCCGGCGGGCGCACGAGGCGGGAGTCAGTTCGTGGCAGCGGTCTCGGGCTGGGGCTTGTGGTCTGCGTCGCGATCCAAGGCACGACGGTAGTCCAGCGAAGCCAGCACGAACGACGTGAACAAGGGGTGGGGGGCCATGGCGCGGCTCTTGAACTCGGGATGGAACTGGCAGGCCACGAAGTAGGGGTGGTCGGGGAGCTCGACCATTTCGACGAGGCGCTTGTCCGGGGAGGTCCCGGAGAAGACGAGGCCGGAGGCTTCGAACTGCTCGCGATAGGCGTTGGCGAACTCGTAGCGGTGACGATGCCGCTCGCTGATTTCGGCAGAGCCGTAGGCGCGATGGGCAGCGGAGCCCGGGCGGATGACACAAGGATAGGCGCCGAGACGCATGGTGCCGCCCTTGTCGGTGACGTTGCGCTGGTCAGGCATCAGGTCGATGACCGGGTGCGCGGTGCCGCGATCGAACTCGGTGGAGTTGGCCGCCTTGAGTCCGCACTTGTTCCTGGCGAACTCGATGCATGCCACCTGCATCCCCAGACAGATGCCGAAGAACGGGATGCGCTTCTCGCGTGCGAAGCGGACCGCCTCGATCTTGCCCTGCACACCGCGATCCCCGAAGCCCCCTGGGACGAGGATTCCATCGAGCCCCTGGAGCGTGGCCTCGGCGCCGTTCTTCTCGATCACCTCGCTGTCGATGTACTCCAGATCGAGACGAACCTCGTTGGCGAGGCCGCCGTGGAGCAACGCTTCGTGCAGCGATTTGTAGGAATCGCGCAGGTGGACGTACTTGCCGACGACGCCGATGCGGACGGTGCCGTTCGCGGGCTTCTTGTAGCGCTCGCTGATCCTCTGCCAGGCCGACAGATCGGGCTGGCGCGACCAGATGTTGAGCCGCTCGATGAGCTGGTCGTCGAGCCCTTCGGCGTGCAGCACCAGGGGCAGCTCGTAGATGAAGCCGACATCGACGCAGGCGACCACGGAGTCGACGTCGACGTTGGAGAACAGGGCGATCTTCTCCTTGATGCCGCGAGCGAGCGGGCGGTCGGAGCGGCAGATGAGGATGTCGGGCTGGATGCCGATCTCGCGCATCTCCTTGACGGAGTGCTGGGTGGGTTTGGTCTTGAGCTCGCCGGCGGCGGCGATCCAGGGCACGAGGGTGACATGGATGGAGACGGAGCTCTCCTTGCCGAGCTCGACCTTCATCTGGCGGATGGCCTCGAGGAACGGCAACGACTCGATGTCGCCGACCGTGCCGCCGATCTCCACGATGGCCATGTCGAAGTCCTTGGTGGCCTCGCGGATGCGATTCTTGATCTCGTCGGTCACGTGCGGAATGACCTGGATCGTGGCGCCCAGGTACTCCCCACGCCGCTCGCGCGAGATGACCGCCTCGTAGATGCTGCCGCTGGTGCAGTTGCTCGTGCGACGCGCCGTGGTCGACGTGAACCGCTCGTAGTGCCCCAGATCGAGATCGGTCTCCGCACCGTCGTCGGTCACGAACACCTCACCGTGCTGGTAGGGCGACATCGTGCCGGGGTCGACGTTGAGGTAGGGGTCGAGCTTGACGTTGATGACGCGCAGGCCGCGCGCTTCCATCAAGGCGCCGATCGACGCGGCCGCAAGGCCCTTGCCGATGGCCGACACCACGCCCCCGGTGACAAACACGTACTTGGTCCGTCTGCTCACGACGAGTTCTCCATGCGCCTGGGGCGGGGGGACGCGGGGTCGCGCATGCCGTGCCCGGAAACACGTAACGTCGGCCGAAACACGGGGCCACGGTCGACGACCGGGGCTGCATTCTAGGCTGGCGGGCGCGGAGGTCAACCGGGCGACATTCGATCGGTTTTCTGATACACAGGGAGATCCCCGATGCGATCTCGGCGCGTCGATGGCGCGTCCGCCGAAGGGGACGGGGCGAGCGCGTTCTCAGTTCAGCCAGAGGAGGTAGCGCAGCTTGCGCTCCATCGACTCCTGGCGGCGATCGACCTCCCCCTTCATGCGCGCGAGCCTCGCGGGGAGCGGCGAACGCCTCATGCTCCGCACGTAGTAGCTCCCGAACACCGACCCGAGCAGCGCATCGACGTCGTCGGCTCGCTCCGCGCGCTCCAGCGTGTCGAGGTCGACCACGATGTCTTTGGGACGCGCAAGCATCGAACCGAAGTCCAGGTACCCGGTCGGAACCCGGCCCAGGTGATGATCGTCGTCGAGCGCCGCCAGCTCCCCCAGATGAAGGCCCTCGTTGCCTCGGACGAGCGCACGCAGGTCCCGCACGACGCCTTCCCACGTCTCGTACAGGGCGGCGTCCACGGGCAGCGGCATCGGATGATCCTGCTGGCGGGGATTGGGAACCCACTCGCGCTCGTCGTCGGTCTCAGCAAGGTATGACCGCCGGCACGCGTCGGTGTACTCGAGCCCCTTGAGCAGCAGCTCGCGGCCGCGATCGAAACGATCGCGGTGGGCGAGTCGGATCATGATCCGGTCGGGCTTGCGACCACGGCGCAACAGCGGATCGACACCGGTCCAGTCCCAGGCGAGCAGCAGGTCGATCGCTGCGCGCTGGAAGGTCACGAACGCACGCGACCACATCACGTCGCCGGCGTCGAATCGGTAGGTCGGCTTGCGACGCGGATCCTCTTCGGGAATCGAGCGACCGTCGGCGTCCTGCTCGATCTGCAGCAGAAGCCGATCCCTTCGGTCCACGCGCCCGTTGCCGTTCCAGTCGATCTCCCAGCACGCGGGGCACAGCTCGATCGACACCGAGGGATCGGAAGCGGCAACCGCGAGGTCTGCATCCACGTTGGCGAGATCCTGCTCGGCCTGCTCGAGCGCGCTGCGGATGTAGCGGTGGTTGAGGTGCCCCCCCTCGAGACCGCCGATGAGCACGGTGCGAACGTCCAGAGAAAGCTGGTGCATGGTGGCGCGATAGACGACGACCGCGCGCACCAGACGCGCCTGCGGGTTGTCGGGATCGGACCCGAGGACGGCGCCGGCCTGGCGGGATGCTTCGTCGAACGAACCATTTTGGAGCGATGCGACGGCGAGGGAGGCAGCAGCGTGGGCCCGAGTCGAGCTCGCACGCGACGGAGGCAAGGTGGCAGAGCAACCTGCGATGGCGACGGCGCACAGCAGCACGCAGCGCGACAGACGCTTCATGGGGACCTCGCGAGGGCAGCAGAGGTTGGCTGGGCGATCGAGAGAGCAAGAGCAGGGCCACCGGCTCGAAGCGAAGAACGCGCGGCGATTGCCGAGACGCCGATCATCGCGTGCGAACGGAGGGTGGCGACGCGCCGCGCCCTGCGGCGCCATCGCGCGATGGCGCGTTGACGACGAATCCAGCTTGTCGAGAGCGGTGCAGGAGGAAACGGGGGGAGCGCGAACGAGGCCACGCAGTGCGTCAGAGGCGCTGCAGGCTCACGGCCCGGCGTCGACCGCAGGCTGGCACTTGACGTTCATGTAGTGAAGGACCGGCTTGGTGCCCGAGTCGTTGAAGTGCTCCACCCACCCGTAGTGGAGCGTGCTCTGGATCGGGTAGAAGCTGTCGTCACCCGGGACCGCGACGTTGTCGAAGATCTTGCTCGACGACAGCGAGAAGCCATCGAGGTACGCCTGGGCGCGCTGGGCGCCGTTGCTGTCGAGCCACGTGTACCCGATCTTCGTCATGTCGCTGGCATAGCCGAAGGAGACCCATGACCTCTTGCCGACGAGCATGTGGCGGTCACCGATGAAGGACATGATCGTCGGCGTGACGGCACTCATGTCCACCTTGAGGGTCTGCCAGTCGAACGCCTCGAGATCGGTCTTCGTCATCGGCCCGAAGTACATGTTCGGAGGGATCGCATTGCTGCCGACGATGAGAACCCCCGCCGTTCCGTCGGCATACGGGAACACGTCGCCCATCGCATCGGGGATGTCGAAGGTCTTCGGGTTCACGAGAGAGCCAAAGGGCGCGCTGACCACCTTCAGGGACTTGGTGTCCTCCGAGGACATGAAGACGACGATCTGGTCCTTGATGGCGACCGCCTTGGCCTGGAGGTCGGCCGGTCCGGCAACGGCGAGGGGCATCTCTTGGACTGGGAGGTTCGGGTTGATGTTGACGGTGGGGGCGTGCACGGCGAGGAAGACGGCCAGACCCGAAGCTCGTGTCATGACGATGTCGCGGTCACCGGAGCTGGTGAAGACGACGGACCCAGCGGCCTGCGGGTCATTCACGGTGGCGAACTCCACGCCCGTGCCCGCGCCCTCGACGTCGGAGTTGGAGAACTGGCTGCCGAGCTCCAACAGGTTGTACTTCACCGAGGCGGCATCGCGGACCTCGGTCAACACGGCCACGGATCCTGCCTTGTGGGCGAGCACGCCGACAATCGTCCCCGGCGTGG
>CAYMUE010000018.1:0-3008 GCA_964393505.1 uncultured Polyangiaceae bacterium
ACTACGACCGTGAGAAGCTCCAGGAGCGTCTCGCCAAGCTGGTCGGCGGCGTCGCGGTGGTCAAGGTCGGCGCTGCGACCGAGACCGAGATGAAGGAGAAGAAGGCGCGCGTCGAAGACGCCCTGCACGCCACCCGTGCGGCAGTCGAGGAAGGCATCGTGCCCGGCGGCGGCGTCGCCTACCTGCGCGCACAGCCCATGCTCGACGAGCTCAAGGTCACGCCCGACCAGAAGGTCGGCGTGCAGATCGTGCGGCGCGCCATCGAGGAGCCCCTCCGCCAGATCGTCGCCAACGCCGGCGAAGAAGGCTCGATCGTGGTCAACAAGGTCAAGGAGGGCAAGGGCGCGTTCGGATACAACGCCGCGACCGGCCAGTACGGCGACCTGCTGCAGATGGGCGTCATCGACCCCGCGAAGGTCGTGCGCTCCGCGCTCGAGAACGCCGCCAGCGTTGCGGGCCTCATGCTCACCACCGAGACCCTGGTGGCTGACATGCCCAAGGACGAGAAGGCGCAGAGCGGCGGCCACAACCACCCCGAGTACTGATCCGCATCACCGCTGATACCCGCGCGAGGATCGATCCCCGGATCGGTCCTCGCGTCCGCTTTGTCCCGCGTCCACCGCCTGACCGCAGCGGTCCCCCGCCGCGGCTTCACCCCTGCCCGGCCCGGCCGCGCCCCTGCGCGTCCCGCACAATCCGCCTCTCCGGCCGTGCCCCGCAGGTGCGTCAGAACTTCCCGTACACCCCGATGTTGGCCGGTCCTACGTACGGCGTGATCGATGCCTTGGGGGCGTCCGCTTCCTCGCTCTTCTTGGGAGCGGTCAGCAGCAGCACGGTCCCCAGTCCAATGCCCACCCCCGCCGTGATGAAGCCGATCGTCGAGAACATCGCCTGCTGCTTGCCCTTGTCGTAGGTCTCGCGCTGATCCTCGGCGCACACGTCGTTCGCGCAGCTCGATCGCAGATCGTTGCGCGTGGACTTCGCGGACAGCCCGAACACCGTCCCCACGATCGCCCCCACACCGCCAACCCCGAGGCTCACGTAGGCCAGGGTCTTGCGCGTGCGACCGTCGTTGGTGGAGACCTTGACGGGCTCCGCCTTGGCAGCCGGGGCCGAGGGGTCGAGGGAGATCTC
Source organism: uncultured Polyangiaceae bacterium (assembly GCA_964393505.1). Taxonomy (GTDB): domain Bacteria; phylum Myxococcota_A; class Polyangia; order Polyangiales; family Polyangiaceae; genus JACRCQ01. Next base: position 1,135 of record CAYMUE010000018.1, read on the forward strand.
GACGGTCTTGGAGGCGCCTTCGGGGAGGGAGACGGTCTGCTTGAACGGTTCGAAGCCGTCGGCCTTGGCAGTGACGACGAGGTCGCCGGGGTTGCGTTCGACGGGTTTGCCGAGGTCGGCGGAGGAGACGGGGCTGTTGTCGATCTGGACGGTGCCGGTGAAGTTGTCGGGGGCTTTGATGGTGAGGCGCGGGATGCGCTCGACGACGGCAGCGAGCTCCTTCTTGGCGGCGGCCTTGACGTTGGGGGGAGCGTTCTTGGCTTCGAGGACCATGCGGTAGCTCGAGGCGGCCTCGAGCAGGTGGCCGAGTCCGGCGTCGGCGCGCGCGAGGTGCAGGCGCGCTTCGGGGGTGTCGTTACGGTCCACGGCGCGCTGGAAGGCTTCGCGGGCCGTCTCCCACTCGCTCTTCTTCTCGGCCGCGGTGCCCTGCTTCATGGCTTCCTGGGCGGCGACGACGTCCTGGCGGCTGGGGGCGGCGGGGGCGTCGTAGGCGCAGGTGACGAAGAGGGCGGCGGAGAGCAGGGCGACGAGGTGGCGGCGCGGGATCATGAGAGGAGAATCGCAAAGAGCAGGTGACGGAGTCAATCGGGCCAGGGGGTGAAGTGGAAACGAAGGGGGGCAAGACGGGCTGGCAAGGGGGGCCGTTCGGAAGTAAAGAGTGGCGCCATGCATCCGATCCTTTTCCGGATTCCTCTTCCCGGTTGGAAGCTCCCCTACTTCGGCGTCGTCCACAACATCCCCATCTACAGCTACGGCGTGATGCTCGGGCTGTCGCTCGTGGTGGGCTGGTACCTGACCCTCTACCTTTCGGAGAGGGACGGGCTCCCGAAGGAGACGATGGCGAACTGCTACGTGGTGACGGCGATCTCGGCCATCATCGGCTCGCGCCTGCTGTACGTGCTGACGAATCTGGACGAGTTCCAGGGCGTCGGGGACTTCTTCGCGTTCCGACGCGGAGGGCTCGTCGCTTACGGAGGCTTCCTGGGCGGCTACCTCGGCTCCTGGCTCTACCTCAAGCGCCAGAAGATCGCGCTGATGCCGTGGGCCGACGTCGCAGTGCCCTCGCTCGCCTCGGGGCTGCTCATCACGCGCATCGGCTGCTACCTGTTCGGCTGTGACTTCGGCAAACCCCTGAGCGCTTCGGCTCCCCAGTGGCTGCAGAAGCTCGGCTCCTTCCCGCATTGGCCGGCGGGAACCCTGGAGCATGGCGAAGGCGCGCCCGCGTGGGTGCATCACGTGCAGCACTACGGCCTGTCGATCGACGCGACGCACTCGAACCCCGTGCACCCGACGCAGCTGTACGAGTCGCTCATCGGCGGCCTGCTGCTCGCGTTGCTCCTGTGGCAGCGCAAGCACCAGCGCTTCCGGGGACAGGTCTTCATGCTGTTCGCGTTCGGCTACGGCTTCCTGCGCTTCCTCATCGAGATGGTCCGCGACGACGCCGAGCGCGGCGTGTGGGGACCGCACCTCACCGCCGACGTCCTGATTCCGGGCGCCCTGGTCCTGTTCGCGATTGGCTACGCGATCTCGTTCGCGCGCGCGATCGAGAACGTGACCATGCGCCGCCTCACCCAAGTCATCTCCTTCGTGCCGGCGATCGTGGCGTACCTCGCCCTGAAGCCCGCCAGCTACGTCAGCTCCGAGATGGCCCAGCTCTCGACCTCGCAGTGGGTTGGAGTTGCCACCGCGGTCGCCGTTGCCATCGCCTTCGGCGTGTTCTGGAAGGTCGCCGAGGCCCACCCCGAACAGGCCATGGCCCTCGATCTCACGGGATTCTACGCCCTGGAGAAGGCGCGCAGCGACGCGGAAGCCGGCAAGGTCGCGAAGTCGGGCGGCGGGCGCAAGAGCGACGAGGACGACGAGGACGACGAGGA
>CAYMUE010000018.1:3108-12210 GCA_964393505.1 uncultured Polyangiaceae bacterium
CGACGAGGACGACGAGGACGACGAGGATCGCGACGAAGACGAGAAGAAGAAGCCCGCGGCCAAGGACGACGCGATCGACGCGAAGTTCGACGACGACGACAAGGAGCCGTCGAAGGACGAGAAAAAGCCCGCGGTCAAGGACGACGCGGTCGACGCGAAGTTCGACGACGATGACAAGAAGCCGTCGAAGGACGAGGACGAGGACGAGAAGAAGACCTCGGAAGAAGACGACGCGTAGACTCCTCCAAGCGAGGATGGCCGCGCGGGCAGGAGCCCGTAAGCGGAGAACCAGGGCCCCGACGAGTCGAGAGAGCGTCGGGGCCTTTGCCCATTTCGGGCCCCTCGACGAACCCATCGCATCGGATGGCCGTCGCAGCGCGGATGCGGTAGCACGGGGGCGATGAGCTCGAAGCGACTGTCTGCGGGGATCGGCTGGGCATTGGCGTTGGCATTGGCTTGCGCTGCGGCGCAGGGATGCAGCGGAGCGGCACCCGTGCCCGCTCGCTCGCCTGCGGAACAGGTCCGAGAGCAGGGACCCCGGTCGTCGGATCCCGAGATCGTCGCGGACTGGCTCATCGCGGAGCTGATCTCGCCGAAGGGTGACGCGGCCCGCGCGCAGCGCGCGCGCAAGCGTCTCGACGAGCTGTCGGCGAAGGGGGGACTGCACGCGTCGCTGGCGCGTGCGCTCGACGACGACCTTCACGGTCGTCCGGTGCAGGCGGCGGCGTCATGGCTCGATGTCGTGCGAGCGGCGCGGGATCATGCCGAGCCGGTGGGAGCGCTGGCTGCGTGGGTCGCCGCGGAGCGAATGCTCGCGCTCCGGGAGGCGGCATCGGGGAACTGGGAGCAGCAGCGGCCGGTGATCGAGTCGCTGATCGAGTCGCCCGGCTCGATCGGTTGGCGCGCGCGAGCCGATCTGGTGGAGCTCTGGAGCGCGGAGTCGGTGGCGACGTTGGGGACGAAGGCGGGGGAACGGGCGGCGACCTGGCACGGGTGTCAGACGTCGGTTCGGTTGGCGGGCCCCTTCGGCAAGGGCTCGGACACGGACTTCGATCGTTCGTTCGAAGCGGAGAAGCCTGGGGTGTGGCCGCTGCGCTTCGCGCCCGACCCGCAGACTCCGCGCGTGGTTCCGCACCTGCACAAGCTCGAGAAGCGGGCGTGTGACGCCTACTCCTCGGAGCCGGTGCTGAACGGGGTGTACTACGGGGAGACGTTCCTGGAGCTGGCGCACCCGACGGAAGTGCTGATCGCGGTGCAAGGGGCGCGGGCGGTGCTGGTGGACGACGTCACGGTGCTGGAGCGATCTCCGCGGAGATGGGGGACCTGGCCGCGGTTCGGGGTTCACCTGCGTCTCGACAAGGGGCGGCACCGGATCGTGGCGAGGCTCGACGCGCCGCGCACCTCGATCCGGCTGCTGCGGCCGGACGGGACGGCGCTGGGGCTCGCGGCCTCCGACGATCCGGGCGGGTCGTACGTGACGCGCGCGCCGGTGGTCGTGTCGGACCCGAACGTGCTGGACCGGTTCCTTCGCGGGACCGAGATTGTTCGTAATCCGGACGATTTGACGACGTGGCTCGCGGGCCATCTGGCCCAGGTCGAGGGGCAGCACGACGTCTCCAGCGTGTTGCTCGAGCCGCTGGTGGGGAGCTTGCACGACGCGGCGCCGGGGGCCTTGTGGCTGCAGGCGTCGGCGGTGCAGTCGGACCCGATCTTTCCTGCAGGCGACGCGCGGGATCTGGCGCGGGAGCTGAACGCGAAGATCGTCGGGAAGGATCCCGGGGTGTGGCAGGCGAGGCTCTGGCTGGCCCAGGACGGCGCGGAGAAGAAGGGCCTTCCGGCGGTGGCGAAGGAGCTGCGCGATCTGTACGACCACTTCCGCGAGGTTCCGGAGATCGGCTCGGCCCTGGCCGCGGCGTACAACCAGCTCTCTTGGCAGAGCGAGGAGTCGGCGCTGGTCAAGGACATGGCCACGCGCTTCACCCGCAAACGCTCCGTGCTCCGTCAGCTCGTCGGTGTGCTCGAGCAGCGCGGGCAGTCCGCCGAGGCAGACAAGGCCGCCGAGCGCCTGGTCGCCCTCGACCCCGACTCCGACATCCAGGTCGACCGGGCCCTGCGCCGTCGCGACTACGACCGGGCGGTCAAGGAGCTCGAGCGTCTGGCCGCGCGCAGGCCCGATCGCAAGGAGATCGCGTCGCAGGTGCAGGAGGTGCTCGCGCGGGCCGGACGCAAGGCGGAGTCGTTCGAGCTGCTGGAGAAGGCGTTGGAGAAGAAGCCGCGCGACGAAGCGGCGCGCCTTGCGCTGGCCGACGCGCGGCTGGCGTCCGGGGATCTGGGGGCCCTTCGCAAGGCGGTGGCCGACGCGATCCAGAGCGGCTCACGGAGTGCGGATCTGACGGCGGCGCTGGAGCTGCTCGAGGGGCGGACGGAGCTGGAGCCGTACCGGCTCGACGCGCGCAAGGTGATCGATCAGTACGTGAAGGCCGGCGGCGAGATGGCAGGCAACGCGGTGCGCGTGCTCGACTACGGCGTGGTGTGGGTGAATCCCGACGGGTCATCGCGGATGCTGGAGCACGAGATCATCCGAGTGCAGTCGCAGGAGGCCGTGCAGAAGCTGGCGGAGCAGAACATGCCGCGCGGGCTGGTGCTGCGCGCGCGAGTGATCAAGGCGGACGGCAAGGTACTGGAGCCCGAAATCGTCGCGGGCAAGCCGACGGTGACGATGCCGCACCTGGAGGTGGGGGATTACATCGAGACGGAGAGCATCTTCTCGGAGCCTGGCGACGCGGTGGGCGGGGTCGCGTACCTGGGGCCGCACTGGTTCTTCCGCGAGCAGGACATCGGCTACTGGCGCAGCGAGTTCGTCGTGATCTCGCCGAAGGATCGCCCCCTGACGGTCGAAAGCCACGGCAGTGTCCCGCAGCCCACCGTCACCGAGGACGGGATGCTGGTCACGAGACGCTGGGTCGTGGACAAGAGCCCTGCCGCGGTGATCGAGCCGGGAACCGTACCGATCCGCGAGCTGCTCCCCAGCGTGCGCGTGGGTTGGGGGATCAACCTGGACAAGTACCTGCGCAACCGCGTGGAGACCGCGGCAGACCGCAGCGTGCGCGACCCGCGGCTACAGCGGATCGCCCGACGCATCGTGCAGGGCGTGCCCGACTCCGCGCGCGAGGAGCAGGCCCGCAGGATCTACCGTTGGGTGCTCAGCAACGTGGAGAAGGGGCAGGAGGGAGACGGTCGCAAGATCGTGATTGGCAAGAGCGGAGAGCCGGCCCTCGCCTTCTTGTACCTGGTCCGCCTGCTCGGCATTCCGGCCGAGATCGTGGTCGCCAAAGATCGCCTCGCCGAGCCCCCCGCGGGACCGATCGCGGAAGCGGAGCTGTACAACGACTACGTCATCCGGCTGCAGACCGAGAAGGGGGAGCGGTTCCTGACGGTGCTCGACAAGTTCGCGCCCTTTGGATACGTGCCTGCGGAGCTGCGCGGCCAGCCCGGCTTCCGTCTCGTCGAGGGGATGCCGAAGGTGGTCACGAGCACCGAGGGATCGTTCGACGGGATCGTGTACGAAGGCACGGCGACGATGCGGGACGACGGCACGGCGGAGATCGATCTCGCCGAGCGGTTCGTGGGCAAGTACGGGATCGTGCTGCGCAGGAGCCTCGAGACGGTGCCCGAGGCGCAGCTGCGCGACGCCATCGAGGGCAAGCTGTTGGCAGCCGATCTTCCGGGGGCGAGCCTCAAGGAGGTCACGATCGAGGACAAGGACGACCTCGATCGCCCGCTGACGCTGAAGATGAAGGCGGTGTCGCCGGACTTCGCGCGCCGACGCGCCGGCGGGCTGGCGTTCCTGCCGCCCTTCCGCATGCGCGTGGGCAAGCTCGCCTCGTTGCCCGAGCGCAAGACCACCATGATCCTCCCCGACGCTTCGCACATGGAGGTGCGATTCCGCGTCAAGCTCCCGCCCCGCGGCAACCTCGACGTGCAGCCCGTCCCCGGGGAGTTCCGCGACGAGGACCGCGTGGTCATCGTCAAAGATCGAATCGAAGGGCGCGAGCTGGTGATCGATCGAGTCTACGACATCCCCGCGGGGAGGATCCCGGTCGAGCGATACGGAGCTTTCCAGGCCTTCGCTCGCGGGGCCGACGAGGCAACGCAGCGCGAGATCGCGATCGGCATCCGCTGAACCTGCACGGGAGAGATCGCCGCGTCGAACCGGCCGATGTCAGAGCCGCCCTTGCTCAAGCTGCACGAGCTTCTTGCGGTCGTACCATGGCCGCGTCGTGCGCGCATACACGAAGTAGCCGATGAGGAGCGCGAGGTTGACCGCCACACCGATAGCCGTGGCCACCTCCGACACCGTCGGTCGCGTTCCAACGCACGCAAGATTGCGGAAGTCCACGACGCGGAACCTCACGGTCTGACCGGGCTTGTCGTTGAACCGCCCCCAAGCGTACGCGTTCACCTCGTCGCTGAGGATCCGGACGCGACCGTCGGCCGTCTCGTGCCGCGCCACGACGCCGTAGTGGGTGACCGGCCCGTGCTTGGTCGAGCGGGTCCACGTGGGAGTGCTCACGACAGTGGCCTGCACGACCTCTCCGAACCAGGAGAGCAGGTCGTAGCGGCCGAAGGCGACGACGTGAAAGACAATCCAGACGACGGCGGTGATGATCGCCATGCGGCAGTGGACGCTCGCGCGGCGGAGGTAGCGCTGCTCGAGCGGCTCAGCCGAGATGAGCATGGGCTCGAGGGAGGGCGGTCGGAGCACGAACGAGCGGCTGGAGGAGCTGCGATAACCGGTGGGCGTCGCTCCGGGAGTGTCCTCCCGAACGAGCACGCCGCTCACGGTGGCGCGCTCGCCGCGTGACAGCTCCGCCGTCAGAGTACGAGTGCTGTGGGAGTTGCGTTCGTGCTGGTCGAGGGCATCGACGAGGAAGACATCGTGGCGGGGTTCGACACGGATGTGCTGGCCGTTGGTGAGGCGAAGGTGGAAGGGGTGAGCCTCGATCGAGCGCTCGTCCTCGGTCCACGTGGTGGACCACGCGCCCTTGTTCTGACGCTCGACACCGGACTGGACGATCCGGATGCGGACGGCGAAGGGGGAGGAATCGAGGGGTTCGACGGCGCCGCTGAGGGTGGTGGGGCCTGGGGCGAGGAAGCGGTCGGAGCGGACGGACTCGCGGGCAGCCTGGGCGCGCTGGCGATGCCAGGACATCAGGGTCACGGCGAGAGTGAGGACGATTCCGAAGACCAGCCCTCCGAGCACGAAGACGATCAAGCTGCTCGTCGCAGGGGAGAACCGCGCGTAGGGGATGAGGGACTGGGTGTCCATGGGGTGTACACCCGCAGTAGCCGCAGCGTCGGGACGGGGTCAACACGACGTGCTGCGAGGGGTCGAGGGGAGCGAGAGCGTGTGGGGATGCTCGCAGGCGCGGGGCTGGGGTACGATGAGCACGATGACGAGGCTGGTGCCGATCGTGGTGATGCTCGAGGTCATGACGACGGTGGCGTGCTCCGACAAGGAGAGGCCGCCGCCCCTGGGAGACGGGTGGGCAACCGGGACCGGGGGGACGTCGGGGACCGGCACGGGCGGAAGCGCCGGCTTGATCCAGATCGATCCGAACGACACGCCAACCACCTGCGAGCAGGCCGAGGAGAACAACTCCTACATCGGCTGCGACTACTGGCCCACCGTCACTGCCAACAGCGTCTGGAGCATCTTCGACTTCGCCGTCGTCGTCTCGAACACGGGGACCTCCGAGGCCTCCGTGCACGTGACCGGCAACGGCGTGGACACCGAGGTGAGCGTGCCCCCCAACACGCTCGAAACGATCTGCCTGCCGTGGGTGCCGTCGCTGAAAGGGCCCGATGCCAACGAGTGCGGCGGCACGGAGGTGATGACAGCCTCGGTGCTGCAGACCGGTGGGGCCTACCACCTGGTCTCCAGCCACCCGGTGACCGTCTATCAGTTCAGCGCTCTCGAGTACCGCGGAGCGGGCGGACCGGCGGGCAAGAGCTGGACGGGGTGTCCTGGGAACATCCCCTGTCCCAATCGCAACAACACCGCGATCGGCTGCTTCTCGTTCTCCAACGACGCGTCCCTGTTGCTGCCGACGACCGCGCTGACCGGCAACTACCGGCTCATCGGCTCCAACGGCGAAGAAGTGGAGGGGTACGGGGGACTGATCCCGTCATTTGCCACGATCACGGCAGTCCGCGACGGCACGCTGGTGGAGGTGAAGACGAGGGGCAAGGTGCTGGCCGGCGGCGGGATTCCATCGTTGCAGCCCGGGGACACGACGCAGGTCACGATGAATGCGGGCGACGTGCTGGAGCTCATCGGCGGCAAGATGAGCACCGACGATCTGAGCGGCTCGCTGGTGGTTGCGTCGCAACCCGTACAAGTGATCACGGGCATGGCCTGTCGAGACGAGCCGGCCGGGTCCCCTGCATGCGATCACCTCGAGGAGTCGGTCTTCCCTGCCGAGACCCTGGGTCGGCGATACGCGGTGACCGTGCCGCATGGGCCGAGAGCAGCGGTGGCTCCCGGGCAGGTGGTGCGTCTTGTGGGGAACGTGGACGACACGACGCTGACCTTCGATCCCGCCGTGAACGAGGAGACTGCGCGGAAGATCGGGGCGGGCGAGGTGATTGACCTGGGAGTGCAGGCGGGGGACTTCCAGGTGACGGGGGACCACGAGTTCCTGGTGGCGACGTTCATGCTGGGGGCGACGCTGGTGGACGCGCCGCTATGGGAGAAGGGGGATCCGTCCCAGAGTCTGGCGACGTCGGTGGAGCAGTACCGTCAGCGGTACGTGTTCCTGGCACCGAAAGACTACGACACGAACTTCGTGAACATCGTGGCGGAGCCTGGGACGCGTGTGAACCTGGACGGGACCGATGTGGCGGCGACGAGCTTCACGGCGATCGGGGGGTCGGGGTTGTCGGTTGCGAGGGTGGGGCTGGGGCCGACGGGGACGCACACGCTCAAGGCGGATCGACCGGTGGGGGTTCAGGTCTACGGCTACGGGAGCTACACGAGCTACCAATATCCTGGGGGGTTGAACCTGAAGTCGATCGCTCCGCCGCCACCGAAGTAGTGTCGGAGACCCGACGGTCTCGGAATTCGTAGGAACACAATTGGGCGCTCGACTGTCACGAAGTTGCGCATCGGGCCGATGCGGAGCATGAACAGGACAGACCCATGCGAAGTGCCTGGCCAATCACGGCCGCCCTGACGATTCTGACTGCAGCCTCGGCTGCGGATGCCGCGCCGTTGGTGTCCCAGGCGGACTCGAACGTGCTGTGCGCGGCGTGGAAGGACCTCGGATACGAGCCCACGCAGACGCGAGTCGAAATCTCGGGAGCGATCGCGTCGTACGAGTCGGGTTTCGGCCGAGGATGGCGCACGAGCGGGCTCTTCTCGAAGAACTGGGGGGCGATTCACGCGGCGATGCCGACGTGTGCGGACGGCGTGCGGTCGCACCGCTGCGCAGCTGGGGGGCGAGCGAGCTGTCCCCCGGGGACGTTCCTGCATCGGGACTCCGACGCGCGGGGGCCGTACCAGGCGTGTTTTCGTGCGTATCCGACGGCGCGGGACGCCGCGATCGACTTCGTGAAGGTGCTGGTCCGGCGCACGCCGTGTCGGACGGTGGAAGGATCGTTGCCGGTGCTGGCGGCGATCGACACCGGCGACACCACGCAGGTGGCGGAAGCGCTCTGGGCCACGTGCTACTTCACGACGCACGTAGGAGCCGAGGATCCGCTGGATCGGGTGTTCGCCTACGCTGCGGCGCTCGATCGTCACCGAGCGCCTCGAGTGTGTGCCGACTGGCTGCTCACGCCCAAGGCATCCGGGGGAACGCCCGTGGCCTCGTGGGTGGAGCCGGGCGGCAAGCTGATCGTGGCCTCGGTGGGCGACCCGGACTGGGAGTGCATGCCGGCCGACGGCTTCGGCGCCCTGGCCTGGTGGCGTTGAGGGGACGAATCGATTTGGGCAAGGTGGCAGCGCGCAAGGTCGCGTAGAATTGCCGCATGACGCTGCGCGAGACATCCGCCCGAAGATTCGGCCGTCGTCCTCTCCCCGCCTACCCGGCACTCGCGATCGCGAGCGTGGCGCTCACGGTCGGTGCATGCGACCCGCGAACCGCTCGTCCGGAGCCCGGCAGCGTGGTGCAGGGGTCGGCGACCGCTGTGGCGGATGCGGGGCCGACGCCGGTGGCGACGGCGGCGGGAGGGGATGGCAGGTTCGCGGAGGACGATCTCCCGCTCGACCTGAACGTGGGGTGCAAGGGGGACTGTCCGAGCCCGTACGTGATGGGTGCGGCGCGCAAGGATGCGGCGCAGGTGCAGGCGCGAGCGGACCGGTGTGCGGGGGAGCACGGGGTGCAGCGGGGGGCAGCGATCCTGCGGGCCACGGTGGTCGACGGGGGGCGGGCGACGGATCTGCGGCTCGAGAGCGAAGAAGGTTCGCTCAACGAACAATTTCGATCGTGTCTGATGGGGCTCGTGTCGAAGGCGGTCTTCACGGCGCCGGAGAAGGGGACGACGGAGCGTCTCACGCACGCCCGGTTCGTGATCCCCCGGCTCAAGTGACGGGACGCCTCGGGGCTACTTGAGGAACCAGCTCAGCAGCATGCGTTTGGTGGTGGCGCGCGCGACTCCGGAGAGCGAGTCGAGCAGGGGGATCTCCTTGGGGCAGACGACGACGCAGTTCTGCGCCTTGCCGCAGTCGGTGATGCCGCCCTCGCCCATGACGGTTTCGAGTCGCTGGCCGGCCTGCATGGCGCCGGTGGGGTGCATGTTGAAGTAGCGCACCTGGTTGATGACGGCCGCGCCTACGAAGGTGGTGGAGTCGTTGTACTGCGGGCACGCCTCGAGGCAGCAGCCGCACGCCATGCACCGCGACAGCGCGTAGCGTTCCTGCTGCTGCTCCGCGCTCTCCCGCGGGCCGGGCCCCAGCGCGTGGGAGCCGTCCGTCTCCACCCACGCCCGCACACGCTTCAGATCGTCGAACAGCCGCTGCCGATCGACCATCAGATCGCGCACGATCGGAAACTTGCTCATGGGCTCGAGAGTGATGACCTGGCCGTTGGGAGCGATCTG
>CAYMUE010000018.1:12310-18814 GCA_964393505.1 uncultured Polyangiaceae bacterium
GTTGTCGCGCTCGATGGTGCAATCGCGGAGCATGACCTCGGCGAGCTCCTGGTGGAGCTGGTAGACGTTCTCGCCGTCGGAGTCACCCTGGTTCTGGTCGAGGATGCGCTGGAAGTCCTTCTCTTCGCGCCTGGCGGCCTTGTCGAAGAGTGAGGCTGGGAGGTCGAAGGCGCTGCGAGACAGGGCCTGACGATAGGAAGCCATCGCGGGGCCGGTCTCCATGCCGCCGTAGATGCACGACAGCAGGGAGTTGGCGCCGAGGCGATTGGCGCCGTGGTACTGGTAGTCGACCTCACCGACGGCATACAGGCCCGGGATGGAGGTGGAGTGATTGCGCGGGGAGCCTGTTCGAAGGCCTCCCTGGTCGTTGCGCTCGTAGTCGACCCAGAGGCCGCCCATGGAGTAGTGGACTGCGGGGAAGACCTTCATCGGGTTGTGATAGGGATCGACGCCCGCGAATTTCTCGTAGATCTCGAGGATACCGGCGAGCTTCTCCCGCAGGAACGCTTCGCTCTTGTGCGTGAGATCGAGATAGACCTCGTTCTCGTTGCGACGCGTCTTGTCGTTGAAGATGCCGCGCTTCTCGTGGAAGCAGATCTGGAAGATGGCGCGCGATGCGATGTCGCGCGGCACCAGGTTTCCGTAGCCGGGGTACATGCGCTCCAGGAAGTAGTCGCGGTCCTTGTCGGGAATCCTGGCCGGAGCGCGCTGATCCTTCGCGTCCTTGGGCACCCAGATGCGTCCCCCCTCGCCGCGCGCGCTCTCGCTGATGAGACGCAGCTTGTCGGCGCCCGGGATGGCGGTCGGGTGGACCTGGATGAACTCGCCGTTGGCGTAGATGGCTCCCTGCTTCCACGCCTGCCCCGCGGCGAAGCCGGTGCAGATGACGCTGTTGGTGGAGCGCCCGAAGATCACGCCGGGACCGCCGGTCGCGAGGCACACCGCGTCGAAGGGGAACGCCTGAATCTGCATGGTCTTCAGATCCTGCGCGACCATCCCCACGCACGCGCCGTGGTCGTCGATCACCAGGGAGATGAAGTCCCAGTGCTCGAACTTGCGGACCATTCTCTCGCCGACGAGGGTCGTGCCGACATCGTCGACGAGGTCGACGGTCTCGTAGCGTCGCACCTGCTCGTCGAGGGCGTAGAGGAGCTGCTGGCCGGTGGTGGCGCCGGCGAAGGCGGTGCGATGGAACAGCGTTCCGCCGAAGCGTCGGAAGTCGAGCAGGCCTTCCGGGGTACGATTGAAGGGGACGCCCATGCGGTCGAGCAGGTGGACGATCCCAGGGGCGGCGTCGGCCATGCCCTTGACGGGGGGCTGATTGGCGAGGAAGTCGCCGCCGTAGGCGGTTTCCTCGAGGTGGACGCGGGGGCTGTCGCCCTCGCCCTTGGTGTTGACGGAGGCGTTGATGCCGCCCTGGGCGCAGACGGAGTGGCTGCGTCGGACGGGGACGAGCGAGAAGAGATCGACGGGGACGCCTGCTTCGCAGAGCTTGATGGTGGTCATCAAGCCGGCGAGGCCGCCGCCGACGACGGCGACGCGTCGGATGTCTCCCCCTTCACTGCGGATCGATTTCTTGGCAGCCATGGGATGGGGGTCTCCTTCAGGGGGCGACGGGTTTGGAGCTTGGGGCGGGGCTGGCGGAAGGGGTGACGGCCGGCGGGGGGGGCGGCTTGAGGACCGAACCGGGGCAGCCTTCCAGGTTGGCCTTGGCGGGGGCGAACCACTCGTTGGGCAAGAAGAGCTTGGAGCCCGTGGCGAAGTACAGGGCGGTGTTGGCGCCCAGTACGAAGACGAGCACACCGAGGACACCGAAGACGCCTGCGGCGAGGCGTTGAGACCTGCGCGAGGCGGTGATGCCCCAGGAGAAGCAGAAGCACCACAGGCCGTTGGCGAGGTGGTAGGAGACGGCGCCGATGCCAGCGACGTACAGGATGGCGATGATGGGGACGCCGCCGGTGGTGCTGGACATGTTGCGACACAGCGTGTCGAACATGCCGCCGGCGTCCATGCCGGAGACGAGCTTCTGCAGGCGCAGCTCCCACAGGTGGTAGGCGAGGAACGCGGCCACGAGGACCGCGGTCGCACGCTGCAGCGTGTAGCTCCAGTTGCCGGAGAAGGGGTAGGCGCCGACGTTGTACTTGCCGTCGAGCAGGATCTTGGTGCCGATGGTCGCGTGGATCAGGATGGGCACCGCGATGACGAAGATCTCGAGGGCGGTGAGGAACGGCAGGCCGCCGATGCTCTCGACCATCTCGATGTACTTCTCGCGTCCCTGCAGGGCCTTGGCGTTCTCGAACAAGTGGAACGCCGTGAAGCCGGCGATCGGGACGACGCCGAACAGGGAGAAGAGCTTGCGCCAGAGATAGGGACGATGCTTGGGGTCGAGCAGCGGGCCAGGAGCCGCCGTCGCAGGGGCCGTCTCGCTCAAGGGATCACCTCGTCGCGAGGGTCTACCACAGCGCTGGCGCTGCTGGAGACCGAAGTGGAAAGACGCTAGGGTGGCAGGCATGGGCAGCCGGATCGCGCGCGCCACCGCCGTCGGACTGATCTCTGCCGCAGCGATCGGTGCCGCTTGCGCGGGCACCGGAGCGCGCGACGAGACCCCTGCGGTGTCGCTGGCGCAAACGGACGGCGCACAGCGCGCGTTCCAGCCGATCCGCGAGCGATGGTCCCTGGCCGATCCGCGCGAGCGCGCGGCGCTGGAGCCCTCGCTCCAGGAGTTCCGTGCGCAGTTCCCCACCGATCCCCTCACGCGGATGGCCAACGTGTACCTGGCCTGGATCGCGCTCGAGCGGGCGGATCTCGAGACAGCGGGGCAGCTCGCGGAGAACGTGAGGAAGGGGCCGGCGGGGACCACGCGGGATCTCGCAGTGCTGGTGGCCGCGACGGTGCTGTGCCGCAAGGGCAACCCGGAGCCCGCGCTCGATCTGCTCACACCGCTGGTCGGCAAGCTGTTCGACCCCTTCGCCCAGGAGCTGCTGCACGCGCAGCTCGTCGACGCGACGATCCAGACCAGCCGTTGGTTCGAGGCGCTGGCCTACATGGACGACTGGCTGCGGAGCGCGCCGTCCCACGAGCGCGACTCGGTGCGCGAGCGCGTGCTGTTGCTGCTGGCCTCCTTCCCGCCCGAACCCCTCGAGCTGTCCCTGCAGTCTATGCGCAGCTCCAGGCAGCGCACCGGGTGGAGCGAGGACATGCGTCTCGCCATCACCGAGCAGCTCACCCGCGTGGCCATCCAGCGCTCCGATCCGCGGCTCGCGAAGACCGTGATCGACACGCCGGGAGCGATGGAAAACCTGGGAGACGCCGGGGACACCCTCGCGAGCCTGGCGTCGAGCGGAGGGCTCTCACCCAGGGTAGTCGACGCCGCGATCGGCGTCGTGCTGCCGGCGCGCAACGATCGGCTGCGGTCGCGCGCGGCGGAGGTGATGGCCGGGGTGGTGGAGGTGTTCGGCCCGGGGCCAAGCACGACACCGGTGGACGGAGGCAGCGGCATCGCGCCGTCGCGTTCTCCGGCGCTGCACGCGCGCGATCACCGGGACATCGCTGCGCCGTCGCGGACGCCGTTCGACGAGATCGCGCACGAGGGAGCGGCGCTGATCGTGGCGGGGTTCGACGGAGAGAGCGCGATGCTGGCGTCGCGCTTCGCGGATAGCGAGTCGATCCCGGTGATCCTGCTGCACGCGCCCTCGCAGCCGGTGAATGGCGGCCGGTTCACGTTCGTGGTGGGGGAGAGCGACGAGTCGCTGTCGCGTGCGGTGATGCAGGCGGCGGAGAAGGGCGGGAAGGCGGCGAGGATCGGGGGAGCCGGAAGCGACGAGGGGGCGCCGGCGGCGGCGTGCGATGCGAGAGCCGCGCGCGCGGGGGAGGCCCGTTTTCCTCTGGCCGCGTGGCGCAAGCAGGGGATCACGTCGATCGCCCTGGCCGGCCCGCGTCACTGCAGCGCCGACGTCCTGCTCGAGCTGGCCACGCAGAAGTGGGAGCCGTCGTTGTTCGTGGGCCCGGAGGCGATCGGTCTCGAACTCCCTCGCGGATACCGCGGCAAGGTGAGCGTGGCGAAGGCGGGACTGTTGGGTACCGGTCGGAGGGACGCGGCACTCGACGCCTGGGTGCGGGCGCACGGCGATGAGCCGTCGTGGTGGGCGGCGCTGGGGAGGGACGCCGCGGTGCTGGCGCAGGCGGCTTTGGCGGTGCTTCCGCAGGGAGTTGCGACGGATGCGGGGGAGGTGGCGCGGCGGCGCGAGGCGGTGCGAGGCGCGCTCGAAACGGCGAGCGTGGCGCTGTGGACGACGACCGCTGCGGGGTTCGGCGCGGGCAGGAAGGTCGAGCGGACGATCGAGTGGTAGCCGCCGGGGCGACAGCGACTACGACTGGGGTGGTGGATCTGCTATATCGACGCGGTCATGACCCAGACCGCTGTCGAATCCGGGCTCCGCGTCTACAACACCATGAACCACAGGCTCGAGCCCGTGCAGTGCGCGGAACCCGGGCATGTCCGCGTCTACGTCTGCGGACCGACGGTCTATGACGTCCCCCACGCGGGGCACGCGCGGGCTGCCGTTGCCTTCGACGTGCTCGTGCGTCACCTGCGCGCGAGCGGTCGTCGGGTGACGTACGTGCGGAACCTGACGGACATCGACGACAAGATCCTGAAGCGTTCGCAGGAGACGGGGGAGGCGCCGTTGGTGCTGTCGGCGCGGATGGCGCGCGTGTACCAGGACGACGTCGCGGCGATCAACTGTGTGCAGCCGGACCACGAGCCGAAGGTCAGCGATCACCTGCCGGAGGTGATCGGGCTGGTGCAATCGCTGATCGATCACGGGGCGGCGTACGTGGTGGGAGAGGAGACCGGCTCGAAGGACGTGTACTTCTCGGTGCCGTCGTTCGCGGACTACGGCAAGCTCTCGCACCGCAAGACGTGCGATCTCGAGGTGGGCGCGCGGGTGGCCGAAAACGAGGTGAAGCGGGATCCTTGCGACTTCGCGCTCTGGAAGGGGGCGACCGAGGAGTCCTACGGCTGGGACAGCCCGTGGGGCAAGGGGCGTCCCGGGTGGCACATCGAGTGCTCCGCGATGAGCGAGCGGTATCTGGGCTACGGCTTCGAGATCCACGGCGGCGGCATGGATCTCATCTTCCCGCACCACGAGAACGAGATCGCCCAGAGCGAGGCGGCGCACCCCGGCCAGGGGGACTTCGCGAAGGTCTGGATGCACAACGGCTTCGTCAACGTGGACAAGGAGAAGATGAGCAAGTCGCTCGGGAACTTCGTCACCATCCGCGACGTGCTCCAGCGCAACGATCCTGAGGCCTTCCGCTACTTCCTGATGACGGTGCAGTACCGGGGACCGATCACGTTCGACACGCAGAAGCTCGAGGACGGCCGCGTGGTGTTCCCCGGTGTGGACGACGCGGAGCGGCGTATGGACTACCTGTACGCGACGCTCGAGAAGCTCGAGGCGCTGGCCAGGCAGTCTGCAGACGCGCCCCCGGCGAAGGCGCCCAAGGAGCTCGACGCGTTCGCGCAGGTGGTGGCCGGTGCGCGCGGCAGGGTGCAGATTGCGCTCGACGACGATCTGAACACGCCGGTGGCGTTGGCGGTGATCGCGGAGCTGGCCAAGACTGCGAACGATCTGT
Organism: uncultured Polyangiaceae bacterium; assembly: GCA_964393505.1. GTDB lineage: Bacteria > Myxococcota_A > Polyangia > Polyangiales > Polyangiaceae > JACRCQ01. The sequence continues at coordinate 17,948 of CAYMUE010000018.1, forward strand.
GCGATCTGGCGGCGAAGCGACGGAAGGACAAGGCGCTGGTCGGGGCGGCGGTGCCGCTGGCGGGCAAGGCCCTCGACGCACTTCGTTCGTGTGCCGACGTACTCGGCCTGCTGATCACGCCGCGCGCGGCGTACTGCGCCCGTACGCGTGATCGGCGCATGGGCCTGCGCGGGCTCGATGCGGCAGCGATCGACCGGGCGCTGCAGGAGCGCACCGACGCGCGTGCAGCCAAGGACTTCGCGCGCGGCGATGCGATCCGCCAGGAGCTGCTCGCCAAGGGCGTGGAGATCGCCGATACCCCGACGGGCACCGTGTGGAAGGTGGGAGTCTGACCATGCGACACGCACCCCTGGCTCTCGCAGCGCTGATGGCAGCATCCGTCGCCGCGTCCGCAGTGCAGGCCGCACCTGCCGCGGCACCGCGCGCGTCGGCGCCCGCCGGTCGCGGCCAGGGGCCCCTCGTCGTCGAGGCATCGGGAGCACCAGGCTCCTTCTCCGTTGTCGCGTGCGCCAAGACCACCTGCTCCTCCTCCGACCTGCGGCCCGTGGCCTTCCCCGTGGCGCCCCCCGCAGGCGCCGATCCCGCCAAGGCCCAGCTCTCCGTGCTCACCATCGGAACCCAGCGCAGACTGGTCCGCGTCGAGATCAACGAGCCGGGCAGGTCTTGGACCGGACTGCTCGCCGCGTCGGTGGACGGCACCGCGAATCCCGTGGCGATCTGGAGCGGGCACACCGGCGAGCCGCGGGTCGGCGAGGCCGACACGTCGACGCGGATCGAGGTGAGCGAAGGCGAAGACGGAGCGGCCACCGTTCTGGTGGGGGAGGTGCGGCGCGAGCTCGGCCTGTGCGGGCGCCCGGCCCTGCTCTC
>CAYMUE010000018.1:18914-56605 GCA_964393505.1 uncultured Polyangiaceae bacterium
GAGTTCGTGACCATGCGGGCTCCGTCGGAGGTCGCGATCACGGGGTTCTCGCTGATCGTTCGTCCTGCGAACAAACAGGTGGACGACGGCGCGGCGCCGCGGAAGCTCTGGATCGCGGTGGACGGCCGGCTGATCGGGGTGACGATGCCGGAGGACGGGTGGAAGGCGCCCGGAGGCAGGTACCTCGTCCAGCTCGCGAGTCCGGTGCGCAGCTCGTGCGTGGCGCTGGTGCTCGACGACGCGTTCGTGGGCAAGGATGCGAAGAAGGCGGCGGTGTCGCTCGCGGAGGTGACGGCCGTCAGCGAGTTCGACGGGCGGCTGGATCTCGCCGGGCTCGTGGGGGCGATGGCGGGCGGAGGGGAGCGGGCGCAGGCGGCGGCAGCGGTGCTCGCGCGCGGAGGAGAGGCGGCACGCATGGCGGTGAGCGCGCGGTACGGCGAGCTCGACGCGTCCGGGCGGATGCTCGCCTGGAGCGTGATGGACGGGGCCCCGTGCGCCGAGTCTTCGCGCTTCTTCGCGCCGTTGCTTCGTTCCACGAACGGTCTCGAGCGCAAGCACGCGCACGATCGGATCGAGCGCTGCGGACGCGCCTCGGCCCCTGCCCTCGCGGAGGCTTTCGATCGGCTTCCCCAGGGACAGCGCTGGGAGCTCGCCGAGGAGATGGCGTCGCTCGCGCCCGAGCTCGCGGTCGACCGTCTCGCTCCCCTGCTCGCGGAGGGCGACCCGGCCACGCGGGCGCGGGTCCGCAAGCTGCTGGCCCGCACGACCAAGCAGCCTCGCGGCATGCGCGCCCTGGGCAAGCTGCTCGACGACACCTCGCTCGCTCCCGTGGCGTCAGTGGATCTGCTCCGCGCGGCCAGCGCGCGGCTGCAGGAGGTGGGGCTGCCCGCGCGCGCGTCGTTCGCGAGGATGGTTCGCCAGCCGGACCTCGACCTGCGCACCCGCTACCTGCTGTGCGAGCCTGCGGCGCGGCTCGCCGCCAACGGCGACGCCGCCGCCGTCCGGTTCCTGTACGACCGCATCCTGCACGATCCCGAACCGATGGTCCGCGCGCACGCGGTGCGCGTGGCCCACGACGTCCCGGAGCTCGTCCCCTCCGCGCTCTTCGCGCTGGAGGACGACCACGTCCGGGTGCGCGACTCCGCGACGTGGGCCGTTCGCGACACGCAGGTCTCCTCCGCCCCTCCCCTGATCCGCAGGCTGATCCTCGATCCGTGGCCGATGGTTCGCGCCCACGCCGTAGACGCCCTCGCCACCCTGGGGGCGTCGTCCCAGGCCGACGATGCGCTGCACCACGCGCTGAGCTGGGACGAGTCCCCGCGCGTGCGAGCCAGAGTCGCTGCGGCCCTGGGGGAGCGCGGCGTGCGCAGGGCCGCCCCGCAGCTTCGCGAGCGAGCCGACGACAACGAGGAGTTCCTCGACGTCAGGGTCCGATCGGTCGTCGCCCTGGGAAGGGTCTGCGATCGCTCGGCGGTCGACTTCCTCACCGTGCTGGCTCGTCGAGCCGCGGACCCCTACGGCATGGAGTTCTCCCACCAGCTCGGGGTGGCTGCGATCGTCGCGCTCGGGCGCATCCATCCGCGCGATCTCGGCGAGCTGCTCAAGCCGGTGATCGAGGGGAAGGCCACCCCGCGCGAGGTCCGCGCCGCCGCGCAGGCTGCGCTGAGCGAGACCGACGTGTGCAAGTGACATGACCCGCAGAGCGTTCGACACGGCGGTCGAGGAGCTCATCGGGCTGCTGATCGCCTACGGCCCGGGCGACGATCGCGTCGCCAACCCCTGGGTGGACAGCGTGCCGGGTTTTGATCTGCCCGACGCGGCGGAGCGTCGCGTGGAAAACCTGCGGCGCTACCTGCGCGCGCACCGCGAGGCGGGCTGGATGCTCGTCGGGCAGGAGGCCGGCTATGCCGGCTGCCGCTTCTCGGGGATCCCGTTCACGGGGGAGGATCAGCTCGAAGGGCCGCGCGCGCTGCCGGTCTTCGCGGGCAATGGGTATCGACGCAGCAGCGTGCTGCCCAAGCCGTCGTCGGAACGATCGGCCAACATCGTGTGGCCGTGCATCGGCACGAGCGGGCGCGCGGTGCTGTGGAACAGCTTCCCGTTCCACTGCCACGAGCCGGGCAAGGCGCTGACGAATCGGGCGTGGTGCACGCGGGACGATCGCGACGGGCTGGGCGAACGGATCCTGCGACACATCGTGGAACGAACTTTTCCCGGCGCGAAGCTCGTCGCCGTGGGGCGCAAGGCGGAAGCTTCTCTCGCCGCCCTCGGCTACGATGCGATCGGAGTGCGGCATCCATCGCAGGGCGGAGCGACAATCTTCCGCGGGCAGATGGTGGAGCTGCTCGGTGCGCCTAACGGTGGGGACAAGGCTCTGGCTACGCCGGAGACGCGTCGGAGTCCACGTAGATCCGGGGCACGCGAGTGTTGATCGACGAGAGGATCTCGTAGGCGATGGTGCCTGTCCGGTCCGCGAGCTCCTCGGCGCTGATCGCTTCGGAGCCCTGACTCCCCAGCAGCACCGCTCGCTCGCCGTTGAACACGCTCGCATCCTGGACGTCGACCATCACGGCATCCATCGTGACGTTGCCCAGGATCGGGAAGCGACGGCCTCCGATGAGCACGTGTCCCTTGCGGGACAGGGAGCGCGGGTAGCCGTCGCCGTAGCCGAGCGGCAGCGTGACGACGCGGGTGTCGCGCTCCAGCGGGACGCCGTTGTAGCTGACTCTGCGCCCGCGGCGTCCGACCTTGAAGTAGACCACGCGGGTCTCGAGGGTGAGGGCGGGACGCAGGGGGACGGTGCGCAGGACGCCGCGTCCTGGGTAGAGACCGTAGAGCATGATGCCCGGCCGGACCATCTCGTAGATCGCGCGGGGGTGCTGGAGGATGCCCCCGGAGGCTGCGAGGTGACGGGTCGGCATCGGCAGACCGTGGGAGGGGAAGAACTCGAGGGCGCGATCGAAGCGGCCGATCTGCTCGTGGGTCAGCGTCGGATCCTCGGAGTCCGCCGTGGCGAGGTGGGAGAAGACGCCGCAGATCTGCAGGTGGGATGCCTTGACGGCGCGTTCGAAGAGCTGGTGTGCGGTGTCCCACTGCACGCCGATGCGCCCCATGCCGGTATCGATCTTGAGGTGCACGCGGGCACGCACGCCGCACGCCTCCGCGGCGCGCTCGATCTGATCGATCTTGAACACCGACGACGCGGCGAGATCGAGGCCGTAACGCAGGAACCAGGGGATCTGATCCTCGAAGATCCCGCCGAGCACCAGGATGGGCACGCGGATCCCCGCGCGGCGCAGCTCCACTCCCTCCTCGAGGAACCCCACGCCGAGCTCGTCGACGCCTTCGGCCAGCAGTTGACGCGCAATCGTCACCAGGCCGTGGCCGTAGGCGTTGGCCTTCACGATGCCCATGATGCGCGCCTTGCCCGCGAGGGAGCGCACGGCACGCACGTTGTGACGGATCGCGGCCAGATCGACGAGAGCGAAGGTCGGGCGCGGGGGGATTTCTGGGGGCGGAGGGAGGGAGATCAACGGCTGTCTGCTTCGGTTTCGACTACTGAATCCGACGCTCACAGCGGCAGCGCGGGCGGTGCAGCGTCGGCTGTTCGGGCATAGCACACCCAGCCGCCGGCTTCAGTGTGCACCGCCCTGGCACTTGCCCGTCCCCGGACCGCTCTGGTTGTTGTCGGTCCTGCACTCGGCCCAGGCGTGCTGCGGCTGTCCGTGATCGACCACCGCGTAGATGGCGCTCGCGCCGGAGGTGATGGCGTCGGAGGGATTGGCGATCACCAGCTTCACGTCTTCCGCTTCCGCGGGATACAGCGCCAGAGACGTGGCAGCGATTCCGAGCAGCGTGCCGCCCTGGGACGGATTCCCCTGGTAGAAGCCCACGGGGATCCCCGCGGGGACTGAGGCCTGACCGATGTTGCGCACGCGGGCAATGAGGGCGTAGGGCGTGACGTTGCAGGGCGGGGGCTCCACCGTGACGATCAGGTCCGGCGCGCTGAACTCCCCAATGGGCTGCACGTTCTGGCGGAAGTTGTTGAGCCGCGGCTGCGTCCAGTTCGGCAGCTCCTTCGCGGGGATCGTGCCGTCCTCTTCGACGTTGGTGACGTGATACGCATGCTGGTTCCACACGCGTCGGGTCCGGACCCATTGCCCGCCCATCGCGCTGAACACCCGCAGCCCCTTCTGCTTGCTCGCGTCGTCGGGACACGTGATCCCCGAATAGCTGTTCGCCACCACCACCAGGTCCGCCTGACCGTCCGCGTCCACGTCGGCCACCAACGGGTACTCGAACAGCGTCCCGGTGGTGTTGCACGTGCGGAACAGCTCGTTGCCCGTCGTTCCCTCGTACACCCGCAGGTAGTGCTCATCGGAGTACACGACCTCCGCCTTGCCGTCCCCCTCGAAGTCGAACAGGCTGCTGCCCGTGGCCGCCGACGAGCAGTCGTGCGTCGCCGCGAGCCACAGGTTGGTCTCGTTCGGCGCCACGTTCGGATCCAGCAGCTTCGTGCCGTCGATGACCGCGTAGCCGATACCGCCGGCCACCGCGACGTCCGGAGTGCCGTCGGCGTTGAAGTCGGCGATCGTGGGCGGGCCGCCTCCTCGCGTGGCACCGGCCGAGCCGGCAGGGCACACATTCGGATTGGTTCCGTTGATGTCGATTCCGGTGCGCAACACCTTCACGTGGTTGGGCTCGGCGGCGTCGTAGCGCCACACGCTCAACGTGTGCGTGGTGTTGTTGATGCTCGCCACCTCGGGGACGCCGTCCTTGTCGAAGTCGCCCACGGCGATGTAGCTCCCGGCCAGGGTGCTTACCGCCTTCTGGACTCCGTCGCCGCCCCAGATCCCCGTGGCCGACACGACATCCAGGAAGGAATCTCCATCCATGTCGCTCAGCACGATGTTGCCGCTGTTCGCGGGATTCAACGTCGCCTTCACGGTGCCGTCGAGCCCGTTCAGGATCCGCGTCGTGTCCACCACCTCGGGCTTGCCGTCCCCATCCAGATCGCCAATCGAAGGCATCAGGCATCCGCCCCCGGCCGGATCGGTCCACAGCACCATCCCGGTTCCGCTGATCGCCGACATCTTCCCGTTCGTGTTGCAGACCACGACCTCGTTGCCGGGCTGACCGTCGATGTTCCCCGCCGCGATCGCGCGCCCCGGGTGCATCGGATTCGCAGGCGTGTTCAGACTCCACTTCTCGAACACCGCGTCGTCATGCACCGAAACCGCCCACAACGTACCATTCGCGTTGTAGTTCCCGGCGGCAAACGTCGAGAACACGATCTCCGGAATGTCACGCTCGTCCACGACTCCATCGCAGTTGTCGTCGTCGAGCTGAATCACCACCGGCGCCATCATGATGTCGCCCTTGTCCCAGTGGTACTTGAGCACCGGCGAGAACCCGCCCGACGGCTTGTGCTCGCACGCGGGAAGACAGGTGATCGGCTCCCCCGGGACGATCTCGACGCCCGGCGCGCACTGCGGCGGCCTAGGAAGGCACTTGCCGGTCGCCGGCACCACCCCCGACTGGCACCCTCCGGGCGTGCCCCCATCGGGCTTCTGCGCAGGAGCGCCGAGGGAGTACTCGCAGTAGTGATCCGCCGGGCAATCGGTCGCATCGATGCAGGTGATCCCCGGAATCACACACTGCTGGAACGAGCACACCTCGCCCGTCGTGCAGCAGTTCGAGCCGCAGGCGTTCTCCAACGCACAGCAATGCCCATTGACGCACACCCCGCCGTCGCAACCGCTCGCGCACTCCGGGGCGTCATAGCCGAACGTCACATCCGCCATGTCTGGCTCGATGTCCGGGGCAGCATCGTCGGGGGACGCCCCTGCCGCAGCCTCCGGCCCCGCGTCTGCCCCCGCCTCGCCCCCACCCGCGCCGCTCGGGCCCGCAGCCCCTGCACTGCCCCCCAGTCCCGACGCTCCCGCAGCCCCCCCGCCCTCGACCGACGCGTCGGGCGCGCTGCCTCCGGTGTTGCCGTCGAGCGGCGGGACCACGATCTCCGGATCGCCGCCGCACGCAGGCGCCAGCGCCATGGAAGGGAGGGCTATCGCAAGGACCAGGGGGGCAAATTCACGACGCATCCTCGCATGTTGCCACGAACCGCACGGGGAGGCCATCGCCGGGGCGACGGACCCTGGACGCGGTACTCCGATGCATCCCGCGTCGCGACGAACCGGTCATCCGGCGCCACCTCGCGCGTCGGTCAAGGCTTGCACTGGGACAACAGACCATCGCCCGATGTGTAGGTATACGCGCCTCCGCAGGGGCTCAGCATCTCCACGCTCAGCTCGATCGTGTTGCCCAGCTTGAGCCCGAAGGCCGCCGGGTCCACATGAAGGATGATCGTGTTCGCACCGGCCGCACCCACCTGACACCCGAAGTACTGGAACATCGAAGTCCCCGGACGCACGATCGTGATCTCCGGGTTGTTCTGGAACGGTGATCCGTCCAGCTTCGACACCCTCACCTCGACGGTGGTGTTCGAACCGCTGTCATCGACTTGAATGCAGAGGATGTCGTATAGCCCCCCTACGCCGCAGTGCTTCGCTCCGTCGCCGTAGAACACCGACCCGGTCGTCGCCGCGCACACGCCGTAGGAACCCCACTCGTTGTTGTCGCACGTCCTGGTCCGCTTGCCCGCCGGACACTCGTCCGGCAGCGAGCATGAGGTGGTGTCGGTCTGGCCGTCGACGCACTCGACGCACTCGTCGTTGACGCAGACATCTCCGCCGCTGCAGCTCCCGCAGGCGCAACCCTGGTAGGAGCCGCAGTGCCCGACGCAGACGGTGGAGCAGGTGGGCCCGCCTCCGGTCCCCGCGCTGCCCCCGGTCCCCGCGCTGCCTGCGCTGCCCGAGCTGCCCCCGGTCCCCGCGCTGCCTGCGCTGCCCCCGGTCCCCGCGCCGCCGCCGGTCCCCGCGCTGCCTGCGCTTCCCGCTTTGCCCGCGCTCCCTGCGCCGCCCGCGCTCCCTCCTCCACCGCCGGTCCCTTGCATGCAGGTGTTCGCCGCGTTGCAGACCTGCCCCGTGGGACACGTGCCGCAGTTGACCACCGACGCGCAACCGTCGCTGGCAACCCCGCAACTAGCCCCCACCATCGCGCAGGTCTTCGTCGCGCAGGCGCTCGTTCCGCAGAGGTTCGGCCCGGCTCCGCCGCAGATCTGTCCCGCGGGGCAAGTCCCGCAAGGGGCGACGCCACCGCACTGATCGGGCGCCTCGCCGCACGTCACGCCGAGCTGGGTGCAGGTCTTCGGAATGCACGACGTGGAAGCTCCGCCGCTGCCCGCCTGGCCTCCGGCGGACCCGGCTGCCCCGTCGCCGCCGGCGTCGACGCCCCCTGCGCTGCCTCCACGCCCCGGGGGACCTGCGTAGCCGCTCGAGTCTTCGCTGCCGGTGCAAGCCGCAAGAGCGGCAGCCACCACCCAGGAAACCACCGCAAGACGATTCCTCATCACGCTGCCTCGGGCTCGGAGGGCCCCCCATCCACGACGCCGCCCCGTCGTCGCCTGCGGGGGTTCGAGAAGAAGGACAAGACCACGTTGCGAGGCTACGCCCCGTCGCTCCCGTTCACAAGCGACGATCGTTCGAGGTTCCACGCCGTCCGGAGACTTCGTCTCAACTCGGGGGGCGTGCGGATCACCGAGGTCTTGCTCGGAGCCCACTCGAAGCAGTCAATCGACGAACCGGATCTCGTGGGTGAGCTCGGTGGCTTTGCGCAGCATCGCGGAGACACCGCAGTACTTCTCCTGGGAGAGAGACACGGCGCGCTCTACTTTCGATTCCGTGAGGCCATCCGCGCGACTGAACTCGTAGACGATGCGCATGCGCTCATAGACCGCAGGCTGTCCGTCGGAGAGGTCCGCTTCGACGAAGACCCGGAAGTGCCGCAAGGGCTCACGCATCTTGCGCAGGATGACCACGACGTCCATACCGGTGCAGCCGGCGAGCGCCGTGAGGAGCAACGGCTTGGGGCGGAACCCGGCCCCGGAACCTCCGTGCTCCGGGGCGGCGTCGAGCAGCAGGTGCTCGCCGTTCGCCTCGGCGTCGAACGCCATCTCTTCCTTCCACGTCGCCTGCACACGATGGGTCACGGTCATGAGTCTTCCACCTCCATGCAGCGCCCATCTTGCCCCAAATGGGTCGAATCCGCCTACCCCATCCTGAGGGACGACCTCGGGCAGTCGGTTCTCCGGAGCGAGACGCCGACGCTTGGTGTACCCTCGGATCCATGTATCCAGCGTCGAGAACAAGGGCGTGTCGATGGGCGGGCGCAGCGGTGCTTGCGAGCACCGTGGCGGCGGGCGCGACGTGGGGCGGCTGCGGTGGGCAAGCCTTCACGGAGAACGCGACGGGTGAGGACGCCGGCGCGGACGTGGTTCAGGAAACGATGACCGATGCACCGTCGGAAGCGACCCAGGACGTAGCGCCCGACGCGAAGCCCGACGTAGCGCCCGACGCGAAGCCCGACGTGATGCCCGACGTTGTGATCGACGCCAAGCCGGATGCCCTGCAGGACGCGAAGCCCGATGTCACCCCCGACGCCAAGCCCGACGTTGCGCCGGATGCCTCGCCGTTGTGCGAAGACACGCCGGTCCCGGCGAGCGCATGCACCGCGGACGGCAACTGCGCGGTGCAGGCCTTCGTCGCACCTCAGGGATCGACGTACAACTTCGGCATCGATACCGACGGAGTGGACGTCTACTGGGCCGCGCAGGACGACTACAACGGCGTGGGGACGGGAGTGATTAAGCGCCTGGCGGCCAACAAGGCGGGGCAGACGCCGGAGATGTTCACGAAAGTGCACGATCGGCCGTTCTCCGTGGCGATAGGGAGCGAGTACATCTACTGACTGGCTCACGGGACGGCGGCAACGAATCCGAGACTGTACGGTGCGAAGCGCGACTGCGCGGTTCCTTGCGAGCCGCAGATGATCAAGGAGTACCCGGCGTGGTCGCTCAATCGCATCAAGCTCGTGGGGAATCGACTGTTCGTGCTCATCAACGAGAAGGTCGACGTGTTGACGGGCTCGGCCTACTCCTGGACGAGCGTTGCGCTCCACGACAGCGGTGAGTACTGCTCAATCGCGCCCGGGCATGACGGGGTCTTCACGAGCACCGTGCGCAAGCAGGGGATCATGGAGCTGTCGCTCGACGGCACGATGGCCCAGCAGTTCGCGCCGTTCCAGGGCGGCAACGACGCGCTGGAGCCGGGGCCGACGTCGATGGCCGCGAGCTGCTCCACGCTGTACGCGTTGTCGATCGACCATGCGTTGTGGGGGATCGACCTGAAGACCAAGGCGCAGACGGCGCTGGTGACGGGGCTGGAAGGGGACTTGTGGGGCGTGGCGGTGGACGAGAAGTTCGTGTACGTGAACCGGGCGAACGCGGGTGGAGTCACGCGCATCTCGAGGAGCACGCTGGCGGTCGACAAGTTCGGCGACGGCAGCAATGTGTTCACGATGGCGGTGGACGCGCAGTACGTGTACTTCGACGATCACAGCACGGGGGCGATCAAGCGGATCATCAAGTAGGGAGCGGCATCCGGCGCAACGGAGTCTCGGGCGGTCCTGTCGCAGGGCGTGGAGCTCCGAGCCGGGGCGTCCGGACGCGCAGGGGCATTTCCGCGCGCCGACGCGGTTGCTGCTCGGCACGAGACACGGGACAATCGCCGCATGAAGACGGTCCCGTTTCGTCGCGCCATGTCCCCCTCCACCGCGGCCGCGCTGGCGCTGACCGCCTTCGCGCTCTCTTCGTGTGGTTCGGGTAACGAATCATCCGCCGGACCGGCTCCCCACACCACGGACGGTGGCGCGGACGCATCCCTCGCCGATGGCGCAGGAGACGCCGGAGCTGCCGGTGCGGCGGGCGGCGCTGGGGAGGGCGGAGCCGATTCCTCGGTCGACGCTCCGGGGGCGGAAGCCTCCGCGGACGCGGAGTCGCAGGACGGCGCGGCGCCCGCGACGTGCGGCACGCCGGGCCCGGTCTGGAACGACGTGCAATCGACGAGCGTGGGTGCGCAGTCCGGGCCCGGGCAGACGGGGCAATGGTGGTGCGACAACCACTTCGCAAAGAACCTCGGTGGTGCCTGGCAGTGCATCGACTCCACGGGCGGATGCGGCGCGGACACTCCGCAACAAGGCAGCGTGACCTGCGGTCGTCTCGGCGCCGACGGCGCGACGCCGTATTGCGGACACGACCAGGACGCCGGCTCCTTCGGCTATGGGAGGGTCGAGTCGGTGCTGGCGACGCAGTCGGCTCCGGGTCAGACCGGGCAATGGTGGTGCACGAACCACTTCGGCAACAACTTCGGCGGCTCGTGGAAGTGCCGTGGCGTTTCGGGGGGAGGCGCGTGCGGGAGCACGGTTTCGAGTGGGGAGCTGGTGAGTTGCAGTCGATACGACGACGTGCAGACGGTGAGCGTGACCGCTCCGGGGGGCGGGCAGACGGGGCAGTGGTGGTGTGAGCATCACTTCGGCGTGAACCTGGGCGGGACGTGGGATTGCGTGGGAGTCTCCTCCGGCGGATGCGGGCAAGACGTTGCAGCGGGCGGCGTGGTTACGTGCGGGCGATTCGGGGCGGTGGACGAATCGCCCTTTGCGCCGGTGGCGTGCACGTCATCGGAGCTCGACGGCCCGGAGCACGACTTCTGCGCGTACACGGAGTACATGACGACGCGCGCCTCGACTGCGCTCTACGTGTACAACGACTGGGTGCGAGCCGGCCTGGCGCGGTCCTTCGGCGGGGCGCTTTTCGAGCTGTATGGAGCCGACAAGAGGAATCGAATCGAGGAGCACGGCGGCGCAGCCGTGCAGCTCTCGGTGTGGGGTTATGACGTCGCGGCTTCGGGCGCGGGATTCTTCACCACCACGGTGTGCAATCCCGTCGCGTTCTACGATACCGCTGCGTGCAAGGCGTCGAACGGCGGAGCCGAGTGCTCCTACTACGCGGCAACGGGAGCACACATCTGCGATTGCTCGACCGTGCTGCCGTGCGGGACGTGGTCCGCGGGCGGGCCGTGGAATCCCATCCAGGCACAGGCGGCCAACTGCGGCTGGAACGGCCCGACGAACGACGTGGCGTCGGTGAAGCAGACCGGGGACGGGCTGGTGCTGGAGCAGGTGAATCCGTATCACTTCACCAAGACGACGGCCTTCGAGGGCATGACCTGGTCGGTGGCCGCGCTCGCGCCGTCGGAGCGCCCGTACGTGCGGCTTCGCTACCGGATGACCTGGAGCGGAGCGATCGGAGTAGGGGAGCACAATCAGGAGATCCCCGCCATCTTCGCGGACAACCGGATTGGCGGCTGGTATTACTACTACGCAGGGGACAAGCCCTATGCGGATCTGGCGGGGCCAGTGACGCGATTGCGGGCCGACTTCGGCTCCGAGCTCGCGTTGCCAGGGCGCCCTGCACCGCTTCCCCAACCGGAACCCACCACTCTGCACAAGGGCACCGAGGAGTGGATGACCGTGTGCGATGGCGCCGAGGCGCAGTGCCTCACGGTCGTGTCCTTTGCGCCCGTGGTCAAGGCGTTCGTTCAGGGCGCGCACTACGTGACCGCCCTGGGCCGTTTCGGTCTCGGCACGACTTGGGACGACACGTGGGACGTGTACCTCTTCCCGTATCGATTCGATCAGGTGGTCGCGGGGAAGACGGTCCGGGAGTGGGTGTACGTGTTGCGCGGGGAGAGCTGAGAGACGGCGTGTGACGCTCGACGGCCTACTCCGACGGGGGCGATGCTGTCGCGCCCCGAGAATGCTCTGCCGGTGATCCGCCGCTACATCCGCGCGAGGAACTGCAGGAAGGTGAGCACGCCGTGGCCGGTGCCGCCCTTGGTGTAGAAACCATAGGGCTTGTCCGCGAGCGCGGGGCCCGCAATGTCGCAGTGGATGAACGGCGCGTTGCCGACGAACTCCCGCAGGAACAGCGCGGCCGTGATGGACCCGCCCCAGCGATCGCCCGTGTGCTTGAGATCCGCAATATCGCTCTTGAGCTGGTCCTTCATGTCCTCGAGCAGCGGCATGCGCCAGAACTGCTCGCCCGCGGCCTTCGCAGCCTGCCCAAGCTGCTCCCCAAGAGCGTCCGTCGTGGCGTAGTACCCCGAGCAGCGTTGCCCCAGCGCGACCACGCACGCACCCGTCAGGGTCGCATTGCAGATGAGCGCCGTGGGCTCGAGCTTGCGCGCGTAGGCCAACGCATCGGCGAGCACGAGCCGCCCTTCTGCATCGGTGTTCACGATCTCCACCGTCTTGCCGTCGAGCGATCCGAAGACATCACCCGGGCGGTAGGCGTTGCCGTCAGGCATGTTCTCGGCGCTTCCGATGATGCCGTGGACCTCGATCTCGGGCTTGAGCAGGGCGACGGCGGCCATGAAGGCGACGACGTTGGCTGCGCCGGACATGTCGCTCTTCATCTCGCCCATGCCGGGAGCGGGCTTGATGCACAGGCCGCCGGAGTCGAAGGTGAGGCCCTTGCCGACGACGACGAGACGCTTCTTGGAGGTTTGGGCGGGCTTGTAGGTGAGGTGGACGAGGCGAGGCTCGTGGGCGCTCCCCTGACCGACGGCGAGCAGCAGCTTGAAGCCGGCCTTCTCGAGGGCCTTGCGATCCATGACCTTGCACTGCAGGCGGCGCTGGCGGGCCATCGTCTGCGCGGCCTCGGCGAGACGCTCGGGGTACAGCTCGTTGGGCGGCTCGTTGATGAGGTCGCGCGCGATGCACGCGCACTCGCCCACGGCGGCGCCCAGCTCGAGGGACTTCTTGAGCGCAGGGGCGACTCGCGTGCCCGAAGGGGTGATCAGCGAAACCTTGTCGAGCGAAGCCTTGGGCTTGCGATCTCCGGTGAGGTAGCGCGTGAAGCGATAGGAGCCGAGCACCACGCCTTCTCCCACGGCCCGGGCGGCGTCGGCATCGGGAGCATGGGGCAGCGCAATGGCGATCACCCTGGCCTTGGCCCCGTTGGCGTCGCGGGCAGCGCGGGCGGCAACGACCCGCAGATCGGCGGGAGAAGCGGCGTCGCGCTTGCCCAGACCGATCAGCAACACGCGCTGGGCGGGGAGCTGGCCGAGGGTGTCGAGGGCGAGGGTCTGGTCCTTCTTGCCCTTGAACTCCTCTCGCGCGACGAGTCTGGCGAGGGCGCCGTGCAGGGCCTTGTCGATTCCGGCGAGGGGACTGCGGTCGATTCGGGTGTCTTCGTGGACGCCGACCGCGAGCAGATCCGCAGCGACAGCGTGGAGTTCGGAAGCGACGCACGAGAGCTTCAGGGGCATGGTTCCTCCGGGTGGGAGCGACCGGAACGGGTGGGGGACGAACGGCGGCGCATCTTGCCACCGTGCGAACGGGCTGGGCAAGGGGTCGGCACGACGGATTCCGCATGGATTCCCTCCATGCCCCCGATGTCCTATACCTGCGACCATGATCCAGAGGCTCCTCGCCCGTTCCCGTTGGCTGATGCTGGTGCCTTGCTTGATCGGTGCGGCCGCGTGCTCGCCGGCAGTGCGCCAGCCTGCGAAGGTGCAGCCGGCAGCAACACCGTCGGCCCGCATCGACGTAGCGCCCATCGCGGAAGATCAGTTGGCCGGGGCGGTGCAGCAGCTGCTCCTCGACGGTTCGGAATCGGAGCCGAGGGCAGCGGTGCTGGTGGGAGTCGTGAAGCGGATGTTCGCGCGGGCGGCGGAGCGTTTCGACGCGGGAGACGAGACGCGCGGGCTGGGGGCGGTGGCGGGTGCGCTATATCTGGTGCGCTCCGGCGAGCTGAGGCCGGAGATGTTCGACGCGACGGCGACCAAGGCCCTCGGGCGGGCGCTGGAGGTGGTTGCGCCGATGGGCGACGAGGCGCGGTCGCTCGCGTTCCTGAACCTGCAGGCCGCCGCCTTGCCGAAAGACGATCCTCGGCAAGCTCAGATGTTGGAGCATCTGAAGGCGTTGCAGGCCTGGATGCGCGACACGCGGCAGCGCGGCGACGTCGAGAGCGCTGGAATGGATCAGCGCGCCTACGGCGAGCTGGCGATGTTGCAGCCAACACCGGAGACGCTGAAGCAGGGCGTTGCGGCCACGGAGAAGTGGATCGGCTCCTCGCTCGACTTCAACGCCGCATTCCGTCCCGGAGTGGACAACCCGCGCCGCGAGCAGCTGATGGAGGCCTATCGCGGGATCCGCACCGGCGCGCTGGTGCTCGCGGCGTTGTACCTGCGCAACGGCGACGCGGCCGGCGCCAGCGAGGCCATGGGCAAGCCGGAGGTGCAGCGAGTGACGCCCCCCGGGCTCGTGGAGCGTCTCGACTCCGCGGCGAATGGCACCGACCCGATGGCCTGGCGCGAGCTCGCAGCGCTGTTCGCCAAAGCGATGACGGGTGGCGACGAGCAGGTGCCGATACCCCCGGAAATCGCGCGCGGGGCCGCCTGGGGGACGATGCTCGAGGCCTACCGACACAGCCCTCATGCTGTCGAAGCGGTCGTGCCGTTGGCCGATATGCTCGGCGGATTTGGGATGCCCGAGGCGGGGATGGCATTGCTGGCGGAGGCGGCGACGGAGAACCGCAACGCGACGGTGACGGCGCTGATGCTGCAGCTTGCGCTCAAGTTCGTGCTCGTGGAGGACCGGGCTCACGATCCCGACTCGGCGCGTCGGGTGTTCCGCGCGGCTGCGCCGATCCTCGCCACGGCGGACGCTCTTCCGGACCATGCGAGCTTCAAGGTCCCGCCCGCGCGGCTGCGCTTTGCGATGGGTGCGGTCGAGCTGCGTGCAGGCGAGCCTGCTGCGGCGCGGGTGCTGCTCGAGCAGGCGCTGCGTGAGCAGTCCTCGGTGCACGGGTGGACCATGCTCGCGGAGATCCTGCACCAGGCCGGCGACGGTCCGGGGGCGCTGCAGGCCCTGACCCGCGCGCTGGCCTCGCCGGACACAGCGTCCTCCCCGCTCGCCCGCGCGGACGTGCATCTCGTCGCATTCCGCGTGCACCGCGCCGCCGGCTCCGAAGACCTGGCCCGCAAGGCGATCGAGTCGGCCACCGCCGCTGCGATCGAGGCACGCTCGGCCGCGGCCGACGCCTCGGAGCGTGCCGGCGCCGAACGGGTGCTCGTTCGGATCGCGACGCAATACGCGGATCGTCAGGCCGCATCGCGCGCCGTGCAGCGCGCGTTCGAAGCGGCGGGGAGCGACAAGGACTCCGCCGGGATCGTCGCGATCGAGGCGGCGAGCGACGCGCTCCTTCTCAAGGATCCGGAGCTGGGACGCACCGCGTTGCGACGGGCGATGGAAGTCGACGCCGATGACGAGGATCTGGTGTACGTGGCCCTGTGGGTCCGGCTGACCGAGCAGATGACCGCGGCCAGACCCGCGCAGGACGATGCGATCGCAAAGGCGCTGAAGTCGATCGAACGCGGGACGTCGTGGGCATCGAAGCTCGCGGACTGGAGCGAGGGCAAGATCGACGACGCGGCGCTGGCGTCCGGCGCGCGCGACCTGCCGCAGAGGACCGAGGCGTCGTTCTACGCAGCGATGCGCAAGCTCGCTGCGGGCGATCGTGCGGTCCTGCCTGAGCTCGCTCGGATTGCGCGCGGCAGCGCGCTGCAGCTCGTGGAATCGCGCCTGGCCGAGGAGCTGACGGCGCCGCGAGTGCAGCTCGGATCGCCGGGCAAGCCGCTGCCCTGACGCGATCGGAACCGGCCTTCCTGGAAACGATTGACCGCAACCGCGTCGTCACCCTAAACCTAGTCTCTGACTTCACAGGCGCGGCGCTCTCGAGGGCGCTGCAACTCTCTCGCATGGCTTCTTCGTCGCCCAACTCCCCGCTTCGTCCGATTCGCATCGTGCCGCTCGGCGGTCTCGGTGAGATCGGGATGAACTGCCTCGCGATCGAGTGCGACGAGGGCATCCTGCTGATCGACTGCGGGGTGACGTTTCCGCACTCGGACATCGGGATCGACGTGTTCCACCCGGACTTCTCGTACATCGAGAGCCGGCGGGAGCGTCTGCTCGGCGTGGTGCTCACCCACGGACACGAAGACCACATCGGTGCGCTGCCCTATCTGCTGCGTCGCGCCAACGTCCCAGTCTGGGGACCGGAGCACGCGCTGACCCTGGCGCGCGAGCGGCTCGCCGAGCGCGGCTTCGACCTGCGCCACACGCGCCTCAACGCGCTGGCGCCGCGAGCCCGCTACGGCATCGGCCCCTTCACCGTCGAGCCCGTCCGCGTCGCCCACTCCATCAGCGACGCCTGCGCCCTGATCCTCGGCACGCCCGCGGGCACGATCGTGCACACCGGGGACTTCAAGTTCGACGATGCGCCGCCGGACGGCGAGCGGACCGACGTGGAGCGTCTCGAGCAGGTCGGTCGCGAAGGGGTGCGGGTGCTGCTGTCGGACAGCACGAACATCGATGCTCAGGGCTGCAGTGGGAGCGAGCGCACGGTCGGGACTGCCCTCGACCGCCTGGTGGCTGAGTCGACAGGGCGCGTGGTGGTCGGACTCTTTTCCTCGAACGTGCAGCGCCTGCAGATGATCGGGGAAATCGCGCGGCGATACCGCCGTCGGATTTGCCTGCTGGGACGCAGCGCCAACACGCACGTCCGCGTGGCCTCGCAGTGTGGTCGCCTCGACTGGCCCAGCGATCTGCTCGTCGCCTCCGACGGCTCCCAAGCGGTGCAGCGCAGCGGACTGCTGGTGATCGCGTCGGGAACGCAGGGCGAGCCGGTGGCCGCGCTGTGGCGCCTGTCGGAGAGGGAGCACCCCGCGCTCTGCCTCGATTCCGGGGACCGTCTGCTGCTCTCGAGCCGCATCATCCCTGGCAACGAGCCCTCGGTGTTCCGGATGATCGGCAAGTTCCTGCGCAGCGGGATCGACGTCCGCTCCCGCATCAGCGATCCCGACATCCACGTCTCCGGCCACGCGCACCGCGACGAGCAGATGCGCATGGTCGAGCTCATCCGTCCGCAGTCGTTCATCCCCGTGCACGGAACGTTGCACCACCTGTACCGACACGCCGGCTTCGCCAGGCAGTGGGGCGTGCCCGAGGTGCTCGTCGCGGAAAACGGCGACGTCATCGAGGTCGATGAGACCGGCCTGCACAGGGCGGGAACCGTGGAAGTCGGCAAGATCGCCACCTTCGAGGGGGAGGAGATCTCCGAAGACGTCCTGCGCGAACGCGAGGCCCTGGGCCGAACCGGCGTCGCGATCGTCACGATCATGGTCGACTCCCGCGGCCAACTGCTGGCTCCGCCGCTCGTGACGACCCGCGGGATCCTCGACGAGGACGAGGACGTCGATCTGATGCGCGGCGCGGCGCTCGAGGTGTCGCAGGCGCTGTCGGGACGCCCCTTCGGCCACGAGCGTCCCACCGACGACCAGATCGTGGAGGCAGCGCAGCGGGCCGTGCGCAAGCGGCTCGACGGGGTCACTGGCCGCAGGCCGGTCGCCGTGGTTCACGTGGTGCGTCCGTGAGTCCGGTCGCGAAGGCTCGACGCCCGCGAGCCGGGACCAAGGCCGCGGCGCAGACGCCGCGGAGACCTGGCCGATCGTCGCCGCGCCCGCGCGTCATCGTCGAGACGCGCGTCTCTCAGCTCGCTGCGCCCAAGCTGCTCGAGTGGGTCGCGGATGTCGAGGAAGCAATCCCGCGCGTGCTCGCAAGCTCCGACGGAGAGGCCGTCCACGACCTTCGCGTGGCCCTCCGGCGCATCCGCTCGCTGCTTCGTCTGGTGCGTCGCGTGTTCGGTGGCTTTCACGTGAACCTCATCCGCACCGAGCTGACGCGCGTGGCCGAGGCCACCGGCTCGCTCCGCGACGAAGAGGTGCTCGAGAAGACACTCGATGCGCTCGAGGTCGACGCCCGGACGGCTAAGGTCTTGTCGCCCTGGAAGACGCGACGACGCCAGCGTCTCAAGGCGCTGCAGACCTCGGTCATCGCGCTGCTTCGATCGGGCGCTCTGCTTCCGCCGCTCGCCCACCTGCGAGCGCTGCTGTCGCTCCCCTGTGATCCGGAGCGCGATCGCGAGGTCAGAAGGTTCGCTCGCCAGGCAGTGCTCGAAGCCCAGGCCTATGTCGACGAGTGCCGCGGTGTGGAGGTGGACGACGTGGCGGGCATGCACGCGCTTCGGATCGCGTACAAGCGGCTACGGTACTCGATCGACGCCTTCGCGCCCGTGCTCCCTCCGGAGCTTCGGGCCTGGAGGGACGTGGCGACCCGCTTCCAGTCCCTGCTCGGCGACATGCACGATCTCGACGTGGCCGTCGATGTGATCCGCAGGACGAGCGCCATCGCCCCTGCGCCCCGCGCGGTGATCGTCACCGCGTTGCAGAAGCAGCGTGACGACCTTGCGACCAGGTACCTCGAGTCCGCGAACCTCCCCGCCTGATCCGCGAGATCGGCGATCGCTCATTCAGCCCGGGCTTCCGTCGTCCGGTGGCTCGTTCGAGGCCGCCTCCGGCGCGATCGACATCGCCCGCCGCGTCAACCTCACACGCGTCACGCGCCGTCGCCGCACATCCTCCACCGTCGCATCGAAGGCGCCCAGCCGCACGACGTCGCCCGGGCGCGCGAGCCGGCCAAGCGAGGAGACGACGATGCCTCCCACGGTGTCGTGTCCGGCCACCGACTCGAGCTCGATGCCCAGTGGCTCCAGATCGGTCACCGCGGCCATGCCGTCGATCACGTAGGAGCCGTCGGCCCGCTCCTGAACGCGGGGCTGCTCGGAGTCGAGCTCGTCCTGGATCTCGCCGACGATCTCCTCGATGATGTCCTCGACGGTGACGAGGCCGCTGGTGCCGCCGTATTCGTCGACGACGATGGCGATGGGGATGCGGGTTCGCTGGAAGTCCTTGAGGCAGTCGCCGACCTTGCGGCTCTCGGGGAAGAACAGGATGTCGCGACGCAGGGCCTTGATTCCGCCTGTGGGAAGGCCTTCGCCGAGTATGAGGTCCTTGACGTAGACGTAGCCGATGACCTTGTCCGGGTCGCGCGCTTCGATCACGGGAAGTCGGGAGTAGCCGGTGGTGCGGGCGACGGTCATGACCTGCTCGGGGCGGTCGAGGAGCGACAGGGAGGCCATGTCGACGCGGGGCACCATGATGGCGCGGACGGGCTTGTCGGTGCCTTGCATGACGCGTTCGATGAGCTCGCGCTTGGTCGGCTCGATCTGGCCGCTGGCCACAATGACACGGAACTCGTCGGCGCCGATGGCCCCTTCCGATGTGTCGTTCGGCACACGAAGCAATCGGAGAGTCCACTCGGACAGAGTGCTGAGCACCCAGAGGAACGGGTAGGTCAGCAGGTGGAAGACACGCATGGGGCGCGCGGTGAACAGCGCGACGGACTCGGGCTGGCGGATTGCGAAGAGCTTGGGGGCCTGCTCGCCGACGACGATGTGGATGGTGGTGATGACGACGAAGGCGGAAGTGAAGGCCACGCCGTGCAGGACGGGGTTCTGGGCGAGGGAGGACTCGCCCCCTGGGGGGACGTCGCCGAAGCCGAGGGCGAGGAGGCCGAGCTCGAAGAGGCGGGCGACGACGGGCTCGCCGACCCAGCCGAGGGCCAGGGAGGCGAGGGTGATGCCGAGCTGGGCAGCAGACAGGTAGGAGTCGAGGCGCTTGACGAGTCCGACGGCGATTTCCGCGCGAGGATCGCCCTTCGCCCCGCGCGTGACGAGCTGGCTGAGGCGCACCTTGACCAGACCGAACTCGACGGCGACGAAGAACCCGTTGGCCAGCACGCACAAGGCGGCGATGAGCAGCTTCCAGGCCATACCCCCTCGGACCATGCCCGCCTCGGGGCCCGCTGTCTAGCTTCCGTTTTCGTCCATCCGGTTCTCGGAAGCCGCCCGAACCTCGGCACCGGGCTTCGTGGGAAGCCGCTCAGAAGCGCACTTCAATAGCCCGCGGCCCCTCCGCTCCTCCTCGTGCTAGTCCTTGGTCAATGGCCCGATTGCGACAGCTCGGCCCACGAGCAGCGGGGCGCTCCTTCGAACTCTCGCGGACTGAAACATCGCTCGGGCGCGAGCCGTCGTGTGACCTCGTCCTCGACTCCCCCAGAGCCTCGAGAATCCACGCGAGAATCCGTCGGACCCCGCAGGGGTTCGTCGTCGTGGACGAGCGGAGCACCGCAGGCACCTTCGTCGGCGGCGTACGCGTTTCGCAACGGCTGCTGACGCCCGGCGACCTGCTGCGCTTCGCGGATCAGGAGTTCGTGTTCGAGGGTGACTCGATCGCACCACGCAGAGTCGCACCCACCGTGATCGAAGGGGTGTCCCCGACCATCGTGGACGTCGGGTCGCCTCCGATGGCGCCGGCGATGTGGCAAGCGCAGCCGCCGCATCCGGTGAGCCCGGTGGCGATGGCACCGCGCTTTGGCGTCGCACCGTGGCAACCGCCCGCTGAGCCGCCGCGGCGACGCAAGGGTTCCGGGGTCGGCATCGTGGCCGCGATCGTGGGCGTGATCGCGTTGCTCGTGATCACCGTGACGGGGGCGGGGATAGCTGGATTCCACTTCCTGGGCCCCGGGTTCGGGAGCGTCCTGCCGGGCCAGTCTGTCGGCTCGCGCAAGCTCGCGGCATCCGATCAGCCGCAGACCGTGCGGATCGGGGGACAGGTGTCGGTCACGATCCCGGGGGGATCCTTCAAGGGGAGCAAGACGCTGCGCGTCTCGAAGGTGACCACTCCCCCGCCATCGAAGCTCGTCGCCCTGCGTCAAGGCACCGCATATGACATCTCGCTCGGCGACGTTCGCGAGTTCGAGCAGCCGGTGACCCTCGAGCTCCCCTACGACGCGTCGATGATCGCGCCCGGAACCGGTGACAAGGCCGTCCTCGCCGGGGCCTGGGTGCCGGAGCAGAAGACCTGGGAGCTGGTGCCCGTACGCCTCGACAAGGCCCGCGGCGTGGCGATCGTACAGACGCGGCACCTGTGCGCCTGGTGCCTGTACTACCTGGCGCGCGGCTACGGAATCTACGAGAGCGCCAACTTCGTGGTGGTCTACGACCCGAACGCCGGCATCCCGGTGGGAAGGCAGATGCAGGACTCCCGCGACTTCGCTCAGCGGCTCGGCGTGTACATGGAGGAAGCGCGCAGGCGCTACGTCGCGGCGGGCTTCAGGGTTCCGGCGGGCCAGTCGTTCGCCTTCGTGGAGACCGCAAGGCTCAACTCGGAGCGTGGTGGAATCACAGGGAATCTGCTGTTCGCTTCCAACTACGAGAACGTCGACGAGGTGCGCTACGAAGCCGCCCACGAGTTCTTCCACGCGGTCCAGAACGAGTACTTCAACGTCTACTCGATGGGGGCGCGGGGCTGGTGGATCGAGGCGACGGCGTCGTACGCCGCGGACTGGGTGTGGGGGCAAAACGCGCAGACGCGCTCCAGCTTCCAGCCCACGTACACGGCGCTCCCGCTCTCGACGATGAACGACACGCACGAGTACGCGACGGGGTTGTTCCTCGCGCGGCTGGTCGCCGCGGGCGCGCCGTTCCGCGGAATGTGGGACGCGGTTTACCAGAACCGATCGGGACTGGAGGTCGCCACTGCCTATGCCGCGGGCGCGCTGCCCACCGTCGTCCTCAATCCCCTCGAACGGAACGTGTACACTGCAACCGGGACTTCCCTCCCCGTCCACTTCCTGGACTTCGTCGGCTACCTGCACCTGGATGCCGCAAGTCCCGTCGCCTCGCGCGACCCGGCGAGCCTCAGCGCGCGACGCCATGACATGCCGCTCGACGTCCACCGCGTGGACACCAGCTTGTCGGTCGCGGCCGGATACACCGCCAAGGTCTGGACCGTGATCCCGGCAGCACCGCGTGATGCGCCGCGGCGCGTCTCCATCGAGGCTACGTCCGAAGTGCCGGGCAGCGCGCAGGTCGGCGTGTTCGTCCTGCCGGGCAACACCCGCACTCCGGGGGTTCGACGCCGCGGAATGCTCTCGGTGCGCGGCCAGCACGTCGGAGTGCAGATCGCTCAAGGCGACGCGATCTACGTGGTCGCGATCAACAGCAGCCCGACGCAGGACTTCGACATCAAGCTACGAGCTGAGGACGCGGCGGTGACGGTGGCCATCACGCCGGAGCGGGTTCAGAAGGGCGAAGCCGGTCGAGCCTACGCGTTCGCGGCGCGGATCGAGGGCGTGCCCGACCACGTGACGACTCTGCGCTACGAGTGGGACTTCGCCGACGGAGAGCGACAGCAGGGCACAGTGCGGCCGCAGCAGGGGGTGACGAACCTCAACGCCTCTCATCGGTGGCCGCAGGGGAGTCGGGTCCTGAGTCTGCGGGTGTCCGACGCGAATCGCGTAGAGCTGGGGGAGCTGGGCAGGGGCACGGCCCAGGTGGAGATCCTGCCGGACGAGGCGGGCCCTCCCCCGGACTCGGGGCCGATCGCCACAGTCCCCGATGCATCCCCTGTCTCGGGCCCGGGGACATGGGTGCTCAAGAGCACCGTCGTCACCCCCCAGAAGCAGTACCAGTACCCGAACGAGAGGATGACCTTCTCATGCACGGCGAACTCCGCGTCGGGATCGGAATCGTTCGACGTGAGGGCCTGCAAGAAGGGAACGTCGACCACGATGAGCTGGAACTCCCCTCCTGCGTTCGCGCGTCCGGGGGACTCTTGGAGCCTCGTCGGCTCCGTCGCGTTCGACTGCGCCGATCCGAACTCCAACATGTTCCAATGCGACACCGCCGCACTCGGTTCGAGCACCGACTCGGGGTGCGGCACCCACTTGAGCGGAGCGAGGGACTCCAAGGTCATCCTGGTCGGCAAGGACGAGGACTGGCGCAAGGGGATCCACAAGGAGGACTGCGGAAAGACGTTCCCGACGACGCAGCCGAGGACCTTCCCCGATCCGGTCAAGCACCTGTACTGCAGCAGCTGCACCCAGGGCTGCAAGTTCGTCATCAACGTCACGGCCACCACGCCGGGTGGCCAGTGCATGGTCAAGTCCACCTACGAGTGGAACGGACCGCTGTAGTCCGGCACGACACCGCGCGGTCTGCCCCTCCCGGTCGCCTGCGCACCCCGCGGAGTCCTTCGGACGCTGTCCGCGCCACACGCCAAGCGTCGAAAACCGAACTCCGACCCGTCATCCCTTCGCTCGCGGCACCTCCACCCGATACGCGTACTCCGGCCGCGGCCGCGACATCGTCCGGAGCACGAAGTCCATGTGCAGCAGCGACTCGAACAAGGCGTCGTCACGCGCCTCGCACTCCGCAGATGCCTTCAACACCGCTTCGATGAATGCGGTCGCCTCCGGGTCCTGGAACAGCGCGCCCGGAAGGAAGACACACCCGTCCGCTGCACCGGCAACCCGCCCGATACAGAGACTCCCCAGGTTGTCGCCGGAAACCGCGCGCCCGATGTCGTCCCGCGGCACCAGCAGGAAGCTGGCTCCCGACCACAGGTCGTGCACGACGCGGCGTTCGGCCACGGTCTCGAACCGGAACACGCCGCGATGGGCCCGCGAAAGCAGCACCGCGAGATCGCGTTCCGACGGGTCCTCCAGCTCCGCAGCGATGCGGACGGCGATTCCGTCGCGGCAGAGGGTGTCTTCCCACGCGGCCGCGAGGCGGAACGGTGCGTAGGGATGATCGGCAGGGAAACGGCCCGTGCGCTCGAGGAACCCTCGGACCATCGGCCGGGTCGTGTCCGCGTGGGGTGGGGCGTCCGCCCGCGCCACCAGCTCCTCGTAGACCGCTGCGAGCACCGGAGTCACCCGGCTACCATGCCTTCCGTGCCACCGGTCTTCAAGGCTGGTACAGTGCCGGTGGCTTCATGGCGAGAAACAAGTTGTTCGTTCCCCAGGACGTCCTCGACGGCTGGCTCGTCGATGGTGCAGCCGACATGCAGGGTCAGGAGATCCTCGTCAAGAGCGAGCAGCGGAGATACCGCCTCGCCGAAGGCGTCCACATCGTGCGCGAGGTCACCGGAGAGTCCGATCCCAACGAGCTGATCGGCAAGTGCAAGACCCACGCGTTCCTCCGCGAGCTCGGCGCGGAGATCGTCGAGACCTCGATGATCCTCGACGACAACGCCTACGACGTGGTGCCGGGCTTCATCGGCACGCCCGTCGGGGCCGGCGCAAGCAGCTTGCCACCCCGGCCGGAGCTCACCAGTGACGAGCAACTGCTTGCCGAGTTCCTCGCGCGCAAGATGTAGGTCCCCGTGCCCCCCGAGACCGTCTCCGATCTGCTGGTCGCCTTCGCTGCTGCCGCGTACGCGGGCTCGTTCGCCGGGTTCGTCGTGCACGTCGCGCACCGCGAAGGCTCTCGGCGCGCCTCGCTCTGGGGTCGCATCGCACTGTGGGTCGCAGCCGCCCTGCACTCGTCCTTCGTCCTGCACCACGCCTTCGGCTTCCAGATCTGTCCCGTCAAGACCATCCACCTCGCCATCTCCCTCGGAGTGCTCGTCGGCGTCTTCGTCTTCCTCGTCGCACGCATCGGTCCGCGCGCCAGCGCCCTCGGCCTCTTCGTCGCCCCCATCGCCCTTTGCACCCTCCTCGCCAGCAGGTTCGTCCGCCTCCCCGCCGTGCCCGAAACCCTGCACAACCGCCTCCTGCCCCTTCACGTCACCGCCAACGTCGTCGGCGACGGGCTCTTCGTGATCGCCGCCGCGGCCGCAGCCCTCTACCTGTTCCAGGCGCGCCAGCTCAAGAACAAGCGCGGGGGACGCGTGGTCGGACGCGTCCCGCCCCTCGACACGCTGGACCGCATCGAGCACCGGCTGCTCTCGGCCGGGTTCGTGTTCATGACGATCGGTGCGGTGACCGGCACGGTCTGG
Source organism: uncultured Polyangiaceae bacterium (assembly GCA_964393505.1). GTDB lineage: Bacteria > Myxococcota_A > Polyangia > Polyangiales > Polyangiaceae > JACRCQ01. Next base: position 43,673 of record CAYMUE010000018.1, read on the forward strand.
ATCGCGAAGCTCGGCGGAGGAACGGCGCTCGAGGTGGCGCGCGCGCTGCTCGGCTATCTGACCTGGATCCTCTTCTGTGCGGTGCTGCTTCTGCGCGCCACGCTCGGCTGGCGCGGAAAGCGGGCCGCCATCGGCACCCTCGCCGGCTTCGCTCTCTCGATCGTCGTGGTGGCGCTCTATCTGGCGAGCGCCGGGAGCGGCGCGCCATGATCGTCGTGGTCGGCCTCTCCCACAAGTCCGCCCCCGTCGAGGTGCGCGAGCGCCTCGCCGTCCCTGCCTCCGATCTGCGGAACGTCCTCGAAAAGCTGCGCGCTTGCCCCGAGATCTCCGAGGCCATGGTCCTGTCCACCTGCAATCGCGTCGAGGTGTTCGCTGCCGCGAAGCTCGCCAACGATCTCGACGGAAGCCTCGCGACCGAAGCGGTCACCCGACTGCTCTGCGAGCGAGCCGGGCCGGAGCTGTGCGCACGCGTCCGGGACCACCTCTTCCAGTTCACCGACGACGCCGCGGTTCGGCACCTGTTCCGCGTCGCCGCCTCGCTCGACTCGTTGGTGGTCGGCGAGCCGCAGATCCTCGGACAGGTCAAGGACGCCTTCGATTCCGCGTGCCGAGCCGGCGCCATCGGACCGCTGCTCGGCCGCGCCGCCGCCAGCGCGCTGCACGTCGCAAAGCGCGCGCGCAGCGAGACGCGCATCGGCGCCGGCACCGTGTCCATCTCGAGCGCAGCCGTCGATCTCGCGCGCCAGATCTTCGGCAACCTCGACGGTCGCGTGGTGGCCCTGCTCGGCGCTGGCGACATGGCAGAGGCCGCAGCCAAGGTCCTGTGCGATGACGGCGCCAGGCTGCGCGTCGTCAACCGAAGCGTCGAACGCGCCCAAATCGTCGCCAGCGCGTTCCGCGGCGAGGCGCGTCCCTGGACCGACTTGCAGCGCACCCTCGTCGAAGCCGACGTCGTGATCTCGTCCACCGCCGCTCCGCACGTGGTGCTCACCGGCGCCCTCGTCTCGGGAATCCTCAAGGCCCGGCGCGGACGCAGCCTCTTTCTCATCGACATCGCCGTGCCCAGGGATGTAGAGCCGCAGGTCAACGACCTCGAGAACGTCTACCTGTACGACATCGACGATCTCGAGCGGATCGCTGCCGAAACCATGAGAGGGCGTCTGGTGGAGGCGCAGGACGCCGAGAGGATCGTGGACGAAGAGGCGCATGCCTTCGGCGCCTGGCAGGGAGCACTGCAGGTGACCCCTGCGATCGTGGCCCTGCGATCCCACCTGCAGGCCGTGCTGTCGGCCGAGGTGGACCGGAGCCTGTCGGGGAAGCTGCGGCAGCTCGGTCCCGACGAGCGCAAGGCGCTCGAGGCCATGGTGGCCGCGGCCGTCAATAAGCTTGCACACACCCCTTCGACCCGATTGAAGGAAGCGGCCGCCGAGGGCAACGCGGCGGCGCTGCTCGAGTCGCTGCAGACGCTGTTCGACCTGTCCTGGGAGGAGCCGTCCCGCGACGCGCCCCCTTGCTCCCAGCCGCCGTGCGCGCTCGCCGCCGATGAACCCCCGGAGCCGCCGTCGGTGCGGTGCCCGCGCGACCGATCAGCCGTCGCCCCCGATGCTCCGAAGGAGGCACCTTGACCGGCTCCGGATCGCTCGTCATGGCAACCCGCAGATCCCAGCTCGCCCTGGCGCAGTCCCGCGCCTTCGCGGCGGAGCTCGCTGCGCGCTCCGGCGTCTCGATCACGGAGCTGCACGTGGTCACCACAGGCGATCGCGTGCAGGACCGCCCCTTGTCCGAAGTCGGCGGAAAGGGCCTGTTCGTCAAGGAAATCGAGGAGGCCTTGATCGAGCACCGCGCCGACTTCGCCGTGCACTCGATCAAGGACGTCCCCGCGCAGCTCGCGCCCGGGCTGCGCATCGCGTGCATCCCACGCCGCGCGGACCCGCGCGACGTCCTCGTGTCGTCCGCCGGACTCCCGCTGCGGGAGCTCCCCGCGGAATCGAAGGTCGGCACGTCGAGCCTGCGACGCGCGGTGCTGCTGCGACGACTCCGCCCTGATCTGGACTTCGTTCCCTTGCGGGGCAACGTGGACACGCGGCTGCGCAAGGTCCGCGAAGGTCAGGTGCAGGCCGCCGTTCTCGCCAAGGCCGGCCTCGACCGCCTCGGGCTGTCCGACGTCGTCACCGAAGTCCTCGACCCCGTGTCGTGCCTGCCCGCCGTCGGCCAGGGCGCCCTCGGGATCGAATGCCGTGACGATGACCCGCACACCGCCTCGCTCCTCGACGAGCTGCACGACCCCGAGACCGCGATCGCCGTCGCGGCCGAGCGCGGCGTGCTCATCCAGCTCGATGGAAACTGCAAGCTCCCGATCGCGGCGCACGCGGCTCGCGCCGACGACGGGCGCATGGTGTTGCGAGCGATGCTGGCTCGCGCGGACGGCACGGAGCTGAGGATCGAGCGCCGGGAGTGCTCGTGGCCCGGCGACGAGCGGGAGGCGGAGGAGTTCGGACGCGGCGTCGGGGGGCTGCTGCGGGGATGACCCGCGAGACCAAGGTATTGCCCGATCGCGAGGCTGGTGTATGAGTGAGCCGAGCGGGGTCGCCCCGACGCCCGGTATCTCCCATTTAGTTCGCACCACGAAGGAGTCAGGTCATGCAGATCTCCTGTGACGCCATCATCCGGTTCCCCCGCCAGAAGGTCTGGGAGACGTATCGCGATCGGTTGACGGACCTGCTGCCGTACCTGCCGAACATCCGCGGGATCGAGATCAAGGAGCGCAAGGAAGAGGGCGGCGTGATCAAGCTGGTGAACGTGTGGCGCGGCGGCGGCGACGTCCCCACCGTGGCCAGGGCGTTCCTGAGCGAGTCCGCACTCGCCTGGACCGATCGGGCAACCTGGCGCGAGGACAAGTTCGAGTGCGACTGGCTCACCGAGACCCACGCCTTCACTGAGGCCGTGAAGAGCTCCGGCACCAACCGCTACTTTGAAGTCCCCGATGGCACGCGCCTGGAGATCCGCGGCGACCTCACCATCGACGCCGCGAAGATCAAGGGCGTCCCGCGACTGCTCGCCGGCAAGGTCGGCAGCGCCGTCGAGGAGTTCCTCGTCAAGACCATCAGCCGCAACCTCACCGACGTCAGCAAGGGCGTCGAGCGGTACCTCCAAGAGCACAACGGCTGAGCCCCAATCAGTCCCCTGCGAGGTCGGCGTCGTAGAAGTACACGAACGTGATCGCCCCGGCCGCGATGTTGATCGCCCACGGGATCGTCACGTTCCTCCCCGGCATCGAGTACTTCAACGTGAGCTTGTCCCCCGGGAACGGCGACGCTTCGATGTTCACCGCAAACGCCATCCCCGTCGTACCCGTCCCGGCTGCGTCGTCCCGAGACCACACCTTCCCGCCTTCCGTCAGGTAGAGCACCGCCTCCGCGGGCTTCGACGGCGCCATCTTCGCGAACGGCGTCCCGGTCGGATCCGCCGTCGAGTTCAGCACCGTGATCAGCAAGTGCCCCTTGGTCGGATCGAGGGTGACCGGCGGTGTGACCGATTGCGCGATCTGCTCGATGGGAGCCTTCGGCAGCACCGCCACGTCGAACGAGCCGGACGGCGTCGGGATCTTCGCTCCCCACAGCGACGTGAACACCCCGTTGGCACCGTCGATGTCCTCCACCATCAAGGGGCTGCCCTCGCCCGCCGGCACGTCCTTCAACACGAAGCCACCGTCGGCGTCGTACGTCGCGGTGTACGCCACGCCATCGACCCCCCAGCTCACACGCGCAGGCGACCCGAGCAGCGGCGTGTCGGAGGTCAGGAACGGCTTGAACAGCGGCTCCTTGGTCATGTACAGCCGTCCGGACTGCGTGTAGAGCGCCGCGTCCGGGGCCCCCCCATCGCCCCCGTCCGCTTCCCCGTCCGTTGCGTCGATGCCCCCCGCTTCCGGCGTCCCTGCGTCGATCTGCGGCACGCAGCCGGAGCCGAAACAGCCCGAGCCGATCGGCGCCGACTCGGGGCCGTCACTCCCGGAGCACGCAGACAGCGACGCCGCGGAGGTCAGCAGGATGATTCCGGTGGCAGCAAGGCAGCAGTGATGGTGTCGACTCATGTCGGTTCCCCTGGGGGAGGCCTGGAAGCTGCCCGATCGTAACGGATCCCCGGGGGGTGAGACAACGAGGCGACGGCTGTGGCTGTGCCTCCGCCCTCCGATCCGCTACAGATCGCTGCTGCATGCTCTCCGCTGACGCCAGAGCCCTCGTCGGTTCCACGGTCCTGACCGATCTACGGGTCGATTCGCTCGTCCGCGTGGATGGTACGCTCGCGACCTACGTGGCGACGAGCACACCCGACGGCCAGGAGTGCACGCTGCGCGTCGCGATGGCTGTCCCGTTGCCCCATGAGCGCGACGCGGCCGTGTCCTCCGAGCTCCGCCGACTCGCGCGACACGCGGTGGGTGTCCGCGGCCTGTGCGCCCCACGCTCCGCTGGTGCCGTCGTAATCGGCTCCGAGCGCCTGCTCGCCATGGCTCATCTGGGAACCGCCCGCGAGAGCGCCGAGGACCGCGTCGCCTCGGGTCCGGCCGTCCCCTTCGACGAAGTCCTGCTCCGGCTGCAACCGGTCGCCGCAGCGCTGTCGGCGCTGCACGATCAGGGGCTGGTCCACGGCGCGCTCCACGCCGGCGCCGTGCGCCTCGGCGCCCTCGGACCGATCCTCTCCGCTTTCGGGCTGAGCCAGCTGGCCCTGCTGCTCGGAGGCCCCACGGCCGCCCGCGACGTCGTGCCCCCCCGCGGCCGCGCCCCCGAGCAGGTCGGTATCGTCGCCGCTTCGCCCACGCCCGAGAGCGACACCTACGCCTTCGCCATGGTCGCTTGCGAGCTGCTCGCCGGACGCCCTTTCACCTCCGAGACCGAGCCCTCGTCGATCGCTCGCGCCATCGACGACCCGATGGTTCGGCCCACGCCCGCTTCGCTCGGTGTGACGCTGCCCGTCCACCTGGAGGAAGCGTTCCGCTCCGCTGTCGCTGCGCAGCCGAGGGAACGCACGATCACGCCCACCTCGCTGCTCGCTGCCTGGAGCGCGTCCCCGCCGAAGCCGGATAGTTCGCATAACGAACCATCTGCCGTGCGGGAACCCGAGCCGCAGCCACGCTCGCGCCGCGTCCGCTCCGCGCTCGAGCGCGTAAACGCCGAGCGCACACCGCTCGCGCCGAATCCCCCTGCGCCGGCTCCGCGGGTGAAACAACCCGCCTCCGACCCCTCTGCCTGGCTCATGTACCTGCTGGTGCTGCTGGGCGTGCTGCTGCTGTTCGGGGGCGCCGCCACGATCTTCGTGTTGGCCCTGCGCAGCCCGCGCGCTGCCGCCCCCGCGACCTCCGCTCCCGCCCTCGCCCCCACCGCCGTCGCCCCGTCGTCCCCGACCCCCATCGCTCCGTCGTCCCCGGCCACCGCCCCCACGACGGAGCCCACCGCGACCTCACCGGATCTCTCCGTTGCCCCCTCGACCTCGCCCCCGCCGCCCGCGGCGAAGGCCGCGCCCGCGGGGCTCCCGTCATTCTGGCCCGATGACCTCACCGCCCTCGTCCCGATCGCCAAGGAGACGCCGGTCCTCGGCTCGCGCGAGGCCCCGGTGACCATCGTGGTGTTCGCAGACATGCAGTGCCCGCACACGCGCCAGGCCTATGGGGTGCTGGAGCAGGTGCGACGAACCTACGGCGACGATCTGCGCATCGCGGTGAGGCACCTGCCGATCGCCTCGCACGACAAGGCCGCGCTGCTTGCGGAGGCCGCAGCCACGAGCGGCGCTCTCGCGGGCCCCCAGGTCTTCTGGAGCGTGTTCGAGCGCTTCACCACTCACCAGGCCACGATCTCCGACGACACCATGTTCCAGGCGATCGAGAGCTCCGGCGCACCGATCAGCGCCGTGCGCCGCGCGCTGGAGGAACACGTCTACGTGAAGATCGTCGAGGCAGACCGCGCCGTCGCCCACAGGCTCATGGTCCGCGCCACCCCGACGCTTTTCGTCAACGGCAAGCGCATCGAGGGTGAGATCACCAAGAGCGACCTGGCGGACGCGATCGATCGCGAGACGATCGCCGCGCGTCTGGCGTTGTCGAAGGGCACCCCCAAGGCGAAGCTCTACGCCACGCGCGTGACGTTCCACGTGACCTCCGCCGACGCCGACCCGGAGCGCCGCCAATCCCCCAGACCGCCAGCCAGACCGTAGCCCCTACAGCCGCGTGTCGATGTGCATCCCGCGCTTGAGGCCGTCGAGCCACTTGCGACGCGCCTTGTCGAGCTCCTCGGTGTACACCCGCTGCGCGAGCTGATCGCGGACGTCCTCGAAGGTTCCGAAGCGCGATGCGTCGCGGGCGCTGACGCGCACGATCACGATCGCGTCGGCGTAGGTGAAGGGCGCCGAGACCTGCCCCACGTCGAGACCGTGCGCAGCGTTCTCGATCGGCTCCTCGAGCGATCCCGGCCGCTGCGGCCCCAGATCGCCCCCGTGCTCGCGCGTCCTGGCATCGTCGGAGTACTTGCGTGCAAGCGCCGCGAAGTCCGCCCCGGCGCGCGACTCCGCCACGATCCTGTCCGCCAGCGAGCGACGCAGCTGCGCCGTGGCCCCGGGCGTTCCCGCGGGCACGTTCAGCACGATCCACTGCAGCGAGTAGCCGAGCTGCGTGCGCTCCTCGCGCTGGAGCTTCGCGAACAGCGCCCGCATGTCCTCGTCGGTCACACGCACGCGCCCCTTGACGCGCAGCTCCAGCAGCTTGCCTTCCAGGAGCTGGCGACGGATCTCGTCGCGGTACTCCTGCGCCGTCAGCCCGCTGTGCACCGCCTCGGCGATGAGCTGGTCGATCGTGAGGTTCTGCATCGCCGACAGTCGCTCGAGCGCCGCGTCGATCTCCTCCGAGGTGACCTGGATGTGCTGCCTGTCCGCCACCTGACGCTCGATGACGTCGTCAATCATGCGCTGGAGCATCTGGCGCGTGATGGTGTCGATCGCCTGGGCCTGCTGGGCGCCGGGCGGGACCTTCTGGTAGATCTGCGCGAGGAACGGCCGGGTACGGGCACGCAGCTCGCTGAGCAGAATGGCTCGCTCGCCGACGACCGCGACGACCTTCTCCACGACCACGGCCTGGGCGGTGCTCGCCGCCCCGCACACGAGGGCAGCGGTCAGCACGGAGGTCCTCAGAAACGCGTTGAGCTTCAAGGCAGGACGGCTGTGTAGCACAGTTGCGGCCCGGACCAAGCATCGTTGCGTCGGGCCTCGCCCTGCCCTCCCCCCCCCGGTGCGAAACTCCTAGAGGCGGACGTCCGAGCGGATATCGGGGTCGGCGTGGGCCTCGAGACGATCGATCGCCTCGCGCACCTCGGAGGCCTCGGAATCAGGAATCTGGATCAGGAAGTGGACGAACAGATCGCCGGGCGTGCGTCCCGGCTTGCAGACCCCCTTGCCCTTCACGCGAACGACCTGTCCGCTGCGCGCGTGCGGGGGAATCTTGAGCGCGACCTCGCCCTTGGGCGTGGGGACCTTCACCTTGCCGCCGCGATAGGCTTCGCCGATCGTGATCGGCAGGTCGACGTGGAGCTGGTCTCCCTCGAGGCGGAATCGGGGATGGGGCTCGACGTGGATGGTGACGATGAGGTCCCCTTTGGGGCCTCCGAAGGGGCTGGCGCCGCCCTGCCCCTTGATGCGCAGACGGCACCCCTCGGTGGCGCCGGGAGGGATCCGCACCTGGATCGGCTCGGGCTCGGACGACAGGCGCAGGGACACCGTGTTGCCGTGGACCGCCGAGGCGAAGTCGATCGACAGCTCGCTCTCGACGTCGCTGCCCCGCGCCTGCGCTGCGGCGCGTCCGCCTCCCCCGCGGGCACGGCCGAACAGATCGCCCAACATGTCGCCAAGCCCGCCCCCGCCGCGTCCCCCGAACAGGTCCTCGAAGTCGAAGGTGCTTCCGCCCGCCTCGCCGCGATACCCGCCGCGTCCAGCGCCCATGTTGGACCACTGACGGTACGCCCGCGCCTTGTCCGCGTTGAACCCCTCCGACATCGCCTGCTCGCCGAACTCGTCGTACAGCGCACGCCTCTTCGGATCCCCGAGCACCTGGTAGGCCTGGTTGACCTGCTTGAACCGCGCCTCCGCCCCCTTGTCCCCCGGGTGCTTGTCCGGATGCAGCTTCGCCGCGAGCTTCCGGTACGCCTTCTTGATCTCGTCCGCGTCTGCCGTCCGGCTCACGCCGAGCGTCGAGTAGTAGTCGGTCGCCATGTTCCAACCCCGGAACCTACGTCCGCATGCGCCCGTCGGCAACCGGCACCAGAACCCCGTCCCTCGGCGCCGGACGTGAAAACCCCGGCGGGATGAACTACGCTTCGCGGCCGTGACCGCACCCCTCCGACCGAGACACGCCTCGCCGATCCTCGCTGCGATCCTGTTCGCAGCCGGTTGCGGCGCCGAGAGCTGGACCCCTCCTCCGCCAGCGGGCGTCACCTGGCAATACGAGCACCAGGGCTTCCGGGAGCGCAGTACCCACGTCTTCGCCGGATCGATCGCCGGCCCCTACGGCGGCATGGCCTACGGGGGCGCTTTCTCCTTCCGGCATGAGTCCGAGCTCAGCGGGCGCGCTGCTGCGGACCCCTTCGCGGAGTCCACGCCGATCGACGGCTACCGCTTCAACGAGCACCTCGGGGAGCAAGGACACCGGCTGTCTCCGATCGCCGCGCCTGCGGCCTCGACGTCCGGCCCTGCCGCTCCGGGCTCTTCCTCCACGCCTCCGACGCCGTCCGCAGCGCCCGTCCCGACCGGAGGGCAATCGACATGGTGACCGCCGCGCGCCTCGCCCTGCTGTTGCCGGCGCTGCTTTCAGCCGGCTGCTACTGGAGCCATCCGCCGACTGCGCCTCACGGGCATCACGCGCCCAAGAAGGCCGAAGGGCTGCCGACGTTGACGGTGAGCCCGACGCCGCTGCGTCTGCGATCGCCTCGGGTCATCGTGCTCGGACGCTTCTCCACGACAGGGGTCCAGCCCATCGGCTCGCTCTACGACTACGCAGACTACGAAGCCTCGCCGCTGATCCGCACGTACTTCTTCCGCCACGCGCACCTCGAGCTGTTCGAGCACGTGAGCGATGCGCTGCGGGCCAGCGGCCTCGACGTCCGCAAGGACTATGCGACCACCGGCGAGCCGTCGCTGCTCGAAGGTCCCGCGCGCGCCCTGCGGCCCGTGATCGTGCGCACTCGCATCGCCGCGCTGCAGCACGATCAGGTCCGAACCGACACCGACCCGTCCACGGACAACGAGGTGGTGCGCCTGGTGGTGGACGTGAGCGTGATCGAAGCGGACGGCACGGAGCGATACTCGGCGCGTCACGCGATCTACGGGCGCGTGACCTGGCAGGAGGATCTCGACGTGCTGCGCCTGCTGGGGTTGGAGCTGGGGGAGCGGCTCACGAAGGACGCCGGATTCCTGCGCGCGATCGAGGCGAGCCCGCGAGGTGTGTCGTGAAACGAACTATCCGCGACGCCGCCGTGACGCTGGCAGCCGCTGCCGCCCTGGCACTGCTTCCCGGCTGCGGCGAGGAGGCGGTCCGGGTCGGTACCCTCCGCGGGATCCCTGCCACCCTCGGCCCCCTCGGCTACGCGCCCACCGCATCCCTTTCGGTTTCGGCACCCGTCGATCAGCGTCCGCAGATCGAACACGCGGGCGACAACATCCGCACGAACCTGTTCTTCACCACGATCGTGGTCACGCACTGGGAGCGTCGGGGCAACTTCGTGACGAGCGACGAGGTGGCGAGCCCGATGGCAGTCACGGAGCTGCACGAGGCGATGATCGACGCGCTGCGCACGGCGAACGTCGCGAAAGAGGTCGTGCCGTCGGGAGCGGCCGAGTTCTCGCTCGAGACGCGGATCGATCACCTGTACGCGACGCACCACGCGGTGAACTCCGGAACGGTGATGGTGATGGAGGGGCGGCGGGACACGCACGCGGCGGTGGGTTCGAGGTCGCGGCAATACGCGGCCTACGGCAACGTGGTGCTGTCGGCGAAGCTGGTGGATCACCGGAGCGGCCTGCCTCGCGTGATCTGGGAGGAGCAGGTGGTGGGCGCCGGGCAGCAACCGCCGGGGAGGAACTACAAGGTGGCCGCGCAGACGGCGCTGCGAGAGGCGGTCGCCGACGCCCTTGCCACGCTGTCGGTGCGGGTGGGCGCGGCGCTCGACCGCATCCAACGCGGTCCGACCGGTCCCGCCTACACGATGCAGGGCCTGCCTCCGGTGTTCCTCATCGAGCGCGTGAGCAGGTACCGCAACTTCGTCGAGCGCGTGTATGTGGACACCGCTTCGGGCCACGTGCTGCGCCACGAGATCGGGCCCAACGCCGATCCGGCGCTGGCCCGGCCCGGGGAGTGGTTGCTGTCGCGCAGGTCTCCGGAGGGCGTGGTGCTCACGCCGGAGGCCTACGAGAGCTACGCGCGCGCGCTGGCCGTGCGCTACGACCTTCGCTCGGTCGACGACCTGTCGCGCTATCACTTCTTCGGGGTCCGCGCCGCGCAGTGATCCCCGCGGCTTGGCGCGGATCGTTCGTTACACGAACCGTGTCGCGAGCTGGCGTACCGCAGCCAGCGAGTCCACCTCCCCCGGCAGCAGCGGAAGCTCGGTCATCGGGGCGTCGATCCGCCCTCGCAGGCGCTCCAGACTCTCCTGCTGGAGCGCCTCGCGAATCGCGCGGCGCGCCCCTACCGCCAGGGCCTCGTCGCCGGGATCCGCGGAGTCGGTTCCGTGGCCCAGCAGCGCCTCGCGCTCGGCCGGGGACAGGATCGGGGGCAGGACCCCGTTGACGACGACCTGGGCGACGGGGAGGCGGAGCTCGTGGTCGAGGGCGTCGAGGAGCTCGAAGGTCTCGGAGACGGGCATTTCCTCGGGGAGAGCGACGACGACGACACCGGCCTGCTTCGGGTCGGAGAACAGGGACCAGGCGCGGGCGGCCTCGCGGCGCAGCAGGCCGGGGGGAGCGACGTCGACGATCACCTTCGGGCCTCGGAGCATGTCGAGGCCGTGGCCGGTGGCGGGGGCGTCGAGGATCACGGTGTCGTACTTCCACGCGCCGTCCGAGCCGCGCTCGGTCGTGTGATACCAGGCCTTGCCGAGCATCGCCCACTCGTTGAGCCCCGGAGTGGCGCGGAAGAACGCGCGCACGAAGGGGTTGTCCATCACCGCGTGGTAGACCGGCCGCACGCGCAGCACCATGTGACCGTACTGCGTGAGCGCCGCGTCGGGGTTCATGTTCACCGCGAAGATGCGCGGCTGCAGCTCCACGATCTCCTCGCCCACGGCGGGGCCGTCGAGCAGGCGGGACAGACGCTCCTTGGCCTGGCACATCGCGCACAGCACGCGCTTGCCCTGCGCCGCGAGCCGCAGGGCGAGGGCCGCTGTGACCGTGGTCTTGCCCGTGCCGCCCTTGCCGGTGACGAACAGGAACCGCTTGTCGGACAGGGCGGGAGTCAACGCGGGCACCGGGGGCTTGCGATCACTTCGCCTGCAGCAGGCCCTTGAGCAGGGCCAGCTTCTGATCGCGTGACAGGCCGACCTTGTCCCGCTCCGCAGCAGGCATCTCGGTCTTGAGCACCAGCGGCTCGTCGCCCACGCCGAAGAGCTGCTTGCCCGAACGCGCCACGATCCACTCCGTGCGCGGCTCGTCGCTCCCCTCGGTCAGCAGCCGGTACGCGCCCTCGCCGAGGTTGTTCTCCTTGGCCGCTCCCTTGCGCTTGCCGATGGTCTGCAGCGCGTCCTTCGCCTGGTCGGCATCGGCGCGCGTGATCGAGAGCACCCGGTAGCGACGATCGCCGTCCTTGTAGAAGCCGATGGCGCCTGCGATCGCACCGGTGAGCTCGAAGGTGTTCTTGGGTTCGTAGACGATGCCGAGCGGGAGCCGCTTGTCTTCGGGGAGCGCAGCGGCGGAGGCCGGGAGCGTGGGGGTTCCGGGGAGTTTCGCGGCGACCTCGCGAGCGAGCACGGACAGGATCTTGGCGCTCGACTCGGCGACCTGCTTGGGACTCTCGGTGTCGTTGGTATAGGTGAGCTCGACGAAGAGCTGGCCCTTCCAGAGGTTGGCGGTGCCGGTGCCCTGGGCCGAGGCGCCCGGGAGCTTCATGTCGCGCGGGAACTTGTCCGCGGCCGGATCGTTGTCGCTCACGACCCGCTTGGTGAACATTCCGTAGGCGCCGTCGGGGGAGCCCATGCGGGACACGATCACCTCGACCGAGCCGCTGCCGCCTGCGCCATCAACGTAGCGGAACGTAGTCACGCTCTTGAGGCCGAAGCTCTTGTACAGCTCGCAGTCGCCGTTGAACGCCTCGGTGCAGACCGCGTCGATTCCCTTCGGCGACCCCTCTCCGAACATGCGCGTCTCGCCGTTGGGATCGACGCAGTAGCCGCCCACCGTGCGGGGGAAGACCGCGGAGAGGGAAGCATCGGCGAGGGTTCCGCCGCCGGAAGCGCATGCGGCCTTGGGAGCGGCGGAGCCGGTGGGAGCGGAGAGGCCGGGGGGCGGGGCAGGAGGGGGGTTGCGCTCCTTGCAGGAGACGAGGGCGAGGGAGCAGAGGGCGGTGACGGCGAGGGGGCGGGCCCAGGGGCGGTTCATGGAGGCTCGGATGCCACGCGAGCGATGGGGAGGGCAAGGGATTCCGGCGGGGGGGGTGGGCCATGGGGGCAGCGAACCTTTTTGCGTACCGTCGCAATCGTTAGCGGAAGCCCGCGCCAACGCCCCGAGGTTCGAGGGGTTTTCGGCCATTATCGCAGCGAGCGACTCGGCACGCCCCTTGCTGTCCAGCCCCGTGGGCTCTTGTGCCATGAATCCTGACCGACCCCTTCCTCCACGCCGCACCCCCGCCTTCCCGCGGGGCCCCTCGCGCGCCTACACCCTCGTCGAGCTGATGACCGTGGTGGTCATCATCGG
>CAYMUE010000018.1:56705-58866 GCA_964393505.1 uncultured Polyangiaceae bacterium
GCCCCTCGCGCGCCTACACCCTCGTCGAGCTGATGACCGTGGTGGTCATCATCGGAATCTTCGCCGCGATGGCCCTGCCGTCGGTGGCCAACCAGCTGCGCGAGCGCAAATCCGCCAACGTCGCCCAGCAGCTCACGCAGTTCTATCGCACGGCGCGGATGCGGGCCATGGGGCGCGGGTCGGCAGTTCTGGTGCGCTACGACTCCGACGGTGCGAAGCTGATCGCGATGCGGGAGGCGATCGCGGGCGTGGCCGGGATGAACCCCTGCGAGCTGGCGCCGATTTCGAGTTGCACGATGCCGGCGAGCCGATGGGATGACCCGACGGCGTACCGTCAGCTCGACATCATCAAGCCCTTCGAGAACACGGTGGGCACGCAATACGAGGTGACGCGGATGCAGCTTCGGGATTCCGCGAACACGGTGAAGACGAAGGCGGACATCTGCTTCACGCCCGGGGGCAGGGCGTTCTACCGCGAGACGTTCGGGGCGGGGCTCTTCACGACGCTCAACCACGTGCCGAGCGTGCGGGTGTACTCGATGAAGGACGGCATGCAGGTGGGGCCGGATCGGTTCGTGTACGTGCTTCCCAACGGCATCGCGAGGATTGGGAAATGAGAAGGACCGAGCGCAGCGCCAGTCGCGGCACGACGATCGTCGAGGCGATGATGGGGCTCGCGATGCTGGCCATCGGCGCCTCCGGGATCATCGCGATGCAGAAGGTCACGGTGGTGGCGAACCGCGATGCGCGCAACATCGAGGTGGCCAACGAGATCGCGCGCACCTGGATCGAGCGCCTGCGTGCCGATGCGATGGTGTGGAACCACCCGTCGGCGGCCAACTACGTCTCGGATATCGGCGAGACGCTCTGGTTGGGGCCCAACGTCAAGACGACCGGCTCGGAGGCGTGGTTCCGCCCGGTGAACACGAACCTGGGGTTGTACGGCGTTCACGATGCGCTCGGGCGTGACAACCCGACCGGCACGCTGACCGGGCCCTACTGCGTGAACGTGCGGCTGACCTGGCATCGTCCGAACCGGTCCATCCGCGCGGAGGTGCGGGTGTACTGGCAGCGGCAGAATCTGGCAGGGACCGGCAAGACGCCGGCCAATCCGTTGTGCGGGCAGGCGCCGAACTCGCCGCCGAACATCCAGTACGACACGGACATGTACCACTTCGTGCACGCCACGACGTTGATCAACCAGAACATCGCGTACTGAGGCGATGACCATGCGGATCACGAAACCGATAGCAGCCGCCAGAAACAGCTCACGGGGCTTCACGCTCATGGAGCTGATGGTGGCCATGGCTGCCGGCCTGCTCATTGCCATCGCGGCCTTCTCGTTCTCCCGCCAGGCTACCCTCGCCTTCGCCCGCGAGTCGCGCGTCGCCAGCGCCCAGATGAGCGTCCTCGCCGGCTTCCAGCGCCTGCAGGCCGACGTGGCGCGCGCGTCGTACATGGCCTCGCCGAACTTCAACCGCGACGCGTCGACCGGGCGTCTGTGCGGCTACGGCGACTGGCCTGCCTGGCTGCGCAACCTGTCGCTCACGGGCTTGCAGGTGACGCCGCAGGGTTCGCAGGGGGCGCTGAAGACGGTCGCGTTGGGGGACGGCAAGTTTCCCGACACGATCCGGCTCGTGGGCAACCTGGCGACGACGGAGTCGTACACGGTCATGTCGATCATGCAGGGCGCTGGGGTGGGGCACGACATCTACATCCGTGTCAACGACGGGCCCTCGACGCGATCGGGATTCTCCGGGGCTCTGGGCGGGGAGTTCAGCAACGTGTTCCTGCCGGGCCGCATGGTCCGCGTGCTCGACATGCAGGGGCGGCAGCACTACTCGGTCATCTCCAGCGCGACCTGGAACAACGGCCAGCCCTTCATCACCACCGCGTGGCGTCTCCCGCTCAAGGGCGAGATCACCTCCGGCGCCGCCACCATGGCCCTGTGCGGGATCGACGGCTTCGGCAAGGAATCCCAGGTCAACGTGGTGAACATCGTGGACTACGGCATCGCCAACCTGTCGGGCGCGACGATCCCCCAGTACACGAACACGATCTATTCCACCGACGCCACGGCGCCGGGCGACGACACGCGCACGGAGCTGGTGCGGCGCGAGGTGTTCATCGGCAACGCTGCTCCGGTGCAGTTCCACCTCGA
>CAYMUE010000018.1:58966-61790 GCA_964393505.1 uncultured Polyangiaceae bacterium
CTGCATGGCGCCACCTTCCGGCACCAGGTGGGCACGTTGGGCTTCGCCAGGGCGCGCACGCTCATGGCCGACGTCGCGCTGATGAACCAGCGAGGTGACGCGTGGTACTGATCTTCAAGCGACCGAGCCACCCCCGCAGGCTGCGCACGCGCCGTTCCAGGGCTGCCGAGCGCGGCGCCACGATCTTCATCGTGCTGCTGGTGCTCACCGTGCTCACCGCCATCGGCGTCGTCTCCTCTCGGATCGCGGGGCTCAACCAGCGTTCCGCGGGCTATGACCGTCAGGCGACGCAGACCGGCTACGTGGCCGACTACGCGTTGCTGGCCTCCCTCGACGAGATGAACTGGGGCACGACCGGGGCGAAGCCGTACTACGATCTGATGATGAGGGGCACCGAGTCGTGCACCTCGAACCAGTACGTGGACTCGGGCGTCGAGGCGGGTCTGCCCTGCTACAAGATCTTCAAGAGCGAAATCCAAAGTCGGCTGGAGCAGTCGGGATCGAGCGTGGTCCTGTTCGACTACGACGGCGGCAGCCTCGGTCCCGGTCCTGCCTATGACCCTGGCAAGAGCCAGCCCGGCAACGCCCAACCCGACTGGGTGGTGGAGCTGACCGACCCGGGTCCCGCCGGTCCGGTAGCGGGCACCGACCAGGGCGGCACCGGCATCGCCGGCAAGTACGTCCAGATGACCGTCACCGGCGTCGGCCAGGTGCGTCCCCGTTCCGCCGGCCAGGCCGCCTGCGGCAGCGCCGATGACAAAGCCGCCGCAATGTCGGCAGGCACCAAAACCACGCGGGCCATCGCCAGGGTGCCGATTCTGTAGAGCTCGAGGAGAACTGCCATGCGTCGAGTCCAACTCCGGTTCGCTTCCAGCCTGGTAGCTGGCCTCTTGCTTGCGATGGCATCCGACGCCTTCGCGGAGGACACGCAATACTCTCCGCCGGACGTGCTGCTGCTCATCGACTCTTCGGGCTCGATGGCCAGGACGACGTTCCGTGAGGGCACCGCCAACTGGGCTCGCCCGGTGTGCGGAAGCTGGGCGTCTCCCAAGCCGATCAATGTCAGCGCGACCGCGGTCACCGACGCGGGCAAGACGTGGACGGCCGCGGACCGGTGGACGATGCTGGTCAAAGTCCTCACCGGCTCGGTCAAGGGCATCTCCTGTGTCACGCAGAATCGCGCCGAAAACGACTTCATTCAGGAGTATCGGCTCGGGAACGAGGCTCCGATCGACTCACGCAACGGCGGCTACCACATCGCCTACAATCGTCTCGTTGCCAGGGAAAATGGCGTCTCCTGCACGCCCGCTCCGTCCTGGGACGCAACCATACGTTCGAATCTGGCGGACGACGCATTGTCCTGGCCGATCACGACGGCTGGCGAAGGCCCGGTGTTCTGGCGCGTCGCGGAGCCTTTCGTGCAGGGTCAGACAGAGGCGTGTCCGTTCACGCCACAGGAGAACGACGGTCTGATCGATCAGTATCGGGAGGCAGCGCGATTCGGGTTGATGACCTTCGACACGCAGGAGCAGTGGCTGAGCGGCGGGATTTCGAAGGTCGGCATCGGGATCAACCCGTCCAACCGGGATGCCAACTACCTGCCCGGTGTCCTCGACACCTGGAGCTTCTTCGAGAACTGGCTGTCGGACAACGCGCTGATCCCGTCGTTTGCGGGGGACTACCACCTGCCCGGTTGCGGGACGGCGAGCTCGACCACCCTGTGGGAGCTCGGAGCGCGAAACCCGGCTGCGCCCCCGTGGGAGGGCCGGCTGATGACCTTCGGTCCGGCCGACGCCACGCCTGCGGAGATGATCGCCAACAACGAGCGTGTGCAGCAGGCGCTGCTGGCCGTGCGCCCCTTCGGCGACACGCCGGTGGCGGCGATGCTCGACGACGCCCGCGCGTTCTTGCTCAAGGACACCAACAACATGCCGCCCTACATCGGCGGCAAGGTTGACACGTCCTTCATCAACACCCCGGACAAGGGTTGCCGCCGACGGGTCGTGGTTCTGCTCACCGACGGCGGACCGACGTCGGAGCTGCGTCCCGACTGCGAGCTCAACGGCGGCGTGTGCCCCTACCCCAAGCCCCAGGACACCGCCGAGCTCCTCAAGAACAACAACATCAAGACGTACGTCATTGGCTTCTCGCTGTCGAACGGCGCCTCGAGCTGCAAGACCCTCCTGCAGAGCGCCAACGCCTGCAGCGCCGCTGCACTCCCGCCCTGCGACTCGTCGTGTCCGACCGCCAAGTGCGCCTTCGGCTACTGCCTTCCCACCGCTGCGTCCGAGCAGCTCGCCACCTGCTGCGTGATGAAGAACATCGCCAACAAGGGCGGCACTGACCCGTTGTTCGCGGAGACCGAGACTGAGCTGCAAAACGCCTTCGACGTGATCGTCAACACGGTCACCGAGACCAACGAGAGCCGCACGGTCCCCATCTTCTCCGCCGGCATCGGCCAGTACACCGGCAACGGCCAGATCGCCGCCGCCGAGTTCCTCTCCTCGTATCGACGCCGCGTGGGCGACCTGATGGAAGGCGCCCTCGAGCGACAGCGTTACGTCTGCGAATCGACGGGCGGCAAGCTCGACGCGGTGCTGTATCCGGTCTCGGAGCCGACCGGGGACCGGCTCGGCAAGCTGGTCGATGGTCCCTCCAGCATCAACGATCGTCGGATCTACACGGTGGTGGGCGCCGACGCGGGCGGCAAGATCCTGTCGGACCGGAGCATCCGGCCCTGGTATGACGCGACGGGGGCGAAAGACGACAAGCTGGGCGCCTACGGGGCGCAGTCCACGAACAACACGAAGATGGTGACGGCGCT
>CAYMUE010000019.1:0-4189 GCA_964393505.1 uncultured Polyangiaceae bacterium
ACCTGTACGACGTCTTCCGCCATTCCCCCTACTTCAACGTGCAGATGATCGCGCCATGAGCGCTGCGATCGTGTGTCTGTGCAACGACCTGGCGGGCCACGACGGCACGGGGCCGCGCGTCGCACGCGCGCTGTCTGCCCTTCCACTTCCCGATGGATTCGAGCTGATCGTTCGCCCCAACCTCGGTCTCGACGTCGTGGAGTTGCTGGAGCGCTGGGAGCGCCTGGTCATTGTGGATGCGATGACGAGCGGACGGCCGGCCGGCACGTGCTTGAGCATCGACCTCGACGACGCCGCCGAGATGGCGAGCTGTCCGGGCGGCGCGCACACCATCGGCATCCCGGAGCTTCTTCAGATCGTGTTGCGCCTGTTTCCGGATAGACCCCGGCATTCGGTGCGTGTCGTAGCCGTGGAAGGGCTCGACCTCGACACCTTCGGCGTCGGCCTGAGCGAGCCCGTCGCCAGAGCACTCCCCGACGCCGTCGAGCGGGTCGTCGATGCGGCCGGGCTGCCTGCAAGGCTGGTGCAGCAGGCGCGTGCCGCGGCGCGGCGCGAGGCCACGGCGCCCAGAACGGTGCACGACGTGATCTGCGATCGTTGATGCTGCAGGACGAGTTGGAGGGGGCGAAGGTCAGAACGGGCAGACTGGACCGCAATCGGCGCCGCCCAGACAGAACACCGCGGGGTTGTACTCGGCCATGACGGGTGTCGCCGTCGCGCAGGCGCTGACGCACGCCGTGTCGATCATGCCGGCATCGGGATCGACCGGGCACTCCAGCACGCACTTCATGAGAGTGACGCAGTCCGGCTTGCCGTCGCACGCGCTCACCTCCGTGCAGCACTTCTGCTTCGCGCACGCGTTGCACTCCGCGCCATAGTCGAGGTTCGTGATCGTGCAGGTATCGCCATCGGTGGAGGCATCCTGCGTAGCGCCGCTACTGCCGCCCGTGTTGATGATGGTTCCAGCAGCGCCGCCTGCCGTGCCCGCCGCGCCGGCCGCCCCCGCCTGCCCCGCGCTCCCCGCCTCGCCCGCGGCGCCGCTGGATTCCTCGTCGTCGGAGCACCCGGCCAACGCACCCAGCACCAGGGCGGCCGAAGCCGCAAGATTCAACCAGCAAGATCGACCAGCCATGTTGCCTCCAGAGTCGGTGCGCCTTCGGCGCCCGAGGGGTCGTAGCGAAGGTTCGGGGAAGGGTCCAGCCGCTTCGATTCCTCCGTCGCGAGCTACGTCGGGTTCTTCTGACAGCAGCCCGTGAGGCAGAAGTAGTTGGTGGGGCAAGGAGGCTGGCACGCGAGGCCACAAGCTTGCGAACCTGCGGGACAGATCTGCCCGCCGCACCCGGGAGTCCCACCGGCACCTGCCGTCCCGCCCGTACCAGGCGTTCCCCCGGTCCCTGCCGTGCCTCCGCTCCCCGGCGTCCCTCCGCTGCCGCTGCTCCCGCCGCTCCCGGGTGAGCCGCCCGAGCCGCCAACGCCCGCGTCGGGCGGCGGCGGGTAGCAGTCCGGAGGAAGCTCGGTCTTGCCGAGACATAGCTCACAGTGCTCGCAGCTATTGTAGCAGTACCCCTTCACCGGGGTGCACGGCTGGCACTTCGCCGGGTCGCCCACGCTCGCGAGGTCGCACGAGCCGACGTCGTTGATCTGGGAGCCGAGCCAGACGAACTTGCCCGAGCCGGCAGGCAGCTCGCAGCAGCCGAAGCAGTCACATCCGTTGGGCACCAGCGGCGCGCAGAAGTCCACGCAGGTCTTGGACTGGGTCGTCAACAGTTCGGCACACGAACCCTTCGTCCCGGGCGTGTTCGCCAACGGGTCGTACCAGCAGGACGACCCCTCGGGGTGCCAGCCGTTGCCCGCAGTCTCGAGCGGGTCGCAGTGGTGGTTCCAGTAGCAGTCGTCGTTGCCGCTGCCCGTGTCCTGATCGAAGTAGCAGTCGAGCTTGCAGTTGCTCGCGTTGCCTCCGCCTGGGATCGACAGGTCGTAGGAACGCTCGTTGTTGTGACACGGACCCAGGCAGTCGGGATCCTGCATGTCCGCAAGCCCGTCCTGATCGTTGTCGAGGCAGTCGCCGCACTCGTACAGCTTGCCCTGACAGGTCATCGGGATACAGCCCGCGTCGTTCGGCAACGCGCCGCCCGTGCCCCCGGCGCTCGCATCCTGGCCCGCAGCGCCAGCGACGCCCGCGCTGCCGTCGAGTCCCCCATCCTCTCCGGCCGCCCCGCTGCCGCCCGAGACTCCGGCGGCTCCGCCTTCCCCTGCGCCGCCCGCCGCAGCCTCCACCATGGCGTCGACTCCTCCGGCGCTTCCCCCGGTGCCTGAACCACCCGCCTTGCCACCACTGCCGGAGGCTTCGGTTGCCGCATCGGTGTCGGCCGGCGTCGTGTCCTCCGACGAGCTGCATCCGAGAGCGACGGTCCATGCGAGCACTGCGAATCCACCGAGCGAGCGCCAGTGCGCGGAGCGAGCCATGAGAAGCCTCCTTGCGGCCAGGGAGAGCCCCCGTCGCCGCGATCCGATCTCCCAGCGTGCGCTGACGACGAAGCGAATGCAAACGCAAAGGCGGTGTTCTGCGCAACGTTTGGACACGCACGGGGGCGTCCATCCGCGCTGCAGGCAAAGGCGTGGGAACCGGAGTGACCAGCCCGCTGTCGTTGTTGCCAGAGCGACGCGTTGCTGCCCGCGCCGGACCGAGAGACCGGCGGCATGGCGCGACGGTCGCGACCTTCCACCGGCGCGCGAACGCCTGCCACGGCTCCTGCGCCACGAGGTGCGCCATGCAATCCACATCGAAGTCCAGCACGTGCCGAGTCGCGATCGAGATCCGATGGGGCGATGCCGTCCTCGGCATGCACGTGGTGGATCCGACCCTGGGGTTCTGGGTGGGCGAGCCCGAGCAAGGACACCGCTGCGACTTCGTCGTGCCGCGCGAAGTGCTCGGCCTCCCTCGCTGGTGCATCGTCTCGCAGGACCCCGCAGGACGCATCGTGATCGTTGCACCGCACGGGGCAACCGCTTCGTCGGGATCGGCCGAACCGCGAACCGACCAGCGGCACGGCGGTGAGCAGTTCTCGCTGCTGCCAGGCGAACGAGCAGAGGTGTGCGTCGGCTGCCTCTCGTTCCACGTCGAATGCGTCGTGTCCGAGCGCTCGTTCGCTCGAGCCCTGAGACGGGCACGCGACTGGCGCATGGCCTCGGTGCTGGCGTTGTCGCTCGCTGCCCACGCGCTCGTCGTGGGCGGCGCGGCGGCATGGTCGTCATCGTTCACCGACCCCGAGGCGGTGCAACGAGACCAGCTCGTGCTCATGCAGAAGTACCTGCAGGCGTCCGCAGACCGAGAGCTCGATCGACTCGAATCTGAACAGCAGGCCGAGGAGCACGCGGACGCGAAGCTCGGCGGCACGGGCAATCGATCCAAGGGGGAAGAGACGTCCGCGGAGGCGTCGTCGAACCGGAGCATGTCTCGACCAGATCTCGGCGTTCCGGACGCGGACCCCGTCGAACGTCGGGCGATCCTCCGCGATGCGGCTTCGTTCGGCATGATCGGCTTGCTCTCCACGTCGGGAGAGGGCGATCCCAGCGGCTATCCGTGGGGTCGAGACGAATCGGTCGGGCTCGATCCCGTCAGCGCGCGCGGGAACATGTGGGGCGATTCGTTCGGCTCCGGAGGCCTCGCACTGTCCGGCGTCGGGCAGGGAGGAGGCGGGCGCGCCCACTCGATCGGATTTGGTTCGGGTCACGGACGACTTGGCGGCTCGCACAGGATCGCGTCTGCACCGCCGGGTTCGAGGCCGCCCTCACAGCCGCTTCGCGTCGACTCGATCGCCCCGGCGCGCGAGCTTCCGATCGACCCGAACGGTAGATTCGCAACGACATATCGCCCGGGACGGGGGCACCTGGCCGCCTTCGAGTCCGCGGTCGCCCGAGGGATCTTCCCTGCCGCTGCGCGCGAGCTCGTGGGGGACATCGGCGCGACCCACGCCCCCGAGCTCGCCGTCCCTCACGACAAGGCCCTCGCACTCGAAGCGCGAATGGAGCGCTCGCAGCTGCCGCCGTCCGGCGGTCCCACGCACTTGCGTATCGCGCTGCGCTCCGCCCCCGACCTTCCCTCCGCACGACCGCACCTGTCGGTCCACCTCGTGATTGACTCCAGCGGATCCATGGAAGGCGCCTCGATCGCCAGGGCAAAGGACGC
>CAYMUE010000019.1:4289-11177 GCA_964393505.1 uncultured Polyangiaceae bacterium
GGGGAGACGCTCCTGGCAGCGGCCCAGCGGATGGAGCTGCAGGATTCGGAGGGAGCTGCGGCGCTGCTGGCGGAGCGGGAGCAGATCCTGGTGCAGGCAGCCTCCTCGCTCGCGGAGCCGTCGTTCCTGACAGATGCTCGGCGCTTGGGGCGACTTCGAGCCCAGGTGGGGGCGTCGCGCCCGCAAGCCGAACCCCGCGCCCTCGCCCTGCTGCTGGAAACGGCCGGACGTTCGCATCTGCAGTGACGAATCGCGCCGAACCCGAAACCGGCATTGTGAAGCCGGCTCTGCTGCCGTAGTCTCCCCTCTGCTCCATGCCCGCTGCCCCAGCTCCGTCCTCCATCCCCGTCGGGACCGTGCTCGCGGACAAGTACCGAGTCACGCGCGAAATCGGACGCGGTGGAATGGCTGCGGTCTACGAGGCCCAGAACGTCGACATCGGCAAGCGCGTCGCCGTCAAGGTCCTCAACCCCGAGCTCACCCATTCGACCGTCGTCATCGAGCGCTTCCTGCGCGAAGCCCGCGCCGCCGCCTCCGTCAACAGCCCGTACATCTGCGACGTCTACGACGCCGGCAAGCTCGAGGATGGACGCCCCTTCCTCGTGCTCGAGTTGCTCGAAGGCGAGAGCCTCTACGACCGGATGGTCAAGGTGCGTCGGTTCGACCCGCCCATGGTCTCGCGAATTTTCACGCAGATCGGCCGCGGGCTCACCAAGGCGCACGAAGCCAGCATCATCCACCGCGATCTGAAGCCGGAGAACATCTTCCTGACGCAGGGAGACGACGGAGAAGTCGTCGCCAAGATCCTCGACTTCGGCCTCGCCAAGTTCTACGAGCCGGTTGCGGGGAGCGACCAGGTCCAGCACAGACTCACGCGCGAAGGCGCGATCTTCGGCACCCCCGCGTACATGAGCCCCGAGCAGGTCAAGGGCCAGGGCGCCGTCGATCACCGCGCCGACCTCTGGGCCCTGGGCTGCATGGTCTTCGAATGCCTCATCGGACGCACCGTTTGGACCACGGATCAGGGCGTCGCCATGATCTTCGCCCAGGTCGCCACCGCTCCCCTCCCCGTCCCCTCCAGGCTCCGCAAGGATCTGCCCATCGCCTTCGACCGATGGTTCGCCAAGTCCCTGCAGCGCGATCCGGCCAAGCGTTTTCAGAGCGCGCGCGAGCTCGCCGACGAGCTCGCGGCTTCGTTCACGGAGCAGTCTGTGCGGGCGTCGAGCGCGGATCGGCCGCGACCGCCGCCTCCCCCTCGACTCCCGCGCCCTCCCTCCCCGCAGCCCGACCTCAGCCCGGCAACGCCGCCGCCTCCGCTGTCGCGGCCGTCGTCTCCGCGGGCACTCCCTCCCCTGGCGCCCCCGACGCCTGTCGTGCACTCCGCCGACCCCGTCGCCTTCGCACCGACCCAGCACCCCAGCGCGCGTCAGTCCGCTGACCCCGTCGTCACGGCCCCGGCTCCCTCTCCCGTTGATATCGTCGCCCCGGTCGCATCGAGCGATGCTCCCGCACCGTCCCGCCCTGCCGTGCCCCCCGAGTCGTCGTCGAAGACCTCTGCCAACCCTCTCCTCTGGAGCTTCGGAGGTGCCGCGGTCGTCGCTGTCGCGGGGCTGATCATCTGGCGGGTACTCATCCACGTGCCGCCCCCCTCCCAGCCGATCGTGCTCGCATCCGCAGCGCCTCCGGCTTCGATCGCCAGCGCAGCACCCTCCGCAGTGCGCTCCGTGGCACCGCCACCGGTCGCGAACGCGCCCAAGTGGACGGCCACGCTCCAGCACGCGCAGGAGTTGTTCTTCAAGGGAGAGCACGAGGCCTCGGTCAAGGCTTTCAAGGAAGCTGCCGAGGCCGGTGGCGGCCACGCCTCCAGGGTCCTGCTTGAGCAGGCCCAGCTCGCTGCCGCTGCCAAGGGGCTGTGCCGCGTGCAGGGAATCGGTCGTCCGCGCCCGTTCGAACTCCAATCGCACTCGCGCCGCCCGACGATCGTGTCCACCCAGCGCGGCGCCGTCGTCGTGTGGCCCGACGACCACGAGGCACCCGGCCAATGGCACGCCTACAGCCTCCTGCTCGACAGCGCGATGCGTCCTGCGGCCGCGCCGATCGACGTGACACCGGAAGCTGCGGGGGCGATCGATCCGCGCCTGTTCGTGGCCGATGATCGCGTGGTGTTGCTCTACGGCGATGCGCTTGGCGCGACGCCCGGAGTCTACCTGCGCGTGCTCGACTCGACAGGACGCATCACGACGCCGGCGGTGCGCGTGTCCGAAAGCAAGACGGCGGCACAGAACCCCGCGATCGCGCGCGGTCCGATCGGTGACTACTGGCTCGCGCTCAACGACGACAAGGACAAGGACTCCGCGGATCTCTATCTGCAGAAGCTGTCGCCTTCGATGCGTCCGGCGCAGTCGATGATCCGCGCCACGGACTTCGTCTCCAAGACCGGCAAGGTCCGCGCGCGCCTCCCCTCCCTCGCCGTCGCGGGCAACAGCCTGCAGGTCGTCTATCGCATCGAAGACGGACGCAGCCACTCGATCATGCGGCAACGCATCGCGCTCAATGATCCGGGACTCGTCACCGGGTTGATCGACGCCAAGGACGGCAAGCCGTCCACCAAGGAGCGCGCCGTCGGAGAGCTCAAACCGGTCACCGACAAGCGCGTGGGCGGCAACTGGCCTGCCATCGCCTGCGATGCGTCCGGATGCCTCATCGTGTGGCGCGACGATCCCAAAGGCGTGAGCGTGGCGTTCCTCGACACGGCGAGCGGATCCATCCTCTGGCGCAAGAAGTTCTCTGCTGCCGGCACGCAGGTCAGCGTGGCGCTCGACGGCTCCGGCAAGGGCATGCTCGGGTGGTTCGAAGGGGGACGTCTCAAGGTCGCGCCGATCACCCGCGACGGCATCAGCGAGGCCTCGATCATCGGAAGGGCGCTCGGCGATCAGCTTCGTCCGGAGGTCGTCTCCGCAGGCAACGGTGAATGGCTCCTGGCGTGGAACGACATGGAGTCGACGCACATCGAATCCTTCGTCGCTCGCGTGGCGTGTAGATGATGTTGAACCTCCCGACCCGTGCCTCCCTGCGCGCCAGCCCTCTGCTCACGCAACGGGCCTATCTGATGCCCATGGACCCGTCGGACACCGCCGAACTCTGGCAGGTGATCGAGGCGTCGCGATCGCACTTGAACCCCTGGCTGCCCTGGGTTCCCTACAACGTCGACGAGCCCTCGACGCGTCGCTTCGTAGAAGCCTGCGCCTCCGAGTGGGACTCCGGCCGCGCCCTGCGCTTCGTCATCCGCGACCGCGTGTCCGGCGCCCTCGCCGGTGTCGTCGGTCTCGAGTCCATGGTCCACATCCACCGCTCGTGCGAGCTCGGCTACTGGCTGCGCAGAGAGGCCGAAGGCAAGGGGCTGATGACCGAGTCCTGCGCCGAGGTACTGCGTCTCGCCTTTGAGAACCTCGGCGTCCATCGCATCCGCGTCGCCGCCGCCACCGGCAACCACCGCTCCCTCGCCGTCATCTGGCGCCTGCACTTCAAGTTCGAAGGCATCGCCCGCGAGGCCGAGTTCTGCGCCGGCCGGTGGCTCGATCACGCCGTCTACTCCATGCTCGAGAGCGACTGGCGAAGCTGAATCCCCTGCGCGGCTCCGCCCGCGATGGGTCTAGCGGTGAATCCGGCAGACCTTTCCGTTCTGTGTGCCCCAGTACACGAAGTCCCCTTGCCACCGTAGAGCCCGCGCCCCCTTCTGCCCCTCGGCCAGGACGCCCCTCGTCCCGTTCGGGATCCACTTCGCGATGCGCCCCATCCCCGACGGATCCTCGATGTAGAAGACCTCTTCGGTGTCGCGGGAGACCGCCTCGATGGGCTTGTTCAAGTTGTCGATCAGCACCTCGACCTGTGGAGGGTTCTCGTAGGGATTCACGAAGGTGACATCCCCGCTCGAGTTGCCGGCCAGACCTTCGTGCACCACGAGCACGCCTCCGGGACGCAGGGCCACGCCGACCGGATTTCCGCCAGCCCCCAGCTTGGTCTGGCTGCAACCGTCGCTGCGACCGTACGCGAACGCCCCAGCGTTCGCGCCGACCGCGTAGATGAACTTGTCGTCCGCGACCATCGTCGCAACCTTCACCGTCGTGGGGCACGTTGCGTAGAACGTCCCATCCAAACGCACGAGGTTGACGCCGTAGTCTGCTGAGACGAACACGCTGTCGAGGTCCGCTGTTGCGAGCCTCGACTCGAGGTACACGGGAACGGCTCCGATGTCGCTGCTCTGCTCGCCGCCTGCATCGTCCCACGCATGGATCTGGGAAGGACCGTTCAGATCGAGGATTCCGATGACCCGTCCCGGTCCGCTCCGGGCGAGCCGAAGGGCCTTCGTCTTGTACGCCGTCAGGCTGGTGAACTGCATCGCCCCGGCATCGCTCCTCAGGATCTGCCCGTCCTGACACAACACGTAGACGAACCCCTCGGTAGGAGCGATGTCCGCCACGGGGATGCTGCCGGGGCAGACGTCGCGGACCTCGGGCAGGTCCGAGCCCCCGCACTTGCCCTCGCTGCACGGCATCCCGCTGCACTTGTTGCCGCACGTCCCGCAGTTGTCGGGATCCTTCTTGAGATTCACACAGACTTCGTTGCACGGCGTCTCGCCGGCCGGACACCCGCTCGCTCCCGCGCCTCCCCCCTCACCGGCGCCTGCCTCCCCCGCCGTCCCCGCGCTGCCTCCCAGACCGCTCCCCGACGTCCCCCCGGAACCGCCCGAGCCGCCTCCCGACGACCCCTGCACCAGCGTGGCTTCCTCGGCCCCGACCAACGCGGCACACCCCGCCAACAGGACCCCAGCCGCGATCGACCATGCTGCTCCGCTGCGGATGCTCATCACCATGCTCCTTGGACCGTGACGCCCGAGGGACCGAGACCGACCGATGGACTGCGCATGTTCGACGCCTTGGCCGGGCTCTTCGACGGTGCGGTGAAGTAGAGCACGGCGCCGCCTGCGAGTAGCACGCCGCCCACGCCTCCCACGATTGTCGCGAGGTTCGCCTGCTTCACCGCGTCGGAGTGCAGATTGACCCCCTCCTGGTTCCAGCACTCATTGCCGTTGCAGTACGCGTCGGCGTCGTTGAGCTTGCCCTTCGCTCCCAGCGTGAAGAGGCCGCTCACGCCGAGCGCCACGACGCCCAGCCCACCCGCGACCAGGCCCAGGGTCTTCTGCGTTCCCCCGCTGCCGCCCGGCTCCGGCTCGGGTGGCCGGACCGGCACGGGAGCCGTGGACGAGGGGGAAGCGACAGGTTGTGTCGCAACGGGCGCAGCCGTTGCGGAGGCTCCGGTCGGGGCCGGCCCGGTCGGCGGAACGCCCGCCGCTTCCGGCTCGAGCGCTGGGATCGTCACCGTCTCGGATGCTGCGGGGCCACCCACCTTGACGACGGTCGAGAACTTCTTCCTGCCGGGTGCGGTCGCCTCGATCGTGTGCTCACCGGGGTCGATCGCCACGGGAGTCCCCCACAACGCCTCGCGCACCACGCTGCCGTCGCGCTTGATCTCGAGCCCTGGAGGCTGGGGGCCGGACACGACCGCAACGGTGAGCCTCGACAGCCTGGGCTCGATGGCGGAAGCCCGGTTGCGCGCCACCTTCTCGCGATCCTTCTGCCCCCCGACCTTCGCCTGGGAGGCGACCTCGAGGAATATCGACCAGGCGCTGGCGGTCTTGCCGGTAGCCTCGTGGCAATCGGCCAGGTTGAACAGCGTGCCGATTCCGGGGTCGAGCCGCTGGCTCTCCTCGAACTTCGGGCAGGCTTCGGCGTGCTTGCCGGCATTCACGAGCGAGCGCGCCTGATCGAACAACGCCCGAGCAGCCGATCGGTCCGCCGCAGAGACCTGGGCCATCGCATCGCCAGCGAGGATCGCTGCGCAGATCAATCCTGCCCATCCGATGGATCGAGCTCGACCGATGATCATCTCTCCGCTCCTCACGCCCGACGGGCGCTGGCCGCAGTCTATTCGGCCAGGGTCGGACCGCGCAAGCGGGTCCCCGTCCGGCTCCGGCGTCCAATTCCCGCCCAACGGTTCCAGGTTGCGCGCCCCTCCCAAGCGGTCGAAGGTGTCTTACGGGAGACCATGACCCGCCTGTTGCCCCGAAGCCTCCGGCAGTTGCGACTGCCGCTCGTGCCGCTGCTGCCGGCCATCGTCGTGCTCGTCGGCGTGGCCACCGCCGCGGCCGTGGGCATGCTCGGGCTCTGGCACCTGCGCACCACCAGCGATCAGCTCGCTGCCACGCGCGCAACCGTGCTCGCCTCGACCCTCTCGGCCCGCCTCCGCGCCATCACCCCGGATGAGCGCGCCGACTACACGCGTCGCGCGGCCCGACGCTCCGGCGCCGAGGTCATCGTCTGTACGCAGGACGGAGAGGTGCACGTCGACGCATCCTTCGGCTCACCGACTCGCACCGATCTGGTCAACCTCCTCGTCGCCACGGAAGGGGAGACCCTCACACGTCTCGGTCGGTCCCGCTTCAGCGCAACCCCCCTGGGCCCCCCCTTCCAAAACTCGTCCGTCGTCGTGTTCGTCCCGGCCCCCGATCAACCCGAAGGCTCCCGCGCTCTCGTGCGCTCCGTCATCGGCCTCACCGCCCTGCTCCTCGGCGTTGCTGCGACGGTGGCGTACCTGTTCGCTCGCGATCTCGACGCAGACGTCGAGTTCCTCCGGCTTCGCATCACCGACATGGCCGACACGCACTCACTTCCGACCGGAGCCAGGGTTCCCATCCGGGTCGCCGATCAGGTCGGGCTTCTGACGGATGCTTTCAACCTTCTGGTGGAACGGTTCGCTGCCGCGGAGCGCGCCTACCGCAACGACCTCGAGCGCGTGGCGTCGCTCGACCGCGATCGCGCGGCCTTCCTC
>CAYMUE010000019.1:11277-60748 GCA_964393505.1 uncultured Polyangiaceae bacterium
CGGCTGATGGGTAAGCAGATCACGTTGATGGTGACCGGCAACTCGCCGGCGCTGGTCTTCGCCGACGAGCGCAGGGTCTGGCAGATCCTGAGCAACCTCGTGGGCAACGCGGTCAAGTTCACCTCGAGCGGGTCGGTCGGCGTGAATATCGAGCTCAACCAGCGCGAGGCGATCCTGTCGGTCACCGACACCGGTCCCGGGATCCCGCAGGCGGAGATCGAGACCATCTTCGACGAGTACCGCCAGTTGGGGAGCCTGAACGCACGAGAGCGGGGGTCGGGGCTCGGGCTGTTCATCGCACGCAAGCTGGTGGCCATGCACGGCGGCACCATCGGTGTCCGCAGCGAGCTCGGTCGCGGCTCGGAGTTCACCGTCCGCATGCCGGTGTGGAGCAAGGCCGCGGACCGCAAGTCGAGCCCGCATGCGCCCCCGTCCAGCGGCTTCGACCCGGAGGCGCTCGCGTGAACGCCTCGGCTGGACGCCTCACCCAGAACGTCTTGATCGCCGTCGTGACGACCACCGCCGCTTCGGCCGTCGCTCTCGCAGCCGTGGCCCCACGCTTCCTGCTGCTCGATCCCGCCATGCTCCCGGCCGCGATGGGGCATGGACTCGCCGTCGCGGGCGTGAGCCTTGCGGTGTCCGTGCTCCTCATCTGGCTGCAAATGCGCCGCCTGCGGTTCGCGCTGCGTGCGCTGGGCCTCGGGGCCCGTTGGGTCGAGCCCGAGGAGCTCGAGGAGCTCGATCGTACCCCGTGGCGCGTCACCATGACGGCATTGGTGACCACCGGCGTGGCCATCCTGTCCACGCTCCTGCCGCCTCTGCGCCCCGCGGGCTTCGACCTCGACAGCTCCGTCAGCCTGGCACTGCTGTCCATCACCATCGGCGCCACCGCCTCGCTCCCCCTGTACGTCTACATCCGAGGACGGGTCGCTCGCGCCGTGCAGCTCGCTCCCGACGAGTCCGTGCGGGAGCTCATGGACCGCGTCGAGCGATCGCACCTCCCGGCGCTCCGCGTCTCCCGTCGAACACGTCTCGCCGTCCTCGCGCCCGTCGGCCTCGTCGGCATCGGCATCGCCCTGCTCGCCCACGCCCACGTCCTGGCCTTCGAAGCCCGCGGCCGCCTCGCCACCGCCGTCGCCATGGCGCAGGGAGCCCTCGAGCAGGTCCCGGGCCCGGTGCCCGACGCCGGTGAGCAGGACGCCGCGATCGCCGCCGCGGCCCACGGCCTCTCCGTTCGACTGTCGCCCAGCGCCGCTCCGTTCCACCTCGAACGCCAGATCTCGGGGCGCGTGATCGTCACCATGCCGCTCGACGTCGGGCACGCCACGATCTCGTTCGACGGCACCACGATGATCGCTCTCAGCGCGGGTGGGGTCGCTGTCGCGCTGATCGCATTGCTGATCGCCGCGGTGTTGGGGGGCGCTGCGGGCAAGTCCCTGACCGATGATCTCGCGCATGCAACGCGGCAGGTGCGGCTCCTCGGCACCGAGGAGGTGCTGCGAGGAGCGCCCCAGATCGCGCGGCCCGCGCGCTATCAGGCAGTCGCCAGATTGGGCGAGGCGATCGAGAGGCTCGCAGAGCGCTTCCGCCTCTTCGCCGAAACCCAGGAGCAGGCCATCGCCGCACGCGAAGCTGCTCAGAGGATGCGCGGCCTGCTGTTCGCCGCCGTCAGCCACGACCTCAAGAGCCCCTTGAACTCCGTCCTCGGCTTCGCAGATCTCATCGATGCCCGCAAGCTGTCCTCCGAGCAGCGCGAAAGCCTCGAGGTCATCCGGCACCGCGGCGCGGAGCTCCTCACCCTCATCCAGACCATCCTCGATGCCGCTCGCGTCGAAGCCGGTCAGCTCGTACTCGACCGCGCCCCCGTCGCCGTCGACACCATCGTCTTCGACGCTGTCTCCACTGCCAGGGACATGTCCGCCAGAGGCTCCGTGCCCGTAGTCGTCGATCTCGACCCCGGTCTCCCCGAAGTGGAAGCCGACGTCAGCCGCCTGGTAGAAGCCCTCGCTGCACTGATCCGCCATGCGCTCAAGACGTCGCCTTCCGGCGAGGTGCTCGTGACCGGAGACCTCGGCCCGAACGGACGCGACGTGGTCATCGGAATCGACGCGCCTTCACGGATGATGCCTGCGGCGAGCCTTGCCCGATTGCTGCTCCCGGGAGGCGAGAACACGCTGCCGCGCGAGCTCGGAGGCCTTGCGCTCGGCTTGTCGCTCGCCCACTCGCTGCTGGTCCTTCACGGCGGCGATGTCGAGGTCTCGGACAGCCCGCGCGGCGTCCTGCTGCGCGCTCGCATCCCTGCCCGACTCCAGACGGCTTGAGTCACCTCCCATGATCCCGCAACTGTGAAGCGTCACTGACCGGCATCGTCCACCGTCTTGCATCCCGGCCCGGGACGGGTTCTGCTCCGCGACAATGGCGAAGCCCAAAACCCCCGGTCGCAGCCCGCGCGAGCGCGCGGAAATGCCATCGCAGACCGCTTCCGCAGAGGGAACTCGCGTCGTCGAGGGATCCCGTCGTCCCGACGACGAGCGCTTCGATCGCCTGTTCCGCCCCACCTCCCTCGACGACTACATCGGCCAGGAGAAGCACAAGCAGAACCTGCGCGTGTTCGTCGAGGCGGCACGCCGCCGGAACGAACCCCTCGACCACATCCTGCTGTGCGGCCCGCCCGGTCTCGGCAAGACCACCCTCGCGCTCATCCTCGCTCGCGAGATGGGCGTGACCCTGCACGCCACCTCTGGCCCGGCTATCGAACACAAGGGCGCCCTGGCCGGCCTGCTCACCAACCTGCAACAGCGTGACGTCCTGTTCGTCGACGAGATCCACCGCCTCACCGCCGCCGTCGAGGAAAGCCTCTACCCCGCGATCGAGAGCTACGCCATCGACATCATGATGGGCGACGGTCCCCACGCCTCCACCATCAACCTGCCACTGCAGCCCTTCTCCCTGGTCGGCGCCACTACGCGCACCGGCCTGCTCACTGCCCCGCTGCTGTCTCGCTTCGGCTACGTCATGCGCCTCGACTTCTATCCCGTCGAGGAACTCGTCCGCATCGTCCAACGCTCCGCTCGCCTCCTCGATGTCTCCATCGCCGAAGAAGCCTCCATCGAAATCGCGCAGCGCGCCCGAGGCACTCCACGCGTCGCCAACCGGCTCCTGCGCCGCGTCTCCGACTTCGCCCTCGTCCTCGGCGACGGCAGCATCGATCGCGATATCGCCGTGGAATCCTGCGATCGCCTCGAGATCGATCAGGCGGGTCTCGACGAGATGGACCGACGTCTGATGTCGATCATCATCGACACCTACGAGGGCGGGCCTGTCGGTGTGGAGACTCTCGCCGCCGCCATGGCCGAGCCGCGCGACACGATCGAGGACGTCTACGAGCCCTACCTGCTCCAGCAGGGGTTCATCGGACGCACGCCTCGCGGGCGCATCGCGACCCGCAAGGCCTACGAGCACCTCGGCAAGACGATGCCCGTGCAAGGCGGGGGAGCCCCGCCTCAGGGCACGCTCTTCTGAGAGGAGATCCCTGCCCGGCTACGGGCAGGTGTAGACAGCGACCTCGGACCAGGCCACCCACGACGGCGACGACGTAGTCGTCACGCGGACGTAGCGAGCGGTGACCGGTGCGCCGAAGTCGAACGGGTACACCTGCTGCGCAGCCATCGACTGGTTCAGCGTCAACTGCGTCGTCCAGTCCGTACCGTTCAGGCTCAGCTCCACCACGTGCGTCACGTTCGCCGGAGAGGGACTCATGTTGGGCACGAGCGTCATCCCCCGGATCGGCGTCGCCGCGCCGAGGTCCACCGACCACCACGCCGGCGGGTGGTGCCCCGCGTTCCAAAGCGTGCAGGTGTTGCCGTCGTTGGCGTACGACGGCGGGTTGCCTCCCCATGAGCTGTCGGCCGATGCCGCAGCGTTGGCTGCGACGTTCGTGCACCCCGGGACGGGGAAGCTCAGCGGTACGTACGCGCACGTGGTCGCGCAGTGCCCCTCGTAGCACGTCTGCCCGTCGGAACACGCAACCCCGCAGGCCCCGCACGCGCTTGCGCTCGTGCGGAGATTGGCCTCACACCCGGTCGTCACGTCGTTGTCACAGTCTCCGAACCCTGCCGCGCACGAGCCCACCTTGCACTTGCCCGCCTCACACGCAGGTACCCCGTTGGGAACCACACACGAGCTCTCCGCTCCATTGTCGTCCACGAACCCAGTGCAGTCGTCGTCCACACCGTTGCAGATCTCCGGCGATGGATCCCCCGGTATGCACACCTGCAGCTGCCCGTCCTTGCACTCCGGAACCTGGACGCCGCACGCGCCCTTTCCGCACGAGATCGTGCCGAAACCGTCGTCCACTGCCCCGCTGCAATCCTCGTCCGTCCCATCGCACGTCTCGGCCACCGGAACGACGTCACCGACGCATACGCCGTCCCACACACCGCCGAGGCAGGTCTGCGTTCCCGCGGTGCAGGTGCCCTTACCCAGCGTGTCCACCGGTCCCGAATAGCACGGCTTGGTCTCGCCGTTCGCACACGTGCATCCTTCGTCTACCGAACCATCGCAGTCGTCGTCCACGATCCCGTCACACTGCTCGGTCTCCCCGGGCTCCAGGGGCACGCACGTAACGATCTCCCCGTTCACGCACGCAGGCATCGTCTGATGACACGCGCCAATCCCGCAGCTGACGTTGCCCAGTCCTTCGTCTACTTCGCCGTCGCAGTCGTCGTCCGCCGAGTTGCATACCTCGTCCGCCTGGACAACCTCGCCCACGCACGGCCCCCACGTGCCCCCGCTGCACTCCTGCTGTCCGGCAACGCATGCGCCAACGCCCAGCGTGCTCTGAGCCCCCGAGAAACACGCTCGATGCTCGCCGTTGACGCACGCGCACCCGTCGTCCACCACACCGTCGCAATCGTCGTCGACCGTGCCTTCACACGACTCGCTCGCTGCTGGAGACAGAGGTTCGCACGTGCCGACCTGTCCCGATACGCACGCCGGGGCAGTCGTGGCGCAAGCACCCACTCCGCAGCTCAACGCGCCAAGATCCTCGTCCGTCTGGCCGTCGCAGTCGTCGTCGATCCCGTTGCAGACCTCGTCGAGCGGGACGACCTCGAGCTGACACGTGCCCCACGCGCCCTGCACGCAGGTCTGCGTTCCGCCCTTGCACGCACCGACGTCCTTCGTCCCGTCCGGTCCGCTGTAGCACGCGGTCTCTGCACCATCCGTGCACGCGCACCCCTCGTCCACGCTTCCGTCGCAGTCCTCGTCGAGTGTCCCGTCGCACACCTCTGCGCCCGGCTCCGGGGGATTGCACGCCGGGATCGCTCCCCCTTCACACCCGGGCGCCGTGATCTTGCACGCGCCGACTCCACAGGTGACCTGACCGAATCCCTCGTCGGTCTCACCGTCGCAATCGTCGTCCTTGCCATTGCATAGCTCCTCCGACGGGAGCACCGCGTCCGCGCAGGTTCCGAAGCTTCCGCTGACGCACGTCTGTGTGCCCGCCTTGCAGACTCCCACGCCCGACGTGCCGTCCGGCCCCGAATAACAACTCTGCGTGTCACCGTCCTTGCAAGCGCACCCCTCGTCAACCTGTCCGTCGCAGTCGTTGTCCTCCCCGTCGCACGCCTCGGTCGTCGGAACACACGCGCTGCCCGCGTTGCCCGCGTTGCCCGCGGCGCCCGCAGCGCCTGCTTTGCCCGCAGCGCCCGCGTTGCCCGCGGTCCCGGCGCTGCCGCCGGTTCCAGCAGCTCCCGCCTTGCCCGCCGCGCCGGCTGCCCCCCCCTTGCCCGCGGATCCACCCTGGCCCGCGGCACCACCAGCGCCGCCATCTCCTCCAACCCCCTCCGCCGGGGAGTCATCCGACGAGCCGCATCCGATCATCGGCAAGCAGGAGAATACGGTCACGGTCGCAAGGCACACGAGTCTGTCCAGACAACGAAGTGTTCTCATGGGGCCACGACAACGCAGAGGGGGCTTTGTGTCAAACGTGATCAACCAGACAGCGTCGGGACTGTCCCGGGAAAGACACGGGCAAATCATTCGGGAGCAAGTTCGGGAACGGGGGCATTGCATTCCCGAATAGTGTGTGGAATAGACACACTCCCTCGCACCCAGGCCGCCAGGTCAGGGTGTCTCGAGGAGATGGAAGCCGGTCCCGAAGACCGGCACGCAAAGACCGAGGTGACCGTGATGGTTTCGAAGTTGTGGTGGTTGGGGGGGGCTCTCGTGCTGGGTGTGGCCGGATGCGCCGCGAATACCGACGCGGGGTTCGAGTCGAGTGACGCAGACGAGATGGAGAGCGCAGCCGAAGAGCTTGCTGCGACGACGCAGCCCATCGGGTTCGGTGAGGTGAAGGTCGCGACGATCGGCTGCACGCCGGAGTGCGCGATGGTGGGTTCGAAGAGCGAGGGGTGGAGAGACGGCTGCTCGGGCAAGCTCCTGAAGTGGGCGCTGTGCTCCGATAAGGCCGCGTATTGCGGCGCCATCGGCACACCGAACGAAGGCTGGTATTCGACCTCCGGCTCGTTGATCGCCAACGCTAATTGCTCCTCGCAGGCGAAGAAGAACCAGCTGCGCGCGTTCACGTTCCAGGGCAAGAAGGGACAGCACATCGATCTGTACGTCGATGGGCTGTTCGAGCGCGACGGTGGCGCGGAGCCCGGTCTCGACACGCGTGCTCGGCTGTATCTTGGCAACAAGAAGCTCGCGACGAGCGATGACACGACGACGCCCGGTTGGATTCTCCGGCTGAACGAGGCGCCCAATGCGCACAGCTCGAACCTGAGCATGGACTTGCCGTCCGACGGCGAGTACCGGCTCGTGGTGACGTCGAAGGGCAATCGCCAGGGTTCGGCCGAAGTGGTGGCGAAGACGCCCGACCTCGACTACTGCGCCATCGGGGAGGACTTCGACGAGTCCCACGCGACGACGTACTTCGGCGCGCACAATTTCGACAGCGAGGCGGAGGCGCAGGAGTGGCTGGCGCAGACCTGGCCCAACGCCGACAGAGCCGAGGTGCTCCCTGGTCCCTGCAACGAGCCGGAGATGTGCAACAAGATCTACGCCCCGGTCTGCGCACAGACTGCCCAGGGAGTCGACATCGAGTTCGGCAATCCGTGCGAGTTCCGCAATGCCGTGCTCGCCGACGCCGGCGGCGAAACTCCCCAGGAATCGAAGGGCAAGTTCGTCACCGGCCACTGCGGTGACATCGACCTGTGCGCCGTCGTCCTCGTCAACTACCCCGACAACACCGACACCTACGTCTACGCCGTGAACTTCAACGACCAGGCAACCGCGGAAAAGTACGTCGCGGACTTCCCCGGCGTCGTGAGCTCCTCGATCACCGAGGGCGCCTGCGACGAGCCCCGGCCCTGTCCCATGTACTACAACCCCGTCTGCGGCCAGGTCGCCAACGAAGAGCCGAAGACCTACTCGAACGTGTGCGTGTTCAAGGGGGCTGTGGCCCAGAGCGCCGGCAGCGAATGGCCATCCGAAAGCAAGGGGTTCTTCCACCTGGGTGGCTGCCAGTAGCACCGCCTCCCTCCCGTCACGCTCGTCTTCATTCACGTCGTGACCCGACGTGAGCTATCCTCGCCGACATGCTTCACGAACTGGAGGAGTCCAAGTGCCGCGGCGACGGCGCCTGCGTCGACATCTGCGGCAAGCGCGTCCTCGAGGTCCACGATGGCAAGGCGCGCACCGTCGAGTCGCGCGAGGCGCACTGCATCGCCTGCGGCCAGTGCGTTGCGATCTGCCCCACTGCCGCCCTCTCCATGCCCGCCATCCCCGAGGGCCGGTTCCGCCCCCTCTCGCGCTCGTTGCCCGACTTCGATGCGTTGATGTCCCTGTTCGACGCGCGCCGCTCCGTGCGCTGCTTCCGCCCCGACTCGGTCTCCAGGGAGCTGCTCGACCGCATCGTCGCCGCGGCGGGTAATGCGCCGATGGCCTTCGAGCCCACCACCGAGGTGCTGGTCATCGACCGCAAGGAGGAGCTGGACTTCCTGAGGGAGCGGCTGTGCGCCAACTACGGCAAGCTGCTCTCGATGCACGCCAATCCCATCGGCCGCGCGGTGATTCGATGGAAGCGGGGCGAGGAGGCGGCGCACGCGCTCGAGTCGCACGTGTTGAAGATCGTGAGAGACGACAACGAGCGAGCGGCGAAGGGAGACGACGGGTATTTGTATGGAGCTCCCGCACTGCTGGTGTTCCACGCGAATCGCTGGCAGGTCGCCTACGAGGAGAACGCGCTCATCTCGGCCACCCATGCGGCACTCGCAGCCCACGCGCTGGGGCTCGGCGCCACTCTGCTCAGCATCGTCGGCCCCTGCATCAACAACTTCCCGGAGCTGCGCCCCAGGCTCGGGATCCCCTCGGATAACAAGGTCGTAATCTCCCTCATCGTCGGGCACCCGAAGTACCGCTTCGCGCGCGCCATTCGACGCGAGCTCAAGTCATCTCGCTATCTCTGAGACGCGGCTACTTCCCCTCCTGCCGCGTCGCGATTCCGTGCTCGGCCATCTTCGCGTACAACTGCGGCCTCGCAATCCCGAGCTGCCTCGCCGCCTCGGCCCGGTTGCCCCCCGCTCGCTCGAGCGCCGACAGGATCAAGCGCTTCTCGACCACGGCAAGCGCATCCCGGAGCGGCAGCGTCGTAAGCTCGCCGTCGTCCCGCGCACTCGTCCCCATTACGTCGGGGAGATCCGGGACGTCGATCACCTCTCCGCCGCACATCACCGCCGCGCGCTTGATCACGTGCACCAGCTCCCGCACGTTTCCCGGCCATCCGTAGGCTTGCAGGCGCGCCATCGCTTCCTCGGCGACCGCGCGGGCCGGGGTTCCCTCCAACGCGTGCGCCACGAGCATCGGCACGTCGCTCCGCCGCATCCGCAACGGCGGCACGTCGATCTCGATCACCGCGAGCCGGTAGTACAGGTCTTCGCGCACCGCGACTCCCGCCTGTCCCGGTCTCACCGGACGGTGCGTGGCCGCGATGATTCGCGCTTCGCACGGGATGCGCGAGGTGCCCCCGACACGCTCGAACTCCCGCTCCTGCAGCACGCGCAGCAGCTTGGCCTGCAACGTCACCTCGAGCTCCCCGATCTCGTCGAGGAACAACGTGCCCCTGCCCGCCTGCTCGATGCGCCCGGCGTGCCTCGCGATCGCCCCGGTGAACGAGCCCTTCTCGTGTCCCAGCAGCTCGCTCTCGATGAGCGTCGGAGGCAAGGCCGCAAGGCTCACCCCCACGAACGGCTCCCGCGCACGGCTCGAGTAGCGGTGGATGGCTCGCGCCACCAGCTCCTTGCCCGTCCCCGTCTCCCCGGTAATCAGCACCGGATCCGACGATGCCGCCGCCCGGCCGATCACCTTCCACACCTCCAGCATCGCTGCGCTCGTCCCCACCAGCGCATGCTGACCACCGGGCTCCACCTGCGGCTCCGGCGGCCTCGAAGACACCCCACGCGTCAACGTGACCTGCTTGATCGCCCGGTCCACCGTCGAGAGCAACACCGACAGGTCGAACGGCTTCGTCAGGTAGTCGAACGCTCCGTCGCGCATCGCCTGGATCGTCCGCTCGCTGTCTCCGTACGCCGTCGCCACGATCACCGGCGCATCGCTCAGATTCGTCCCGCGAATCTCCCGCAGCAGCGTCAACCCGTCTCCGTCCTTCAGCCGGATGTCCAGCAGAATGCAGTCCACCACATGGCTCGACAACACCTCACGCGCTTGCGTCAGCCCCGGCGCCAGGACCGGCTCGTGACCGAGCCTCTCCACCGCGCGCGCCAACCCTTCGCGCACTCCACGCTCGTCTTCGACGATCAGCACCTTGCTCATGCCGCGGCTTTCCCAGAGCCGTCCCGCCGCTCACGAGGGACGACGAGCCGGAAGATCGTGATGCCTTCCCGCCTCTCGTACGTCAAGGTGCCTTCGTGCGCTGCTGCGATCGCCCGGGACAGTGCCAGCCCCAGTCCGATCCCGTCGGGCTTCGTCGTGAAGAACGGCTCGAACAGCTCCGAGAGCCTCGTCGCATCCACGCCCGGTCCCCGATCGACGACCTCCACCTCCGCCGCGTCCTCCCTCCGCCCGATGCGAACCTGAACGATTCCCCCGCGGCTCGACGCCTCCACCGCGTTGCGGAGCAGGTTGTCGATCACCCTGCCGATGGCGTCCCCATCGACGTCGGCCGTCGCTTGTCCGTCGAGCTCGATTGTCACGCCGCGCTCACCGGCCCAGGGAAGCATCGCTGAGATTCGATGCTCGGCGATCTGTCGCAGCCCGGCGGAGCTCCTGTTGCCGGTGCGTTTTCCCGCGATGACGAGCAGATCCGAGACCAACCGGTCGACGCGTGCGATCTCTTCGGCCACGCCGCCCAGCTCGCTGCCCACGTGCGCGGGGAGGCTCGACTCCAT
Organism: uncultured Polyangiaceae bacterium; assembly: GCA_964393505.1. Taxonomy (GTDB): domain Bacteria; phylum Myxococcota_A; class Polyangia; order Polyangiales; family Polyangiaceae; genus JACRCQ01. The sequence goes on from CAYMUE010000019.1 coordinate 21,687, forward strand.
GCGGAGCAGATCGATTCGCAGCTTGATGGCAGCGAGCGGGTTGCGCACCTCGTGCGCCATCCCCGCAGCGACTCGGCCGAGGGCTGCGAGGCGCTGGCCCTCCGCGAGCTCTCGGCTCAGCCGGACTTGCTCCTGCTGCGCGCGGCGCAGCTCTGCAGCCAAGGACGAGACCCCTTCGGCGACGTAGGCGAGCTCCCTGACCTCGGGCACGGGCACCGGGGCGTCGAGATCCCGCTGCAGTGACGCGAGGGCGGAGCGCAGGGTGGAGGCACCTCGACGGATCGACAGGGCCAACTGGGCAGAGGCTGCGACGAGTGCGAGCCCCGCGAGGCCCATCCCAATGGCGAGAATCCTCCATGCCGCTGTCCAGGGCGGGGCATTCACCGGGAGGACCGCCCACGCGATGGTGCCGATCTGCGTCTTCTGCGCGCCGGCCGCCACGGTGCTCCCGTCTTCGTTCGTCACGCGAATCGATGGCCCCGAATCGCCCACCGACTCCACCGCCATCGAGACCGCGTGGGTTCGCCGGGCGTCCAATGCCGGGCTGATGGACGCTGCGTTGTCTCCCGCACTTAGGTACCCGGCTCGCATCCCCACCCTCACAGGCACGAGCACCGGGGATTCGGAGCCGAGCGCATGGGCCATGGTGCGCTGGAACTCGAGCTGCTGCACGAGGAGGTCACGGCTGCGTTCCAGCCTCTGTGCTGAAGAGGTCGAGGCGAGACGGGCGAACGCATACATCGACAGCGCGCAGGTGAGTGCGCCGAGAAGACCGATGGCGAGCAGGCTATGGCGGACCGCGATTCTCATGGGGGTCCCATTCAATAGCAAGAATCGAACCCTCGGAAGGCTCGTCTCGATGCCGAGTCGTCTTCCCCCGCGCGGTGTCACGACCAGAGACACCCGTCGCGCTCAACGACACTCCGAGGTCGATTGCGCTCACCAGCGTGGCTGATTCGATCGGGCACGGAGTGTGCTAAGCCGGGCATGGCCCGCATGAAACAGAAACTGCTCAAGCTCCTCTGGTGGTTCCTCGGAGTCGCAATCATCGCTGCCGCCGGCATCTTCGCCTGGCGCAAGTTCGGCCCCGCCGACAAGCCCACCGTCCAGTACGACACCATCAAGGTGGAACGCGGCAATGTCGTGTCGCGCGTCACCGCCACGGGCACCCTGTCCGCGTTGGTCACCGTCCAGGTCGGCAGCCAGGTGTCGGGACGCATCCAGGCGCTGTATGCCGACTTCAACTCCCCGGTCAAGAAGGGCCAGAAGCTCGCCAAGCTCGACCCCCAGAGCTTCCAGGCCTCGGTCGCCCAAGCCAACGCCCAGCTCGTTTCCGCCCGAGGAAATCGCGCGAAGGCAGAGGCCCAGGCGGCCAACACCAAGGCCCAATACGAGCGCGCGAAGCAGCTCGCCGAGAAGAAGCTCATCGCCGAGAGCGAGCTCGACACCGCCAGAGCCAACATGCTCGTCTCCCAGGCCGACCTGCTCTCCACCGCAGGCTCCATCGAGGTCGCCTCCGCCAATCTCAAGCAGGCCAAAATCAATCTCGCCTACACCGATATCGTATCCCCCGTCGACGGTATCGTCATCTCCCGCGCCGTCGATGTCGGCCAGACCGTCGCCGCCTCCCTGCAAGCCCCCACCATCTTCACCATCGCAGAAGACCTGCGGAAGATGCAGGTGGACACCAGCGTCGCAGAGGCGGATGTCGGCAAGCTCGAACCCCAAATGCCCGCGACCTTCACCGTCGACGCTTTCCCCAACATCCAGTTCAAGGGGATTGTGCGTCAGATCCGCAACGCTCCGGTCACGGTCCAGAATGTCGTGACCTATGTCACCGTCATCGACGTCGACAACCCCGATCTGAAGCTCCGTCCTGGAATGACCGCCACGGTGACCTTCATCAGCGCGAACCGCGAGAACGTGATTCGCGTCCCCAACGCTGCCCTTCGCTGGAAGCCTGCAGCAGATGCCGCAGTGGCTGGGAGCGGCGGGCGTCCGGTGGGGTCCGGCCGGCGCTTCCGCGAGGGCGGTCCGCCCGCTTCGACCTCCGGCGAGGCACCCGCCCTGGCGGGCTCGGGACAGGCTCCTGCGGGGTCCGCATCCGCCGACACGGCGACTGCCGCTGCGACGCCTGGACGCGGCCGCGGACGCGATGGATCGGGGGGAGCCTCGGATCGCAAGTCGGTCTATGTGATGCGGGATGGCAAGCCGACGCGGATCCCTGTGCGGGTCGGGCTCTCGGATGGTTCGTATACCGAAGTAGTGGACGGTCCGCTGCAGGAAGGCGACGACCTGATCACGGGGTCGAGCGACGGCGGCGGGGCGAGCACGTCGGGCGCCAAGCCGGGCGGCCAAGCCAACCCGATGGGCGGCATGCGCCGAATCCTGTGAGCGCCCCATGACCGAGCCCCTCATCCACCTCGAGTCGATCGTCAAGACCTACGTCATGGGTGACGTCGAGGTCCGCGCCCTGCGCGGGGTCGACCTCGACATCGATCAAGGCCTCATCGCCATCATGGGCGCCTCCGGATCGGGCAAGTCCACCTTGATGAACGTGATCGGCTGCCTCGATCGCCCCACCTCCGGCAGATACCTGCTGACCGGGCAGGACGTCTCGAAGATGGGACACAACGAGCTGGCCGATATCCGCAACAAGGTCATCGGCTTCGTGTTCCAGAGCTTCCAGCTGCTCACCCGCACCAGCGCTCTGGAAAACGTCGAGCTCCCCCTCATGTACGCCGGAGTCGGCGGCAGGGAACGCCACCGGCGCGCCCGCGAAGCCCTCGACCGCGTCGGCCTCGGCGGACGCATCCACCATCACCCCAATCAGCTCTCGGGCGGCCAGCAACAGCGCGTCGCCATCGCACGCGCCATCGTCGGACGCACGCGTCTGCTCGTCGCCGACGAGCCCACCGGCAACCTCGACTCGCGCACGAGTATCGAGATCATGGCGCTGTTCCAGGAACTCTGGCGCGAGGGCATCACGATTATCCTCGTCACCCACGAGCCGGACATCGCGGCCTACGCCTCGCGGGTCGTGGTGCTCAAGGACGGTGTCCTGCGCTCCGATATCGAGCAGCAGGCCAAGGATGCTCGCGCAGAGCTCGCAACGCTGCCGCCGCCGGAGGTCCTCACGTGAACCCGTTCATGACCCTCCGCGTCGCGATGCGCGCTCTGCTGCGCAACAAGATGCGCTCGTTTCTCACCACCCTCGGCATCATCATCGGCGTCGCCGCCGTCATCGCCATGGTGGCCATCGGCGAAGGCGCCAAGGCTCGCGTCGAAGCCGCCTTCTCCGCCATGGGCACCAACCTGCTCATCGTCATGCCCGGCAGCACTCGCACAGGCGGCGTGCAGGGCGGCTCCGGCTCCAACCAGACCCTCACCTGGGAAGACCTGCGCGCCATCCAGACCGAGGTCCCCACCGTCAAGGCCGCCGCTCCCCAGCTCCGCTCCAGCGCTCAGCTCATGAGCGAGGAGCAGAACTGGAGCACCAGCGTCTACGGAACCTCCACCGAGTACTTCGAGATCCGCTCCTGGCCCTCCGCGGAGGGAAGCGTCTTCTCCCAGTCCGATATCGAGGGCGGCACCAAGGTCATCGTCCTCGGCCGCACTGTCGCCGACAAGCTCTTCGGACAAGGGGCCTCTCCCATCGGCCAGTCCATTCGCGTGCGCAACATCCCCTTCCAGGTGGTGGGGGTGCTCTCGCGCAAGGGCCAGTCGGCCATGGGACAGGACTACGACGATTCCGCCTATATCCCATACACCACGTTCCGCTCGAAGATTCAAGGCGGTCTCGTGAAGTTCCTCAACGGGTCGATCATGATCGAAGCCACGGCCTCGGACACGACGGCGAAGGCTCAGCGTGAAGTCACCGCGCTGCTGCGGGACCGTCACCGGCTGACGGATTCGCAGGACGACGACTTCTCGATCCGGAACCTCGCGGAGATTGCGAGCGCACAGCAGGAAGGCACTGAGACGATGACCACGCTGCTGGCCGCCGTCGCCGCCGTATCCCTGCTCGTCGGCGGAATCGGAATCATGAACATCATGCTGGTCAGTGTGACGGAGCGGACGCGGGAGATTGGATTGCGCATGGCCATCGGCGCACGCCGCTACCAGATCCTGCTCCAGTTCCTCGTCGAGTCCCTCGTTCTCGCCTTCATCGGCGGCATCATCGGCGTCGCACTCGGCGTCGGCTCCGCCAAATGGCTCGCCGCGAAGTTCGGCTGGGACATGCTCATCCGCCCCGACGTCGCCTTCATCGCCGTCGTGTTCAGCGCCCTCACGGGCGTGGTGTTCGGGCTCTATCCGGCGCGCAAGGCATCGCGCCTCGACCCCATCGATGCCCTGAGGTACGAATGACCGGCTTCGCCCTCGTGATGATCGCGGCTCTCGGCGCTCCCACGCTCACCCTCGAGGAGGCGCTCCGAACGGCCGAGTCCAACCAGCCCCAGCTCCGCCAGGCTCGCGCCACCGTCGAGGCCGCCGAGGCACGAGTCGACAGCAGCATGGCCTCCCTGCTCCCGCAGGTCTCCGCCTCCGCCTCCTACTCCCGCGCCACCAACAACTTCGCCCCCTCCCCAGGCTCCGTCCCCAAGAACATCGGCTCGTCGGACAAGAGCTCCTTCGACACCACCGACTACTGGCGATTCGGCCTCAACGCCTCCCAGGTCATCTACGACTTCGGTCAGACCACCGGCAGGTGGCGCGCGTCGCAGGCCAACGCCGACGTACAACGCGCCAACGCAGAGGTCACTCGACGCTCCATCTTCCTGACCACCCGCACGACCTTCTTCCAGGCTCGCGCGCAGAAGGAGCTCGTCCACGTCGCCGAGCAAACCGTCGAGAACCAGCAGCACCACCTCGATCAGATCCAGGCCTTCGTCGAGGCCGGCACCCGCCCCGAGATCGATCTGATCCAGGCCAAGGTCGGCGTCGCCAACGCCCGCCTCCAGCTCGTGCAGGCGCAGAACAGCTACGCCACCGCCAAGGCGCAGCTCAACCTCGCAATGGGTGTCGTTCGTGCCACGAACTATGACGTCGCGGACGACTCGATCCCCATGGTCCCGGGAGAAGAAGGCCCCCTCGATCCCCTGGTCTCCGAGGCCATGAAGCGCCCCGACGTCCTCGCACTCCAACAGCAGATTCGCGCCCAGGAAGCGTCCATCCGCGCCACCCGCGGCGCCTACGGCCCCACCCTCTCCGCCTCGACCGGACTGACCGAGGCCGGCGCCGACCTCGGCAGGATGGCCTGGAACTGGAACGGTGCGATTTCGCTGAACTGGCCCATCTTCCAGGGCAATGCCACGCGCGCCCAGGTCCGCGAAGGTGAAGCCACGCTCTCCTCCCTCCGCGCCCAGCTCGAGTATCGAAAGCAGCAGATCGCTCTCGAGATCGAGCAGGCTCGAATCGCGATCCGCGCCGCCCGCGAATCGATGTCCTACGCCGATGTCGCCGTCGAGAATACCGCGCAGAGACTGCTGCTCGCCGAGGGGCGCTATCAGGCCGGCGCAGGCAACAGCCTCGAGCTGGCCGACGCCCAGCTCGCTCACACCAACGCGGCTGCCCAGAAGGTCCAGTCGCAGTTCACCCTCTCCTCCGCGCGCGCCCAGCTCCTGCAAGCCCTCGGCCGCAGGTAGCACGCCCCGCTCTTGACCGCGCGACCGCCTTCCCCCACCCTCCCGCTCGATGCCTTCGATTTGGACGGGCCCCCTCATGCTCCCTTGTCTGCTTCTCTTGTGCTGCAGCAGACGCTCCTCCACGGCTTCGCTCGTCGCCGACGCCGCCCCGACCTCTTCCCCTCCCGTCCCTGTTTCCGCCCCGCCTTCCCCCACCACGCCCGACGATCTGCTCGAGCGCCCTCGCGACGCCGAGTACGTTCCCACGCCCCAGGTCGTCATCGACAGAATGCTCGAGGTCGCCGAGGTCGGCCCGAAAGACGTCGTGTACGATCTCGGGTGCGGAGACGGTCGCATTCTCGTGGAAGCTGCCAGACAGAAAGGGGCCTCCGCGTGGGGATTCGAAATCGATCCGGCCCTCGTGTCCCTCGCCCGCAACAACGCCGCCAAGGCCGGCGTCTCCCACCTCGTTCACATCGAGCAGGCCGATCTCTTCCAGGTCGATCTCTCCAAGGCCACCGTCCTCGCCCTCTACCTGATGCCCTGGATGATGCTCAAGCTGCTCCCCAGAATGCAGCGCCTCCCCAAGGGCGCCCGCGTCGTCTCCCACGACTTCGACCTCGGCGGTATCCGCCCGGCCGGAATCTGGACCGTCGAGGCTCCAGACCACCGCGACGCCTGGAGACCCAGACCCCACTTCGTCTACTTGTGGCACGCGCCTATCCCGCTCCAGGTCGAGTAGCCCACGCTGCTCTCGACCCGGGTCGGACGCTGCGATCAGTCGACCTTGACCTTGATCTGAAGCCGCTGCTTGTCGATCAGGCAGTTCGCGTCGGTGCACACGCTCAGGCTGAAGGTGCCGCCGACATCCACTTCACCCGACTTCGACGGGACGAACGGAACGGGCAGCACCGCCTTCTTCTCCTCGTAGTTTCCGTCGCTCCGGGGAACCACCTTCTTCGGGTAGCTCACGCCGTCGGCAGGGGGATCCTGGGTGACGAACTTGTACGGGTACTGCTTGTTGACGTGGTACTCGCCCTTGGTCACGAGCACGACGTTGACGATGCCTTGCTGGTCCTTCTTGTAGGAGCCGACCGATTCCAGGCTGACCTTGTAGTTGTCGTTCTCCTGGACCGCAGCCGCGGGCATCAGCGCCCCCAGGGCATCCTTCTGAGGCTCGGTCGCGGCCTCGCTCTTCGAGCAGGAAGCAGCAGTTCCGACAAGGGCCAGCAGCAGGATCGAAGCGCAACGAGTCACGTTCATGCCCGACGGATTAGCACATCTGGGGCTGGCCTTCCACCCCTTGCCCGGCTCCCTCTCCCTCCTCCCCTTTTTCGATCCTGTCCCTGTCACACTCCTCTCGGCCGCAGCGATGAACCGTCAGACGCCAGTCACACGGAGGATCCCATGAACCGCTCGCTGCGCACCCTCGGAACGATTGTCCTGTCCGCCGCGTTCGCCTGCGCCTGCGCCGTCGCGCTGGCATGGCCCAGCACCACCGAGGCCGACGACTTCGATCTGAAAGCGGACGGGATCGACGTCGACACGACCCGCATCGGGTCGGTCAACGTGTTGGCTGCCCTGGTGGAGGACACCTCGCAGCGAGGCAAGTGGGTGCTCGAAGTGCGGGCCCAGAACACCAGCAAGGACTCCGAAGCAATCGCCGAGGTGCAGGAGGATCTGCTCAAGGCAGTGTTCCGCTCCGAAATGTCCCGCGCACCGTCGATTCCCATGGTGGCCTGGAAAGCCAACGACAAGTTCGAGCTCGCCCCCGGGGAAACCAAGACTGTCCGACACGCCCTGCCAGCCTGGCTGTCGGGTCAGATCGCTGCAGCCAGGCGCCCTCCCAAGCTCGACAAGGACGGGACCCCCTCCGGCAGCCCGAGCCCCACGTTCTCGACGCGCGTGGTGTCGAAGGAGGAAGCGGCCGAAGCGCAGCAGATCCAGGTCGCCTCACCACAGCGGAAGATGAAGGTACGCGACAACTCGCCCGCTCGACAGCTTCCGCGCGCCTATTCCAGGTTGTGACGCGGTCCTGCGGCACCGGGTATATCCTCTCGAGGTGCCCCGGGCTCGAGCGTGACCGAGGCGCAGCGGGAACACCATCCCCCCACGCCTGTCCACTCAGCCGCATGAACTCCAAGAACCTCCTAGCCGCCACCCTTCTCGCAGGCACGGTCGCCGTCGTGAATGCCTCCTACGCCGCAACGCACGCGCGCGACCCGGCGGCCCGTGGGCTCGACGTGTTCCTTCACTTGCCTTCCACGATCGCGCCGGGGAGCACGCTGCCGCTCCAGGCACAGGCGCTCGGATTCCCTGCGGTCACGCAGATAGCTCCTCTTCCCGGCGCCGTCATCGAGGCGGCCTGGAATCCCGAGTCCCTGGGCCCGGGTCTCACCACGGCACCCAAGCCGGTGTCGGCGACATGCGACGACGGCGGGCGCGTGCACCTCGACATCCCGGTGCCCGACGGTGACGAGCGGGACCTCGAGCTGCTCGTGTCACTGCGCTCCGGAGACCACGAGCGCACGCGCACGGTCAACGTCCACAGAGCCCGTCCCCATGAGCTCCACTTGCACGTCGCCGAAACGCGCGTCGTCCCGGGGAGCAGCATCTCCGCCTGGGTGGTGGTGCGCAATCGAGCCAGCGGCGAGCCGGCAGCCAACACGCCGGTCGAGCTCTCCCTTCTGGAGGGCGGGCAGGCGAGACAGGTCACACGCCTCACGACGGATGCAGCGGGCAGCGCCATGGGCAGGGTGCAGATCCCGAGCAGTGACGATCCCGACTGGGAGTGGTCCTTGCGCGCGCGGATCCCTGCGGCCGGCAACCACGACTCCGGCAACGCATCCATCGAGTTGACCCCGCGCGAGGAGACGCCCGGAACGCCCCGCATTCTCGGCTCCTTCGAGAAGACCGGCCTTCGCGCCGGCGAGAAGACCGGCTTCGCCGTGACCCTCCGCGATGCCTCTGATCTGCCTGTCGTCGCGCTCCCGGTCCGGTACTGGATCGGCCCGCGCGGAACGCGTCCTCCCGAGGACCCCAAGGAGTGGACTGCGGCGTCCACCGCTGCTGTCACCGACGCCGCCGGACAGATTCGCGGCATGGTTACCGCTCCCACCACGGTGCCGCCGAAGGTGGGGACGTCGATGTCGCTCGTGGCGCGGTGCATGGTCGACGGCCACGCGCTTCAATTCGAAGGCAGCGTTCACGTGGGGAGTCCCGTCGCGGAAGCGGAGCTGCTGCCCGAAGCGGGCGCCGTGATTCCCGGCCTCGAGCAGCGCCTCTTGTTTCGGATCACGAACGACATGGGGGAGCCGGCGAGAGGCAGCTTCCGCCTCACGGGAGACGGCCTCGACACCACGGTGAGCACCGATTCCCAGGGAGAGGGGGAGTTCACCTGGAAGGCTCCGAAGGACCTCGGTGCCAGGCGCGACAACGGCCCCTGCGCCGGAGGCGTCGCTGCCGCGGTGCTCGTCCGTCCCGCCTCCGACGTCCCCGGAGTGTCCCGCAAGGGACCCCTCGAGCAGTGCGTCGCCGTGGACCGCGACGCGTCCGCCATCGTGCGCCCCGAGTCCGTCGTGGTGCGGGCGGGCGACGCGGTCAAGCTGCGAATCCATGGCGGAACCCGGCGCCCCTGGAGCGTCGTCATGCACTCCGAGGACGGCTCCCAGACCGCGTCTTCGTGGATGGATGACGGCGACCACGCAGGAGCCGTCCGCCTCCCCGACTCGGCCGTCGGTGTCTGGTCCGTCACCGCCACCTCGCCCGGAACCAAGGGCCCCTCGGGCTCCGTCGGAGGCCACGTCATGGTCCTGCCCAAGGTGCTTCCAAAGCTCCAGGCGCGCCTCGTCGGGGGTCGCGCAGCCCCGGGCGGCACCATAGAGGTCGAGGCTGCGCTCGACGACGGTCACGGTCGCGGGCTGCCCGGAACCGTAGCCGCCGTCGTCGTCGATCGCGAGGGCGGCGGCTCGGTTCGCGGGCTGTTCGATCTCGACACGCGCCTCGATCTCTGCACGACGATCGGAATTGCATACGACCGCTGCGATGCATTCCTCGAGGATCCCTCGCAGGAATCGATTCGACGGGCTGCGCTCGGCCACCGCTCGCACACACCGGTATCGCCGCTGGCCGATCCTGCCGCCACGGCGCAGAATCAGCTGCACAACGCTTTCGCCCGCGTGGTCCGCTCTCTCGAAGGCGCAGTCTACGAGTCCACCGAGTCCGCCGATCGGCTGCGTGACGCACGCAGGAAAGGCCCCCGGGGATGGACCTTCAACCCGGAGCTCTGGACCCTCGTCACCGCGACCATGGAGGATCCTCCCACCACGCCCGGCGGCGAACCGCTCGCTCTCCAGGATCTGGTCGACGTCGATCCGCAGGTGTCCTTCGACAACGTCGCCAGGCGGGTCACCCACCTCAAGCTGTTCCGTGTCCTCGTCGCCGTCCGGGAGTGGATTCGCCAACGAAACCTCTCACCCGACGAGCCCGCACTCAAGGATCCCAACGCCATCCTGCGAAGGCTCGTCAAGGACGGCGTGCTGCCCAGTCACATGCTCCTGGACCCCTGGGGCGGGACGATCCAGTTCGTGCGTGGCAATCGGCAATCCATTCCCTTCCTCACGGTGAGAGGGCATGAGCTGCGCTCCCCGGGGCCCGATGGAACCCTCGGTTCAGCCGACGATCCGAGCGATCCCTTCGCCCGAGTCCTGCGGTCCGGCTCGGTCTATGCCGACGTCGTGAAGGAGGACGACGTGGTGGACGCGCGTCTCGATCTGGAGGTTTCGGACGCGACCATCAACGCCTGGCAGCGGATGTTCGACAGTCTCTGGGGCGACCAGATCGGGGACTCCTTCGGCGCCGGCGGGCTCGGCTTGTCGGGCATCGGTGCGGGAGGCGGAGGGAGGGGCGAGGGGATCGGACTGGGCAGCATCGGAACGCTCGGCCACGGACGCGGTTCCGGGGCGATCTCCGATGGTGTCGCATACTGGTCGCCACCGCGCCGGACCGACAATCTGGGGCGCGTGAGGTTCTCGATTCCACTCGGAGACCTCGAAACCACCTGGCGCGTCGCATTGGTGGGCATTCCCGACCACGCCCGGCCGGCAACCACCCATCTCGACGTGACCTCCTCTCTCCCGCTCTCCGCTCGAGTCCATGCCGGAGCGTCGTGGGTCGAAGGCGATGTCATCGACGTGGCGGTCATGCTCCGCAATCGGACCACGTCGACTGCGCAGGCGACGGTGTCTTCGACTCCGGGCGGCACGGCTGTGCTGTCGATCGCCCAGCAGGCTCGCCAGGTCGTGACGATCCCCGCGGCGGGGACGGCAACGACCAGCGTGAGGCTCTCTGCGAAGTCGGCAGGGGAGGCATCCCTCGAGGTGCGCGTGGAGTCAGCGGGGGGACATGGCGACCTCCTGCGGCACGCCTGGGAGGTGAAGCCCGCGGGCACGCCCTATCTCGCGAACGACGCGGTATGGGTCGAAGGAGAGCAGGAGATTCCGATCGCTGCTCCGGCTCCCGGTGCCCGGTCCCTCGGCGCGCCCCGACTCGTCGTCGAACGCGGAGCCGATCCGCTTGTAGCCGCCGCACTCGACTCCCTCGACCCCGACCGGATTGCGACGCCGGACGCGATCGCGGGCGCGATGGACGCGGCGCGGCGGATCCGGGGTTGGGCAATTTCCCGGGGCGGGGAGCGGGACCCGCTCGCCGCGCGCGCGGGGGAGATCGGGCGCAGGGCAGCAGGGCGGTTGCTCGTGTTCGCCCGGCAGCGCAACGACGCGCGCTCTACAGCCTGGAGGCAGGCCGCCGCGGCATTCCTCGCTCCGCGCAAGGGAGCACCCCTCGCGGTCAGCCATCGAAGCTCCGAAGACGATCCCGCGTGTCCCCCCAAGGACATCTCATCCCTGGATGCATTCCTGACGCAGCTCGAGCTCGAACCGGCGTCCGTCGCCGGCTCCGTGCTCGCATGCTGGGAGTCCCTCGTCACCACCACCGTCGAGCGCGTGCGCAAGTCCGAAGACCCGGTGATGATCGCCCGGGCGGTGGTGGCCCTCGTCGAGCGACCGCACCGCGCGGCGGTGACGGCGAACCTGCTCGATCTGCTGCGTGAACGCGTAGCGCTGCAACCCTTGGGACGCATCCAGTTGCCGGAGGGAAGCGCCGACCGGTCGTCGCGATCCATCGTGTATGCGGCATTGCTGCGCGGCGCCTCCATCGGAACGAGCGGAGGAATCAAGCCGGATCGGTTCCTCGCGTGGATTGCCGTGCAACGCGACACCCAGGGAGGCTACGGCTCCACCGCGGCAACCTGCGCCGTCGTTCGTGCGCTGCTGTCGTCGCATCCCACCCCGTCGGAGCTCACCCGCATCGTCGTCGACTCGGGCGGTCCCCCCCGGAGTGCGGATATCGCCTCCGGAGCCTCGCTCTCCCTCCCGCTTCCCGCGAGCGCACGAACCATTCGCGTGAGCACGCGGGGGCCCGGTGTCATCGCGCGCATCGAGCGCCGGGAGATGCGCCCGTGGGCGCGCGCCGTACAACAGTCCGTCGCACCGATAAGCATCGACGTCTCGTGGCCGGAATCCCCCTCGTTGGGAGGAGGCCACAAGCTGCGCGTCACACTCCGCAACGAGCAAGGAGCCGACGCGCTGGTCGATGCCCGTGTGCCGCTCCCCCCCGGCGTCTCCCTCGCCGCCCCCGTGGTCGGCGTGCACCAGATCCAAGGACTCCTGCACATCCGTCGCCATCTCGATCGGAATCCGATCCCGGAGCTGATCGAGCTTCCGATCCGATTCGGGCTCAGCGGTGCGATGACGGTTCCTGTCGCCACCGCACGCCTCGCTCACGAAGAGGCGCCCGCGGCCATCGCACCCGCCCGTCCCCTGATCGTTTCCGCGACCCGTCCTGCATCCCCTGCCGGCAAGTAGCCCGGCTCGTCCGAGCCAGCGGAGTGTCGCGGTCGCACGCCGCAAGGGCATCGCGCTACGGGCAGGCAATCCTCGCCAGATAGGCTTCGGGGTGACCGCCCTCGAAGCTTGACCAGCCGACGAGCCACGAGCCGCTGATCCACGCGATCTGTGGTCCCGGGTGGTCGCCCGACACCCGTCCCACGACGAGCCCCGCGCCGATGCCGTCGAGGGTGAACGACGCCGCCTTCAGACGGCTGTCCTCGTACCATGCCACCATGCCGTGGCCACTGCCGTCGAGTCCGACGCCGGCTTGCATGCCGCTCGCGGAGGCGACCTTTCGCCAGCGCACCTCGCCGGACGCCGGGTCGATGGCCGCGATATTGACTCCGCTCGGCTCTCCCTGCCAGGCAACCGCACACACGACGCCGTCGCACGCCATTTCCGGAGGCTGGACCTTCCACTGCGTCTGCGTGATTCGCACTCCAGCACCGACCAGGGCGTCGCCCTCGCCCTTGCTGGCGCCTCCGACTCCCGACGCGAGGATGGGATCGGAGAGCGGAATGCGCTGCAGCATGATGTCGTGTTTCTGGCCTCTTTCAACTCGATAGGAGAGAACGATCGTGTCACGAACGATCGCCAGCTCGACGCCGCTTGCGCGAGGCCCGAAGGGGCCCTGCGCGCCAGCGAGCTCGGTGACCTGCACCGGTCCGCCCATGGGGGCCAGCGAGGCATCCAGCCTGCGCACAAAGACATTGGCGGAGTTGCCGGGGGTGTCGTCGGAATACGCCACCCACCACTCGCCGCTCGGCGCGCGAGCAGCCGATACGTGCGCCGCGCTCGCGCGCCGTTCGCTCAGGCGGACCGGGGCACCTTGGGGCGTGCCGCGAGCGTCGAGCATGCGAGCATACAAGCCGGCCGCGCTTCCCGCGCCCTCTCCCCAGAAGAAGGCGACGCCGGTGTCGGCCGAGACCAGGTGAGCGTGCGTGACCAAGCCCCCCTCCGGCGTGAGATCCACCGGCTGCCATGTGCGGAGGAAACCGTCGAAGCGCGCCGCCGACACCGAGGGTTGCCCCACGCCCCGGTGCTCGTCGATCCAGGAGGTGAGCCCCCCTTCGGGCACTGCGACCGCCACGGCGTGGCGAGCGGTCGTCGCCTGGTCGAACGGGCGCGGCCTGCCGAGTCCCGTCACTCGACACCCGGACCGCGATCCGGTCGTGACCCGAACGTGATCGAGCATCAGCTTGGTGATGCCCGACTCGTGCGCATCCGCGGCCCGCTCGAACGCCTTGAGCGCCTCCGCGGTGTTGCCGCGGGAGAGCTCGTCCTGGCCGGCGCGCACGTGCGCCATCCATGCAGGGGAATCCGATGGAGCGGGGACCGCGGAAGCAAGCGGCGGAGCAGAAGCCGGCGACGCCGGAGTCCCCGGAGCGGCACGTACCGACGACGGGGCAACGGAAGCGATCGCGGCGGGAGCCGGGGGCGAAGCAGCGGGCTTGCGCAGCAGCCTTGCGCCAAGGAGATAGCCCCCAGCGACAGCCCCGATGACCGCAACGCTGCCGGCGATGACCCACAAGCGATTGGCACGCGCAGGCTCCACGCGAACGGCGGTCGTGTGCGCGACGTCGGTGACCGAGGCATTCTGCAAACGGGGCGGAGACTCGATGATCTCCGGCCTGGGGGGGATCGGTACGAGATCGACCGCGGCCGGTTCGGCAGAGCCGTCGTGCTGCCCGCGCGGGACAATCCGGTATCGTGCGGAGATGTCGCTGACCTCGTTGAAAGCGGAAGTGGACTTGACTGACGGGCGGACCAGCTCGAAGCCCAGGGCGATGGCGAGCTCCGACGCCAGCTCGCGAGCGGACTGGAAGCGCTTGTCGGGATCGCGGTCCAAAGCCCTTGCGAACCACGCATCGAAGCCCGAGGGGATCGACGGGAGCTTCTTCGAGGGGATCGGGAGCGCGTCTGCCGCGATTTGGGCCAACACCATGGCGAGTCCACGGCTGTTGTTCCATACGCTCCGGCCCGTCAGACACTCGTAGGCCATGCAGCCCATCGCCCACAGGTCCGAGCGGTGGTCCACCTTGCCATCGCCCACCACCTGCTCCGGACTCATGTACAGCGGCGTGCCGAAGATGACTCCGTCGCGCGTGAGCCGCTTCTCGGTGCCTCCTTCGCCCGTGTCGTAGAACTTGGCGAGTCCGAAGTCGACGATCTTTGCGACCTCTTCCCCCTCGTCGTTTCTCGCGAGGAACACGTTCTCCGGCTTCAGATCCCGATGCACGATGCCCGCGTCGTGTGCCTTCTGCAGCCCCCGGCAGAGCTGGGTGAATATCTGCACGAGCGCCTGCGGCTCGAACCTGCGAACCTTCTCCAGCCGCTGGAACAGACTCTCTCCGTCGAGGAAATCCATCACCAGAAATGGCCGGCCGTCATCAAGCTTGTCCACGTCGTGCATCCCGCAGATGTGCGGCGACTCGATCGCCGCAGCCGCCCGGGCCTCACGCAGGAATCGTTCGACGAGTCCGGAGGCCGCGACGAGCTCGGAGTTGAGGACCTTGACGGCCACCCGCTTGCCGAGCTTCACGTGCCTTGCTTCGAATACGGCTGCCATGCCCCCGCGCCCGACCTCGCGGTCGATCCGGTACTTGCCGGCCAACACCATCCCGATGAGGGGGTCGGACTCAAGGTTCGAGGGCATGCGTTCAAACCATTGTGGCACGGAAGACCCGCGGCGCTCCAGCCGGATCTTCTGCATGCTCTGCACGATTGAACCGGCTTGCCTCGTTCTCCCCTTTGCGATTCCTCCCGCCTTTCCGAGGCTCCCCTCCTGGGCCGCAGCCGCGAGGGCATCGGAGCGACAACGCCCCGACCAGGGCACGAGTGGTGAGGACGTCTGCCCCGCTCGCCGAGAAATGCCGGCGTGCCCCGCCCGACAATTCGCGGTTCAAGCACTTCCCTCGCCCCCTTGCGCATCCCATGGCTTCGTCAGGGGGAAACCTGCCATGCTGAATCCCAGCACCCGCATCGTCGCCGCCGTCGATCTCTCCAGCGCATCGAAGACGGTCGTCGAGGCCGCGGCCTCTCTCGCCTCGAGCCTCCAGGCGGAGGTCTGGCTGGTCCATGTCGTCATTCCCGAACCTCCGTGGGCTGCCTCCGGGGACATCGGCTTCACTCCGATGCCCGCCCCCCCAGCCCACGCGGAGATCCTGCACGACCGGCGCAGAATGCTCGACGCTCTCGAGGCCATCCTCACCTCGCAAGACATTCCGGCCCATTCGATCCTGGTCGAGCATCCAACCACGGCCTCTCTCGTCAACGAGGTCTCCGCGCTCGATCCCGACTTGATCGTCATCGGCTCCCACCGCCACGGGACGTGGCATCACGCCCTCCTCGGCAGCACCCGCGAACGTCTCCTGAAGCACGCCCCCTGCCCGGTGCTTGTCGTGCCGATGCCCGGCCCCCAGATCCTCACCTGGACACGCGCAAGTGCCTCGGAGTCGGTCGGACAACCAACACCCGGAAGCGCATCCAAGGTATCATCGGGTGTTACGGGCCGCACTCCAAGACACCACGGGTGAACGCAGAGGAGATGACGTCATGCGCACCACGGATCGGAAGCTGGCATCCAGGCACGCGTCGGTTCAACACACCCGGCGCGACGCGGGTGACGCCTTCCTGAAGGACCCGACGGGTGGCAGAGCCCGTGCCTATGCCAAGGATGATCTCGCCGAGTCCCTGGCCGAAGGCTTCCTCGGCTCGGCAACCAGCGCCGACCCGCGATTCGTCGAGGATACGCTCTTGTCCGAAGAACTCGGCGGCCCCTTCCTCACCACCGAAGGTCGGCAGGGGGCGTCGCGTCACCTCGATTTCGCCAACCCCGTCGAGGCCGAGCCCGAGTCTTTTCCCCGCGTCATGAGCGCCCTCATCAGCTCCGGGGAAGAAGAGGAAGACGAGGAACCCGACAAGTAGCCTCGTCCCTGCCCCTCCGGCTCTCTACTCCGCACCGCCCATTCCGCGCGCGCGCCATCCCCGCAGAATCGAATCCATCGCCCGCGTCGTCTCCAGCGCCGTCTCCCCCGTGCTCGGACACTCCCCCTCCCCGTTCAGCTCATCCACAATCGATTGGATCAACGGCTGCTGGATGTGTTCGGGATGGCTCAGCGTCTCCCGACGCTCCCCGCCGGCGCTCCGAACCTCGATGGGATCCTCCCCGAAGGTCGCGAACCGGACGCTCCCCGCCTCGCCCATCAACAGCACTTCGTCTGCGCGCTCGGCTGCACTGAAACACCAAATGCCGGTCCCCAGCGCTCCGCTCCCGAACCGCAACGTGGCCGCCACCGCGTCTTCTGCCGCGTACGCCCCCGCCTGGTTGTCCGCCATCCCCCCCGCTTCGACCACCCCGCCCAGCATCCAGCCGAGCACGTCGATCGTGTGGCACGCCAGGTCTACGAACAATCCGCCGCCGCTGATCGACGGGTTCGTGCGCCAGGTGCGCCTGCGGTCCACCTCGGAGACGGGACGGTGATAGCGGATCTGCGCGAACCTCACGGCGCCGATCTCGCCGTCCTCGAGGATCGCGCGCAACCGCAGGAAACGCGGCAGGGCGCGGCGATAGTACGCCACGAACAACGGCAGCCCCGCGCCGCGGAAGGCCTGCACCATTTGTTCGCACGCCGAAACATCCAGGGCCATCGGCTTCTCGACGTAGGCCGGCTTGCCCGCCGCCGCGCACCGGAGCGCAAGCTCCGCATGGGAGGACGGCGGCGTCGCCACGTACACGATGTCCACCTCGGGATCGTCGATCACCGCTTGCACGTCGGCGTGCCAACGCCCGACTCCATGACGGAATGCCCAGTCCTTCGCTCGCTCCGGGGTCCGGGAGGCCACCGCGACCAGCGACGAGTTGCGCGCCTTTTGGAAGGCCGGACCGCTCTTACGCTCGGTCACGTCCCCGCAGCCGATCATTCCCCAACGGATGATTCGAGACATCTGCCGCCCACCTTCCGTGGAGCCGCTGGGGCGGGGGACTCCACGCTCAGCCGCGCTGGTCAACGCGCGCCACGCGCGGCTTGTCCGTTCTCGGTCTCGGAGCCGGCGCCGCAGGCTGCGTGCCGTCCGCGGGAACCTTGCACAACCCCAGCAACGCCTTGATCTCGTGGGACCGCGGCTGCTCCTGCAGGTCCTTGCCGAGCACCTCCACCGCCGCCGCACACTGCCGCGTGTGCACCAGCATCCGCGCCAGGAACAGGCGAGACTCCCGCGAGGGAGACTGCTCGTTCCACTGCCGCGCCGCGTCCACGGCCGCATTCCAATCTCGCACCAACACAGCCTTCTGCGCCCGCTCCCGATGCGACGACGACTCCTCCGCTGCCGCCGGCGCGCGCTCCGGCGCCCGGGCTGCCATGTCGTCCGATGGGGCCTCCGCCACAGCCAGCGCGGCTGGCGCTTCGAATGCGCGCTGCGCAGGCTCGCCCGCCGACGGGGCCCCTTCGAGCCCTGCGACCGGTTGCTGCTCGAGCGGCTCGACCGCCGGCGCCGACGCCGCGAGCTTCATGGCCCCAGCACCCGGCACGCCACGCGTCACCCACGACATGGCCGACTGCCACTGCGCCGGATGGCGCTTCGCGTAGCCGACTCCGAACAGCACGATCCCCGCGAGCAGCATCGCCGATGCGGCGAGCCAACCGGCACGTCGACGGCTCCGCCTGCGCCGGTCGGGAGCCTGCAGCGCCGACTCGATCTGCGCGCGCATCGCTCGCGCGGACTCGATCCGGTCCGACGGCTTGCGGGCCATCGCACGGACGATCAGCCTCTCGACCTCAGTCGGCATCTCGGCGCATACGTCGGTCCGCCGAGGCGACTCCGCGTCCCGCGTCAGCTTCGCGTCGAGAATCCTCACGGAGTTCTCGCCGGAGTACGGAAGCTTCCCCGTGCACAACTCGTACAGAACGCAGCCCAGCGAGTACAAGTCCGCGCGCGCGTCCAACTTCTCGCCACTGATCTGCTCCGGCGCCATGTACTCCGGCGTCCCGAACAGCGTGAACCCCGATCGCTCGTCGCTCTTCTCCCCGGACTCCTCCCCCGTCTCCGCAAGCCCGAAGTCCAGCAGCTTCACCGTGCCGTCGGCGCACAGAAACAGGTTCGACGGCTTGAGATCCCGGTGCACGAGCCCCGCTTCGTGGGCTACTTCCAGAGCCCGCGCCACCTGCGCGCCGAGCGACAGCGCACGGTCCCAACGAAGAGGAGCCTCCCGGGCGATCGTGTGATCCAGGGTCTCGCCTTCGAGCAGATCCATCGTGCAGAACAGGCGTCCGTCGGAAGCCTGCCCGAAGTCGTGCAGCGCGACGAGGTTCGGGTGCGACAGCCGCGACAAGGCGCGCGCCTCGCGACGGAATCGCACGCCGAAGTCCGAGGAGATCGTGCGCTCACCGGACACGAGCTTGAGGGCGACGCGGCGTCCGAGATCGACGTGTTCCGCCTCGTACACGGCGCCGCCCGCGCCTTCTCCGATCTTGCGGACCAGACGGTAGCGCGTTCCCGGGAGGATCGACTCGTCCTCCTCCTCTTCCTCCTGCGGCTCGTCGCGCCCAGCGGCCTCTTCCTGCTCGGCCTGCTGCATCCTGGCCCGCGCCACGCTCACGAGCCTGGCGAACTCGCGACGCGATCGCGTGGGCTCCGACGGGTAGATCGTCGACATGAACTGCGCGATTCGCGTGCGTACGCCGCGCTCGCCGTTGGTCATCGAGGGCGCCTTCGAAAGCAAGGCGACGAGGTCCTTCAAGGCCGCGCGCGCGCTGGCGTACCGGGCATCGAGCGCGTGAGCGGTCAACTTCGCGACGACCTCGTCGAGCTGCGCAGGCGCACCGACGAGCTGCGCAATGGGAGGCAGCGGACGGTGGTTCTTCGCCACCGCGGCGAGATGCTCGGTCGCATCGCTCTGCAGGAAACGCCGTCCCGCCGCCAGCTCCCACAGCATCACGCCGAGCGCGTACAGATCCACCCGCGCATCGCCCGTGTTCCCGTTCGCCACCTCGGGAGCCACGTACCCCGGCTTCGCGAACACCACGCCGGAGACCGTATGGCATCGACGGTTCTGACCGCGCGCCGTGCCGAAGTCGATCAGCTTCACGTCGCCGCAGTACCCCACCATCACGTTCTGTGGGCTCAGATCCCGGTGCACGATGTCCAGAGGCTTGCCCCGGATGTCTACGCGCTCGTGCACGTGCACCAGCGCCTCTGCCGTGGCCACCGCGACTGCCACGGCATCCGCCCACGTGAGCCTGTAGTTGAGTTGCAGCGCCCGCGTGCGGATCTCCCCCAGGCTCCGCCCTTCGACGTACTCCACCACCACGTAGGGTTCGCCGTTCTCGTCGGTTGCGGCCTCGAAGATCTGCACGACGCCGGGGTGCTGCAGTTGCGACTGCACCCTCGCCTCGTCGAAGAACCGGGCGAGGAACGAAGAGTCCTTCGCGTGCTCTCGACGGATGATCTTCACGACGCACGGCCGTTCAGCCCCCTCGATGCCAGTGGTGGCGGCCAGGTAGACCTCGCCCATGCCCCCGCGGGCGATGAGCTTCAGGAGCCAATACCGCCCGAAACGACGCGCGATCGTGTCGGAGCTGGAGGCGCCTTGATCGCTGGTCGGGAGGGGGTTCTCTGTCGTCATGGGACGAAGGTGCCAATGTAGGACAAGCGGGGCCAACATTTCGGAGCAAACTGCCCTCAACTCCCCACCGGTGCTCTAGACTCCGCGCGTTCGGGCCGTCAGCCCCATGTGAGGTATCGATGATCAGCAAGTCTCAGGCGACCCTCGGCTGCGTCGCGTTCTTCCTCCTCGGCATGCTCCTGGTCTGGGCGGTCGACTTCCGCATGCTCGTGGCCGACTTGAAGACGATCGAGGCGGGAGGGCGTTGGAGCGACGAGGCCGCGTTGGTTCCCGTGAGCAGCGACGACGCCATGTGGGGCATCCGCACGGCCCCGGTCACCCTCGTCGCCTTCAGCGATCTCGAGTGCGCCCACAGCGCTCAGCTCGAGCCCACACTCGCTCAACTCCAGTCCATCTACGGCCGCGACAAGCTCCGTATCGTTTGGAAGAACTTCCCCCAGCCGTCCCACAAGTTCGCACGCCACGCCGCAGTCGCCGCCGAGACCGTGCGCGGACTCGTCGGTCTCGACGGCTTCATGAAGTTCCGACAGCTCGCGTTCCGTCAGCAGACCGGGCTCTTGCCCGAGAGGATCGCGCAGTGGGCCCAGCTCTCCGGCGTGCGCCCCGACGCCTTCCGTCAGGCGATCGAGCAGAATCGCTTCGCCGAGGTCGTGGAGCGCGACGTCCTGACAGGGCGCAAGTTGGGCGTCTCCACCACTCCCACGGTGTTCGTCAACGGCATCCCGTTGACCGGGGCCCAGTCGCTCGATCGGTTCCGCTCGGTCATCGACGGACAACTGTTGGAGGCCAAGAAGCTCCTCGCCGAAGGCACGAGGCCCACGCGCCTGTACGTCGAGCTCACCCGGCTCAACCAGCCCGATGCCTCGAAGTCCTCGCGCACTGCCCCCGCCGGCTCTTCCCTGCATCGCCCCTCCCGCCCCCAGTCCGCCGAGGACCTCACGGTCTGGAAGGTCGCCGTGGGCGGTTCCCCGATCCGTGGCAACGCACGCGCCCCCGTGACCGTCGTCGTCTTCGGCGACTTCGAGTGCCCGCACTCCCGACGCGCTCGCGAGCTGTTCCAGCAGCTCGAGAAGCAGAACGGAGACAACGTCCGGTTCGTCTGGAAGGACCGCCCCCTGCCCTACCATCCCAGGGCGATCGCCGCCGCGGTCTTCGCGCGCGAGGCGCGCAGGCAGAAGGGCGATGCGGGGTTCTGGGCCGCGCATGACAAGCTCTTCGAGAACAATACGAGGCTCGAACCCGCCGACCTGGATCGCTACGCTGCCGAGCTCGGGCTCGACGTCGCGAAGGCAAAGGCGGCGCTCGCCGACGAGCGATCCGTGGATGCGATGCAGGCCGACTTCGAAGCGGGAGATCTGCTGCGCGCCAACGCCACCCCGCACGTGTTTGTTAATGGCGTGCGCGTGCTCGGCGTGCCACCGCTCGAGGGCTACCAGCAGCTGATCGACACGCAGCTCGAGAAGGCGCGTGCGCTCGCGCGCACCGGCGTGGCCGCCGAAGCCCTCTACGATCGCCTGCAGGCCGATGCCACCGTGCCCCCTCCCGTGCCGGCACCGGAGGTCCGCACCGTCCCCGCCCCGGGCAAGGACAACCCGTCCCGCGGCAGCGCAAACGCCAAGGTGGTCATCCAGGTGTTCGCGGACTTCCAGTGCAACCACTCGAGGCGCGCCAACGAGACGCTCGCCCTCGTGGAGCAGCGCTATGGCGACCGCGTGCGGCTCGTGTGGCGACACCGCCCCGTGCCGTTGCACCCCGCTGCCCCTCTCGCCTCCGAGGCCGCTCAGGAGGTCTTCGCACAGAAAGGAAACGAGGCCTTCTGGAAGTACCACGCGCTGCTCTTTGAGAATCAGCTCGCCCCGGGCGGGCTCGATCGCCCGGCCCTCGAGCGGTACGCCACGCAGGTCGGCGTCGACATCGCCAGGTTCAAGGCCGCGCTCGACAACCACACCCGCAAGCCGGCAGTCGATGCCGACCAGCAGATCGCCGAGGCCGCGCGCATCGTGAGCACGCCGACGTTCCTGATCAACGGTTACTACCTTGCGGGCGCGGTGCAGTTCCACGACTTCCGCAAGATCATCGATCGCGCGTTGCGCGAGGCGAAGTAGCCTCCTCGCGGCTCACTTGCCCTTGTCGCCGTCCAACGAGCGCGACTCGATCTCCTTCTGCGCCTCCGCAAGCAGACCGTCGCGCCGCATGCACTTCCAGCAGTCGTTCCACTTCATGAACCCGCAGCCGCTGGTCGCGAACAGCGGTCGCAGCAGCGGCAACATCCGCTTGTCACCGTCGCTCTTCGCGCGAGAGAGCAGCTTGCGCTTCGCCTCGCACCCGCCCGCGACACGGAACTCGTAGGCGATCCGCAGCGCCGGCGTGCCTCGCTCCCGCACGTCCTTCTTCTGCAACGACTTCGCCGCCCGCAACTGGTACTTGCCCGCCGCCTTGCTCTCGTACGCGAGCCAGTGGAGCAGGTCCACGCCGCGCGTCCCCATCTCCGACTCCAGCATCGCGTACGCCGTCTCCGCCGTCGCGTCGTTCTGGCACGCCACCACGATGTTCTGTCCGATCTCGAGGATCTCCGAGGCCTTCGGATCCGCAGCGAGGACCTTCTTGTAGACCGACAGGGCCTTGTCCGGGGCGCTCGCCGCCATGTGCGCTCTCGCAAGTACTCTCGGCAGCTCCGCGTCGCCGGGGAACTGTCCCATCAACTGCTCGACCGCCTCCGGCCCCTTCGCCAGGGCTTCCTTCACCTGATCGTCGCTCGCCTCTGCAGGCGGAGACGGCGCACTCGCCGAAGGTAGCGCGTGGGCCCCGGAAGAGTCGGAGGGAATCGCACTGGAATGGACAGCCGACGGACTCGACGAAGTTGAGCAGACAAGC
Source organism: uncultured Polyangiaceae bacterium (assembly GCA_964393505.1). Taxonomy (GTDB): domain Bacteria; phylum Myxococcota_A; class Polyangia; order Polyangiales; family Polyangiaceae; genus JACRCQ01. Next base: position 44,756 of record CAYMUE010000019.1, read on the forward strand.
CACCCCGTGAGCAGGACGACCGCGGCGAAGCAGGAGATCCCGAGCGCGGCCAGCGCTGCCGCCCACCCGGCAGCCGGTACGCCACGAAGCCCGGAAGGCAGCTTCGCCTGCAGCGACGTCGCGCGCCTCCCCATCTCCGGCCAGCGCTGGCTGGCGCGAGCAAGCACCGCGTCCACCGCGGGAACAACGCGAGCCCATTGGTTCCGGAGCCTCGTTCCCATGCGCTCGGGCAAGGGGCGCAGCACCTTGTGCGGACGCGTCGGCGCGTCGTGCGGGAACGCCGGCAGGACGTTCACCCCCGTGCTCGCACTCGCGAGGATCTCGATGTGAGGCGACGAGGAGAACGCCGCGTTGGGGGAGGAGATGTTGGATGCCGAGCCGAATGTGGGGCGAAGGAACGCCCGAATTCCGTCGAGGATCTCGTAGACCTCGCGTGCGGTCTGCGGGCGCTTCGAGGCTTCCTTCTCGAGCAACTTCATCAGCAGAACGTCGAGGGAAGGCGGAACCGCAAGCGAGGGCGCCCGCTCGAGCAGCGGCGCAGGTGCCTGCGTCACCTGCATTCCGAGGAGCTTCACCGGGTTGTCGGCAACGAACGGACGCTCGCCGGTCAACATCTCGTACACGATGACCCCAAGCGCATACAGGTCGGCCCGCGCATCGACATCCTCCCCGAGCGCCTGCTCCGGCGCCATGTACTCGGGGGTTCCGTAGACCATCCCCTGCTGCGTCAACTGCTGACGACTCTTGGGGGCTGCGTCCTTGACGATCTCCGACACCGGGACCTTCGCGATGCCAAAGTCCAGCACCTTGACGAAGTCCGGATCACCATCGCGCTCCACGAGCATCACGTTCTCGGGCTTGATGTCCCGATGCACGATGCCCAACCCGTGCGCCCGCGCCAACGCGGCTGCGACTTGACATGCAATGTGAACCGTTCGATCGACCGCCACCGGTCCCCGCGTCAGCACGTCGCGCAGCGATTCCCCCTGCACATACTCGAGCACCAGGAAGAACGATCCGTCCTCGAGCTTGCCGAAGTCCGTCGCCGCCGCCACGTTCGGGTGCTCGATGTGCGCCGCCGCCATCGCCTCGCGCTCGAAACGCGCCACGACCTCCGGCATCCGCATCATCTCCGGATGCAGCACCTTGACCGCCACACGCTTGTGCATGAGCGTGTGCTCGGCCAGGTACACGGCGCCCATGCCCCCCTCGCCGAGGGCGGCCTCGATCCGGTAGCGCCCCGAAATGACCGTGCCCACGAGGGACGACTCGCCGCCGGCTCGATCTCCGATCGAGTCCTCGTGCGGTGTGTCCACAGGGGTCGTCATCTTCGCGGCCATACTACCCGCTGCCGATGCGCGTGGCGAGGATGGACCCCCGCTTTGTGGTCCTACATCCCGAGCTTCCCGCGCGTCTCGTCGTCGAGCGGCAACCCGAGCACTTCCACGATTCGGTGCATGACCTTCTTCTCGGAAGAGCTGATGCGATCGCCCATCAGTCCGAACAAACCCGCGCGTGACGCTTCCGCGACAGCGACGATGGTGTAGAGCGTGAACTCCCGGTAGGCCTCGACGACCTGAGCAGGCAGATGTCGGATGAGCGACTCGAGCTGGCGCAGGTACCCCTCGATGTCCTTGGAGTGCTCCTCGAGGTACACGCGCAGCGCCGCTTCCGAGATCGGATCGCTCCCTGCGACCAGCACCAGGGGTCGGTAGCGCTCTTCGGTGATGAGCTTGCGCACCGCCTCCGCGAACGCCATCGACTCGCGCATCGAGTAGTTCCCGTCCGCATTCGCGACCAGCATCGGCGTCACGTGAATCGACATCTGCAGAAGCTTCCGATCCGCCGGACTCAAGTGCCCGAGAACCTGGTTCGTCTGCTCACTCATTCTCCAACCTCACCGTCGTGCGCCACTCGACCCTCCCTGTGCCCGGGGAAGTCTCCGGACACTAGACCGATGCCGCTGCGGTCCGTCAAGCCCACCCGAGCTACCGACGCAACAACCTCGCCCGCAACGCGTTCACCAGGGGATCGTCGACCGCGTGCCCCGCTTCCGCCCGCACGATCCCCTCCACCACCTCCGCGCCCATGCGGCGCGCCACCGCATCGGCCAACAACAACACCCCCAGCGTCCCCGCTCGCGCCCCGTCTCCCCCGCCCACCACCTGCTCCCATGCCCGAGCGCCCAGACGCCGTTCGACCTGCTCCCGATCCGGCAACGCCATCGCCGCGGCGCGCGCGTTCGCATCGGTGGGGTCCGCCTTCAGAACGGTCGCAGCCTGGTCGAGGGCCAGCGACCACCGCCCCAACGCGGCCATCCGCACCGCCAGCTCTCCCGCAGAAATCCCAGCGCCCAGCGCCGCGGATCGCGCCCCCTGCAGATCTCCCTGCATTACGAGCCGATCCACCTGCTCGAAATCCCGCCCCCCCGGCTCCCGACGACGCTTCGCGTCCTCCCACGAGGTCCGCATCTCGCGCTCGCTCGCCAGCCCCTCCCGCACCCGATCCCCGGCGCGCTGCGCAACCTCCCGCAGCTCCTTCCAGACCTCCGCGGATTGCGGCCTCCAGGTCACGTACGCATGCAGCAGCCCGACGGCGCGGCCTCCTTGCCCCGACCTCTCCAGAATCCTCGCCAGCAGGATCGTGGCGTCCGAGTCCTTCGGATCCAGCTCCAACGCCCGCCGGATATCCCTGTCCGCTGGATCCATCCTCCCGCGCGTCATCGCGCATCGCGCGCGCTCGACGTACAGCGGCGCGTAGGTCGGTGCGATCCTCGCCGTGTGCTCGAAGCCCTCATCCGCCAGGGCAACCTTCGCCCCCCCCATCGCGCACCGCACTGCCGCGAGCCGCACGAGCGGTCCGGGCCCCTCCGGATCCGCCGCGCTCGCCTCCGCGTATGCCGACTCCGCCGCCGCGAGGTCCCCCTCCTGCTCCAGAATCGACGCCCGCAAGTACGCTTCGTACGCCGTCTCGTCGACGAACCGCCCCGCCACCTGCTCGCCGTCCACGACCCGAACCACCTGCGTGCTCGGGTAGCACCCGGACACGGCCGCGAGCGCCGCGCTCAATGCCACGATGCGTGGAGCGCGAGACATCATGCTCCTCCGCGGAGACGACGCAGGACACGCTCCGCCTCCGCCCGATGGACTCTTCTCGCCCGGGCCAGCTCCGCGGCAACTTGCTCGACTTCCTCGCCGATCGCACCGGCCGCGAGCGCCACCGACCGCGCGTGCAGGGACATGTGGCCGCGCTGAATCCCCTCCGTGGACAGAGCGCGGAGCGCTGCGAGGTTGGATGCCAGCCCCATCGACGCCGCGAGCATCCCGAGCTCGGCCGCCGATCGCGCACCGCACACTCGCAAGGCCATCTTCGCCGCGCGATGCTGCCCGAGCGTCCCACCGACGATTCCCACCGCCATCGGAAGCTCCAGGCTCCCCTCGAGCACCACGCCGTCCGATCCCCGTGCGACACGCCACGTCGCCAACGGCTGGTATCGGCCCGTGCGCGCTGCGTAGGCATGCGCCCCCGCTTCGACCGCACGCCAGTCGTTGCCCGTGGCGATCACCACCGGGTCGATCCCGTTCATGATGCCCTTGTTGTGCGTCGCCGCCCGGTACGGATCCGCTTCCGCGAAACGGGAAGCGCGCTCCACCGCTGCCGCCACCTCTTCCCCGGGCCAATCGGCGGTGGCCAGAGCCGACGCCGGGATCGTGCAACGCACGCGCACCTTTCGATGATCCGCGAGGTTCGAGAGGATCCGCAGGCCGAGTCTGGCGCCCGCCAGCTCCGCGATGCGCGGTCCCACGCACTCCGCCACGGTGTTCACGATGTTCGCCCCCATCGCGTCGCGGCAGTCCACCAGGAGGTGCACCACCAGCATCCCGCCCCCCACGTCGCGCACCTCGATGCCTCGCATCCCTCCCCCGCGCGCCACCATCCCGGGCATCGCCTCGTCTGCCATCCTCGACAGCTCGTCGGCATTCTGCTCGATCGACGCGCGCGCATGGACCGCGTCGGACACCTCGTCGAGCTGGACCTGCGCGATCATCACCGGTGCGTCCGCCTCGGCCGTGAACCCGCCCCCCTTGCCTGCCATCTTGCAGGCAGCCGACGCCGCAGCGACCACGCTCGGCTCCTCTACGACCATCGGAACCACACGGGCCTCGCCGTTGAGCACCATGTGCACCCCCACCGCAAGCGGAAGCGCATAGGTGCCCACCACGTTCTCGATGAGCTTGTCGGCCGTCTGCAGATCGAGGCCGCCCTCTTGCAGCGCCTCCTGCATCGCGCCCGTCGTCAGGCCGACATGGCGTTCCACCGCACCGCGTCGTTCCGACACCCCGATCTTGTGCAGGCCGGAGAAGCTGCTCGCTGACGTCATGGGTGCCCTAGATACACGCCACCCTCCGGCGAAGGAAGAGGGGTCCCCCGGTCATCTGCCCGGGCCCACCGTCACCGCCATCGCCGCCACCCCGCGCCGACGCCAGACCCGAAGCACCTCCGCCTCGCGACCGGGGGCGAGCGCGATCACGGAACCCCCGCCTCCCGCTCCCGAAAGCTTCACCCCCAACGCTCCCACGGCCCGCGCTTCCTCGCACAGCGCGTCGAGCGCACCGGTCGAGACCCCCATCGACGCGAGCATCTCGTGGTTGTCGTTCATCGCGGCACCGAGGGCTTCGAGGTCTCCGTCGCTCAAGGCACACGCCGCACGCTCGACCAGTGCACCGAAGCTCCCGAGCACCTGCGCAGCGGTCGCTCCCCGCGCCTGCAGGTGCGCGGCAAAGAGCTCCACCATAGTCCGCGTCGGAGCTCGCCGCCCCGACACCCCGATGCACAGCGGCAGTGCGCAACCGATGGGCAGCGAACGCGCCCCGCTCGCTCGATCGAAGCGGATGGCCCCCCCGAGCACCGCGGCGCTCACGTCGATTCCCGACGGGTTGCCGTGAAAAACCCGCTCCCAGGCCGATGCGTCGCGCACCAACCCGGTTATGTCGGGTGACGAACCGAGGAGGGAGTGGACCGCGCGACACAGGGCGACCGCCATGGCCGCGGAAGACCCCAGCCCCGCGCGCGGAGGGATCCGCAGCTCCACGACACCTCGAAGCGCAGAGCGCGAGCCGCAGCTCTCGAGGATCGCCTCCCAGGCCCGCTGCATGTCCTGCAGCTCCCGCTCGGACGGGCCGGGAGGAGGGCCGTGCACCTCCAGCAGCGAGCGTCCGTCGATCGCTTCGCGAACGAATGCCGTCGCGCCCCCGGGGATCCCCACCGCGATCGCGGGCACACCGTGGACCACCGCGTGCTCCCCGAGCAGGATGACCTTTCCGGAGGCCTCGCCACGAGCCCCTTCGCCCGTCGTCATCGGCGGAATCAGTCCAGCCTGGAGGCGATGATGGACGCCGCCCCCAGCAGCCACGTGCGGCTCCTGGATGACAGCGGCACGTCAACCAGCGCAGTCACCGCGGAACTCGCCAGCTCGTGAATCCGCCGCACGACGGCCGCCACTACCCCTTGCTGCTCCAGCATGGAGGTCACGTCGCGCACCGACTGCGCCGATGCGTGAGCATTGCCGAATACCCGCTCGAACTTGCGCAGGTCCGACCCCTTGAGCATCCGCCTGGCTTCGAAGGAAACCACCGTGCGCTTGCCCCGACGCAGGTCCTCACCCACGGGCTTTCCCGTGCGCGCGCTGTCGCCGAACGTGCCCAGCAGGTCGTCCTGCATCTGGAACGCGATGCCGAGCGGGGAGCCGTACTCCTCGAGCGCAGCCATGACCGACGGGGAAACAGCCGCGAGCGTCGCCCCGAGAACCAACGGCCCGCGCACCGTGTAGCTGCCCGTCTTCAGCGCGTAGTACGACTCGACGTCGGCAACCTCGCCGGAGACGTCGATCTGCTGTCCGACGATCACGTCCTGCTCGATCTGGGCGAAGAGCCCGACGGCCTTGAGCAGTCGCTCGGGGGCCGTGTCGAGGCGCGACAGGACATCGAGACACAGCGCGGACGCGTAGTCGCCCGCCAGGATCGAGGCGGCGTCGGCCGCCTGCCGATCACGGTGATGCTTGCGCATCATCGCCGGAACGCTCGGTCCGCCCCTGCGCAGATCATCGCCATCCATCCAGTCGTCGTGCACCAGCAGGTAGGTCTGCAGCAGCTCCAAGGCCACACCCGCATCGAGCGCAGGCTCCGGGGCCAGCGTGTCGTCGGCGGCAAGGTATCCCACCAGCGCCAGTGCCGGACGCATGCGCTTGCCGCCCCGCAAGGTCAGATCCCGCACCGCGCGTGCCATCACCTCGACGTCCGCGCCGTGCTGCGCGGTCTCCGACACGCGCGCGTCGAGATATCCCGCGAGCCGTGCATCGACGTCGCGCCTGACCTTCTCCAGCAGTGCAGCGAAGGCGTGCGCCGGATCCTCGCCGGCCATGCTCGTGCCGACCACGTCGTCGCTCTCGCCCCATTCGCCCATTTCGTTTCGCGTTGTCATTCGAGCGAAGCAGGCTAGGCTCGCCCTCGACACCCGTCAATGCGCCAGGGCCGCGCGCCCTCGCCCTCGCATGCGCTCCCTGGCACCCCGTGACGCACCTGCATCCGCTGCGTCCCGGGCGTCTGGAGGGACACCGTGCAAGACCCGGCCATCCGTCGACGCAAGGACCAACACATCGACCTCGCTGTTTCGGGTGACGTAGCATTCCATGAGACCACGACACTGCTCGAGCAGGTGCGTCTCGTGCACGACGCCCTGCCCGACCTGCGCCTGGAGGAGCTCGACACGTCGGTCGAGGTGTTCGGGCGACGGCTCCGCTTCCCGTTGATCATCGCCGCCATGACCGGTGGCTCCGCGCGCGCGCAACAGATCAACCTGCGCCTCGCGCAGATCGCCCAGCAGCGCGGCTATGGCCTCGGCCTCGGCAGCCAGCGCCCGATGCTGACGGATCCCGACGCGACCGCGACGTACCGCGTCCGGGAGCTGGCGCCCGACGTGCTCCTCTTAGGGAACATCGGGGTCGTGCAGGCGCGTGCGCTTGCCACAGGCCGTCTGCGCGCGCTCGCCGACGAGGTCGGGGCCGACGCGCTCTGCGTGCACATGAACCCTGCGCAGGAGCTCGTGCAACCGGGCGGCGACACGGACTTCCGCGCAGGCGCCGATACCTTCGCACGCCTGGTCGGCGAGCTGGGAATCCCGGTCGTCGCCAAGGAGACCGGCTGCGGCATCTCGCCGCGCACCGCGCAACGGCTGCACCACGCTGGCGTGCGCCATGTCGATGTGTCCGGCGCCGGGGGGACCTCGTGGGTCGCGATCGAAGCTCAGCGCGCGACCGGCGGACAGGCCGCCCTCGGGAGTCTGCTGCGGGAGTGGGGGGTTCCGACGGCGGCCAGCGTGGTGTTCGCGAGAAACTCCGGGATGCGAACGATCATCGCCACGGGCGGGGTCGTGACCGGTCTGGACGCTGCGAGAGCGGTCGCGCTCGGGGCGGACGCGTTCGGCATGGCGCGGGCGGTGCTGCAGGTGCTGGAGCGCGAGGGGATGGAGGCCACGCACCGGTGGCTCGACGAGCTGGAGCGGTCGTTTCGGGCAGTCATGCTGTTGGTGGGAGCTGGGAGCCTGGCGGAGCTGCAGGCGTGCCCGCGCGTGATCGGGGCGCGGCTGCGGTCCTGGCTTCGCCTCGACGCCGGCCCCTCCCGCGGGGGCCGACGGAGTCGAACGTAACTCGCGATGGACGTGACCGCGGCAACTGGGCCGTGGTAGGCTGCGCGTGTTTTCAAGGCCATGACCGAACGCAAGAGCCGTCCACCCAAGTCGCGAAGCGATCTCCCCCCGCAGGATCTGCACAAGGAGAGAGACGTCTTCATCCAGACCTTCTTCAAGAAGGGCGCGCAGCTCACCGAGGAGCTCCTCAAGGAGAACGAGCGCCTGCGGCGAAGGATGGAGGGACTCGAGGAAGAGAACGCAGCGCTGCGCGCGCAGGTCAAGAGCGACAACGCCATCCGCGAGCTCCTGCACAAGATCGAGTCGCTCGAGACCGAGAAGACCCGGCTCCTGTCGAGGTTCCACGAGGTGGAGGCCCAGTCCCACGAGTACCAGGCAACCTTCGCCGAGTTCGAAGCGGAGCTGTCCAACCTCGCGAGCCTCTACGTTGCCAGCACGCAGCTGCACTCGACCATGAGCGTACGCGGAGTCGTGCGCCAAGTCCGCGAGCTGCTCGCGCAGCTGCTCGGTGCCAGAGCGTTCGCGATCTATCTGGTGTCCGACGACGGCGCGGAGCTGCTGCCGATCTCGCACGAAGGCGTGCGACTCGACGACGTCAAGCCGGTCGCTGTCGGGGACGGAGCCATCGGCGGGGCCTTCACGTCGGGCACCTCGTCGATCGAGGAGGCCGACCTGACGGCGTGCGGACTCGACAAGCCCGCCGCCTGCGTGCCCCTGCGCCTCGAAGACCGCGTCATCGGCGTGGTCGCGATCTTCTCCACGTTTGAGCAGAAGACCCGCTTCGTGCCCGTGGACTACGAGCTGTTCAAGCTCCTCGCCGGCCATGCTGCCGCGGCGATGGTGTCGGCTCGCCTGTTCGCTGACGGTGGCGGCAAGATCCCTGGAATCGATGCGTTTCGCAATCTCGGAGTCTGAAGGAAGCCATGGCTGACTACTCGTGCCTCATCGTCGAAGACTCGCCCATGATGCGCCAGTTGCTCGTCTTCGCCATGGCGCGCGTGCGCAACCTCAGCGTCACCGAAGCCGACGATGGCGTGGACGCGTTGCGCAAGCTCGCGGCGGCCCGCTTCGACCTGATCGTGACCGACATCAACATGCCGATCATGGACGGGTTGAAGCTGATTCGACGGGTGCGCACAGATCCGGGTCACAAGGACACGCCCATCATCGTGATCACCACCGAAGGGGCGCAGGAGGACCGTCAGCGGGCCCTGCAGCTCGGAGCAAACGCCTACATCACCAAGCCGATCCAGGCTCCGCAAGTGATCGCGAAGGTCAAAGAGCTGTTGAAGATGACGTGAGGGGAGCGGCGCCGGAGGAGGTCCGGCGCAGCCTCGCACGACTCAGGCTGCGCTCTGCAGCTCGCGCAGCGGGGCAAGGCGCTCGCGCAGCTTGCGCTTGGCGCGCGCTTCGAGCTGACGCGCCCGCTCGCGTGACACGCCGAGCCGACGGCCGATCTCCGCGAGGGAGAGCGCCTCGTCGCTGTCGGCCATCATGCGAACCTCCACGATGAATCGCTCGCGCGGATCGAGCTCCGTCAGGGCGGCGCTCAGGTTCTCCTTGATGATGTCGCGCGACTGGCTGTTCCCGACGGTCTCCTCCTGGCTGGGGGCATCGCTCTCGAGTGTGTCGAGAATGGCGACCGAACCGTCGTCGAACAGGCGCGCGTCGAGCGACACGTCGCGCGCCTCCAGACGGTTCGCGAGGCTCATGATCTTCTCCTGCGACTCGCCGAAACGCTCGGCGAGCATCTTCGCAGCCTCCTCGTTGTCACCGACGAGGTTGGCGATGCGGGCGCGTTCGCGTCGCAGACGGAAGAAGAGCTTGGAGCGCAGCGGACCGGAGCCGACTCCGACCATGCTCCAGGAGCGGATGACATAGTTGAGCATGTAGGCGCGGACCCAGTAGGCGGCGTAGGTGACGAATCGGGTTCCGCGTTCGGGGTTGAACTTTCCGACCGCGTGGACGAGGCCGAAGTTGCCCTCTGCGATGAGGTCCGCGAGAGGCAGACCGTAGCGCCTGTAGGTGAGGGCGATGGCGACGACGTAGCGGAGGTTGGCGCGGATCAGGGTTTCGGCGGCGGCCAGGTCGTTTTCACGAAGCCAGCGGCGCGCGATCTCGCCCTCATCCTCGCGGGAGAGCTCCGAGATGGCTCGTACGTAGGCGATGTACTTCGACAGGGAGGAGTTGTTCTCGAGTTGCACTTGAGACCTCACGATGTACCGTTACGTTACGTAATATTTCTTGTGCACCGAGGAGTCAAGGCAGAACTGAAGGCGCCCTGTCGTTTCTTCGACCCGGACCGCCTTCTGCCGGCCCCCCGTCCCTGCCCACTACGATGGTCCGTCGCGCCCCGCCGTCGCACCCTGTAGTGATGACCTTTCGCGGTTCACCAGTGACGCTCCCCCCGTCCGCCCCCGGGAGGCCCCCAGCTATCGAATCTTCCACAGTTATTCGTCGTTTGTTCCAAACGGATGCGGACATCCGAACACGCCCGCGATCGCCTCTTCCCTGCTCACTACTGCCGCCTTCCTCGTTCTGTCCGCTTCTCCCGCAATCCGACAACACGGTCCCCCCTCCGTTTACTCCCCGCCCCATCCCCCTTGACCGCGCGCCTGCGGTTGTGCGTTCCTCCCTCCGCATGCTTCCACGCCGCCCCCCCCTCGCTCGCGCCGCCGTCGCCTTCGGCCTCGCCGCCGGTCTCTCCCTCGCCGCGTTCAGCGCCCTGGCCGATCGCCCCGCGACTGATCGCTCCGTCGCAAGCCAGATCCTCAACCAGCAGGCCGCCGCTCCCTCAGCCTCCGCGATGACGCGTCCGCTCTCTGAAGCGCGCCGCGCCCTCGAGCGCGCAGATAGCGCCCTGGCCGCTGGCGATGCGGCCAACGCCCGCCACCTCGAAGGCCTCGCCCGAGAATGGGCCGAGCTCGCGATCGATGTCGGTCGCGCGGCCGACGCGGAGAAGGACGCGGGGGCCGCGCAACAGACCGCTGCGGACACCGCGCAGAAGGTCCAGCGTGCGCGCGCCATGCTCGACGAGCTCGCCGCTCGAAAGGCCCGAGCACAAGGCGCATGGAACGAGTGGAACGCGCGGGCCGACGCGGGCGCTGCGCCGCAGCCCTCCGCACGTCCCGCCCCCCCCGCGAGCAAGCCGAAGGGAGCCCGATGATGAGCGCTCGCGTCCACCGCCTGACCGGCTTCCTCGCAGCAGCGTCGTGCGTCGCCTTGCTCTCGTGCGCGCGGCCCCCTCGCCCGGCCCTGCTCGCCGAAGCCGATTCGGCCAGCCAGAGTCCTGCATCCGTGGACGCGGCGTCGCAGGCCCCCCAGGCCTTCGCCCGCGCCGAACAGCTCAAGCGCGAGTCCCAGGCGGCCTACGACCGCGGGGAAGTGGCGGCGTCGTCCATCCTCGCCGAACGCGCGCTCGTGGCCTACGAACGCGCCGCCGTCCTCGCCAGGATCGCGCGCGCCGCCGTGCGCGCCGAAAGCTCACGGCAGGAACTGCGCAAGTCCGAAGACGAGCTGCGCGGGCTCGACGCCGAGCAGGCGCGGCTGACAGCCGACGTCGAAGCCCTCGAGGCTCGCATCCAGGTCCTCAAGGATGCGGAGCCCGTAGCGCCTTCCGGCAAGGCCGATCCGCAGCGAGAGGCGGCCCGCCTCACCGCCGCCCGCGAAATCCTCTTCGACGCCCGCCTGCTGTGCGTCGCCGCCCGCATGGTCCAGCCCGGCATCTCCGGTGCCGACGACGCCGAGAGCGCATTGAGGAGCGCGGAAGCGGCGGTCGCCGCAGGCCCGCGCCCGGCGGCCATCGATGACGCCAGGCGGGTGCGCGCGCGTTGCCTCGGCCTGCTGACCTCCGCCCGACGCGCCGCTGCGACTGCCGCAACAACCGCTGCGGATCAGGTGCTCTCCGAGCTCTCCGCAAAGGGCGGGCTGTCACCGTCGCGCGACGACCGCGGCGTCTTCGTTCCCCTCCCGGCAGACCGAACGCAAGGCGACCCCCTCGCGGACATCGCGGGGATCGCAGCGGCCCACGCCGACTTCCCGATGCTGATCGTCGCATGGCCCGGGAATCCCGCCTCCAAGCCGGATCAGGCCAAGGCCAGAGCCTATGCTGAACGAATTCAGCAAGCCCTCGTGACCGCCGGCCGCAAGACGGAGCGCATCCGCATCGAGATCGCGACCGCGCCCTACCCGACCGCGAAGCCGACGCGCGGCGCACCCCGCGAACGCGCGGAGCTCGTCTTCGTCGTCCCGCGCCCCTGACCCCTTCGGCCCCGCCGCGATCCAGGACATCCTGGACACTCGCGCGCCGCCCCGAACAGATTCCTGGCACGCCCCCTTTACGCACACGCGATGAGGCTGCAAAACTACAGTGTGGCGGCTTTCAACCCGAGGCCGCCCGCGAGGAAACCTTGCCGCGCGACTCGCTGTATTCCGAAAGGATCGTGTGGACCGGCGCCCCCAAAACGGTCGTCGCCCCCTCGTTCCATCGCGCCGCTGCCTGGCTTCTCGCCATCACCTCCGTCGTCACCACGCTGCTCGCCATCGCCGCCGCGCGCGCCGCCCAGGTCCCTCCCGGACAACTGCTCGTGTTCGCAGCTTGGTGCGCCTCCTTCGCCCTCGCATTGCGAACGATTCCCGTGATCTGGGCTCAGGCCGCCCGCTTCGTCGTCACCGACCGCCACGTCATCTGGGCCCGTGGGGGATTCAAGCGAACCATGCAGCGCGACGGGATCTCCTACGCGCGTATCCACTGGGACCGTCGTCACCCCGGCGTGGGAGACCTCGAGCTCGTCCGAGCCGTGCCCACTGGAGCGCTCTTCAGGCGCCTCACTCTCGAGCTGCGCGGTGTTGCAGCCCCGGACCGCGTCTGGTCCATCGTGCGCGGCGTGCCAACGACTGCCGCTGAGGGAAGCTCGAGCGTCCCGATCGCGCAGCGACTCGACGTCGGCGAGCGCGTCATCTGGTCGGAGCGCCCCGTGACGGGGTGGCGCGCCTGGGTGCCGCGCGGAACGCGAAGGCTGGGGCTGTTCGCGCTCTCCCTGCTCGCCCTCGGCGCGGCGGTGCGCTCCTCGATCACCAGCGTGCCGGTCGTGTTCAAGCTCACCGCGGCCGGCATGAGCGCGAGCTCGCTGGCCTTCGTTACCCTCGTCGCCGCGTTCCTGCTCACTGCGATCCTTCTCCTGGGAGTCGCGTCCACGCTCTTCTACCTCGCGGTCCTCAGGAGGCCGTTGCTCGATCGACGCACGCGCTACCTCGTCACCAACCGGCGCATCCTGCTACAGCGAGGTGACGACGAGATCCACCTCGACAGGGACAGGGTCGTGGATCTCGTCGAGACGCCCGGGCGCGGAGGACGCTCGGACGTGTATCTCGTCATGGACGGACCGTCGTCGCGAGGAGTCGCGGCCAGCGGGGCCTTCGGACCTGGCGAGCGCGCGCGCGGCTTCGTGCCGATGCTGCGCGCGGTCAAGGATCTGGAAGGTCTTCGCAAGGCCCTTCAGCAGACGAGGATCTCGCTCCCTTCGATGGCGGCGTGATCGGCTCAGCGTCCGCGGCTCTGCGCGCGAGGCGCGCGAGCCCTGAGCTCGCAGAGCTTCCGACGAGCGGTCGCGGTACGAACCCAGCGGTCGTCGGGAGAAGCGAGCTCCAGATACCGGGTCCACAACGACGCAGCCGTCGCCCACAAGGAGCGCGCGAGCTCCCGGTCCTTCTCGGCTCGCGCGTGGGCCATGGCGCCGAGCGCGTCGTACCACCAGCGATCGTACGCGGGCAGGAAGAACACGTTCGGATCATGCAGCGCAGCGGACTCGGGGTCGAAGCGCAACGCGTTCGCCGCAGAGGCAACCGCTCCAGCTTCGTCGCCGCTGCGGTCCAGCGCGATGGCGAGCCCCCAGTGAGCGAGGGGCTGGTCGCCCGCGAGCCGGATGGCGGCACGGTACCCGACGACGGACTCGTCGAGATCGCCAGCAACCATCAAGGCTTCGGCTCGATTGGTGATCACGACGACCCGTTCCTGGCGGGACGGCTCGCGCTCCAGCAGCTCGTCGTAGACGGCGATCTCCTTGCGAGGCTGCCCGAGTCGGGCCCACACGACCGCAAGCGCGAAGCGGGCGTCGACGGCAACCGGGTGATCGGGATCGGCGGCGATTGCCCGCTGCAGGACCTCGGAGGCGCGCACGAGGAGCTCGGTCCCCTGGGGAGCAGGCGCGTACTGCGCAAGGCGCGACAGGACGCGGCCGAGCATCACGGGCGGCCGCGGATCGGGCGAATCCGCCGCTCCGACACGATCGAGCGAACGGACGGCCATCGCGAGCAGCAGGCGGCGATCGGCATCGGGGCCGGCGCGCGAGGAGGCCGCGAGGAAGCGCTCGGCGTCCCGGTACGCCGCCAGGTCGGCGGCCAGCCGCGGCTGAGAGGCGATCGTCCAGACGTCGGGATCGGCGCGAGACTCTGAGACGACGGCCAGTGCCAACGCGATCGCGACACAGCAGCCGATCGCGCGGTGGCGGAGGCTCATTTGACCTTGCCCGGGGCGCGAGAGGGGACGGGTTGCGCGGGTCGGCGGGGGCTCTTCAGCGCATCCACGTGACGTCGAGCGTGCTCGCGCCAGGGTTCGGACTTTGTTCGTGTCACGAACTTCTCCCACACCTCCAGGGACTTCTTCGCGTCCTGCCTCTCTGTCGAGATCGCGTACATCGCGAGCGCTTCGTCTGCATCAGCAAGATAGGCGTACTTGCCCTCCTCCCCGCCGGGAGGTGTCAGACGCAACCCCCGGGCGGACAGCGATCGGGTGACCTCCGAGGCCTGCTCCGTGGCGCCGGTGCGGTCGAGGGCGAGGGCGAGCATGGCGAGCACGTCCGCATCGAGGGAGCTGGCCGGCTGTGCCCTCGCTTCGTTGAGCAGCGAGACCGCCTCACGCAGTCCATCCCCGGGACTCGCCCCGACCAGTCCGGCGGCTTCGAGGAGGATCGCGGCGCGGGTGTCGACGTCGGGCACCAACGCCAGACGCGGAACCAGCACCCGGTAGGTCTCGATGGCGGCGGGCAGCTTGCCGGCCTGGCGCTGCGCGGTCGCGAGAGCGTGCAGCGCCGCGGGGTCGTCGACGCTCCGCGCATCGACACTCCTCGCACGCTCGAAGGCCGCGAGCGCGTCGTCCCAGCGCCGCAACGCCACGTTGACCCGCCCGATGACGATGGACGGAGCGGCATGTCCCGGCAGGATCCGGTCCGCGATGGTGGCAGCGTCGAGCGCGGCGAGCGGGGCCTGGGCAAGACGCGCATGCGCGCGGGAGATCAGGTCGCAGTA
The DNA here is from genome assembly GCA_964393505.1 of uncultured Polyangiaceae bacterium. Lineage (GTDB taxonomy): Bacteria > Myxococcota_A > Polyangia > Polyangiales > Polyangiaceae > JACRCQ01. The sequence continues at coordinate 59,765 of CAYMUE010000019.1, forward strand.
GCGCGCGAGCTGCGGGAACCGTGCGGAGTCCCAGATGGTAACGCGCGAAGCGCGAGCCGCGCCGCGGGAGGCGCCGTCACACTCGCGAGGCCGTCCCGAGGCATTGGCCGCGGTGGTCAGCCGCGGGTTGTCGCGTGGCGCAGACCACGCCGTGGAGGCCGAAGCGACCAGCGCGAGCAGAACGAAGGGGCCAAACCGAGGCATCAAGGGCCAGTCTAGTGGGTCCGGCGCGAGAGGGAAGGGACGCCGTCGCAGGGTAGTGCCATGGGAGATGATTCCGGTCCCTCGATGATCCCGCCGCTCCGACCCGGCATCTCCCTGCGCCGTAGCGCGCGGAGCTCGGAACTCGCTTCCCACGTTGACTGTCCACTGGTCATGTTCTCATTGAAGTGCCTCGTCCTGGCAGCCGCGCAGGTGTTTGCGGCATGCGCGCCGGCGAAAGCTCCAGCTACAGGGCATGTGCCTGGAGGCTCCGCCCCGGCGCCCGCTGTCACCGAGGCTCCGGCGTCCGACGAACCGGTGGCCCCCGAGCCCGTAGGGCAATGCGTCGGCATGCCCCCGCCGCCGGCGAGCAAGACTCACCGGGACTGGCCGCCGCCTCCCAGTGCGACCTGCTGCTATCCGGACAAGGAGGGAATCCGGCGGGTGGTCAAGAGCGGGTTTCCGGCAATGAAACACTGCTACGAGACTGCGATGAGCAAGGGCCGGCCGGACCTGATGGGGAAGGTGGTGGTGAAGTTCACGGTGAAGCCGGATGGCTCGGTGTCCCATGTTTGCGATTCGGGCTCCGGGATCGAGAGCCCGGAGATGCTCGACTGTGTCATGCGGGTGTTCCTCGGGCTCCGGTTTCCAGAACAGACCGGCGAGCTGTGCCCCAAGTACATGACGATTGCGTATCCGATCGTGTTCCAGCCGGAGTAGCTTCGGGGCTGACACGAACGCCAGCTCTTCGGCACTTGTCGGGGTGATGCAGCACGATTGTGC
>CAYMUE010000020.1:0-9587 GCA_964393505.1 uncultured Polyangiaceae bacterium
CGCTGCGGTCCATGACTCGGATCGGGGCGATCGACCGCGCGCTGGAGATCGGCTGCGGGAACGGAACCGGCTCGGCCTTGATCCGCAAGTACTTCGCGCCCGCTCACCTGACGGCGATTGATCTGGACGAGCGCATGATCGCCCGAGCGAGGCGGCGTCACGGATCGAGCGGCACAGTCTTCGAGGTGATGGACGCCTCGAAGCTGGAATTCGCCGACGGGAGCTTCGACGCGGTATTCGATTTCGGAATCATCCATCACATTCCCAACTGGCGGGACTGTCTGCGCGAGCTGAGCAGAGTGCTGAAGCCGGGCGGCCAGCTCATCCTGGAGGACGTGTCCAGGGAATCGTTTGCGCGGGATATCGGGCTCCTGTGGAGAGTCCTGTCGGCGCACCCCTACGACGACATGTACGACCGGGGCGAGTTCAGGGACTTCCTGTGCAGTCTGGGGATGACGATCGAGAGCTGGCGCGAGGCGAATCCCCTCGGGCTCCTTCGGTTCTTCTCGCTGGTTGCGGTCAAGGGCCACGAGCCTCTGCCGCCCCAGGCGACCTGACCCCGACTGTACGCAACGCCTTCACGCGCTCCGCGAGCGGCACGAGGTGCAGGTCGGTCGGTCCCTGTCGGCGAACGCGTCGAAGAAGCGGAGAGCCTCGAGCCTGCAGCCAGAGACAATGCGTGCGCGATCAACGAGTGCGCTCAACGGGTCACCATCAAAACGTGCCAGACGCGCATCACCGGCACGCACTGCGCCCGGTCTCCATCCGCCGCACCGTGTGACACGATCCCGCTGCATCGTCACGCATCGGACTCCGGACAGCAGAACAAGAGGGTGCGTACATGTGAGGGGAGCAAGCGCGTCGCGTCAACGTATGCTCCGGAGCCCGAGACCCGAGTGAACGCACCTCGCCGGGCTCGGAGACCATCGATAAAAGGATCTGGAACATGCGAATCGGGTTCTCGACGTGCATTCTCCTGGCTCTGGTGTCTTCATCCATCGCGGGAATGGTCGGGTGCGGAGACGACGAGAGCAACGGCGGGGCGGCCGGCACGGGCAACGGCGGAGGGGCCGGCACGAGCAACGGCGGGGCAGCCGGCACGGGCAACGGCGGGGCGGCCGGCACGAGCAACGGCGGAGCGGCAGGCACGAGCAACGGCGGAGCAGCCGGCACAGGCACCGGCGGAGCGGCGGGCAGCGGCGGAGATTGCGCCTCACTGGCCACCAAGCAGCTCTGCGATGATTGCTGTGTGAATGGGAATCCGGGTGGACCTGCTGCCATGGCGGACATGATCGCAGCGTGCCTTTGCCGGGCTGAATTCTGCGCCACGGATTGTGCGGACTACTGCGCCGACCCTGGCGCGGCGACGGCCATGTCGCAGCCATGCATGACTTGCTACAGCTCCAAGTTCAGCACCACGCCGTACCAGCAGTGCTATGCCCAGGCGGACGCGGACTGCCAAGCAGACGCGACCTGCTCTGCCTTCTCGGGGTGCATCACCAGTTGCATGGGATTGCCGAAGTGAGCTCTCGGTGACGTGTCGCGACGGAATGAGTTCGCCACGTCTGAGGAAGGGTCAAGAGTTCCGCCACCGTCGCGGAATCGTGCACGCGGTCGGAGTCAAATCCTCCCGTCGGTGTCAGTCTTGCGAGCAGGCGAGGTCGGCGCCGTCATGGTCGTCGTCAAGGGCGGTGCAAGACGACCTACCTCCGGCCGAGGCAGTGCAGCTTCGGACGACGGATTCCGTCGGCATCCACCACGTAGGGCGGTTTGCACGTGTCGGTGACCGGCGGCGGCTTGGATGCGATCGGTGGGCGCGCGCAGGGCACAGGGGAGGCCGTCGCGCGCGACGGCACGGGCGACGCGACGGGAGCGGCCTGGGAGGCGGACTCGACGGGAGCACTCGACGCCACGGGCGTCGCCTCTTCGCTTGTCGCAGGAACCGAGGAAGACACCGCAGAGGGCATGTCGGCGGAGAGGTGCGCGGGAGCTCCTTCGTTGATTCGTGTCACGAACCATATACCTGCGAGGACGGCGAGCGCAACCGCCCCGACAGCGGCGACAGGCAGGGGCCATCGCGCCGGCTCGGCCGGCGCCTCCCGGGGAGCCAGTCGCGGAGCGCTCCAGGGCTCAGTCCGGGGCTCGTCGGCTTGCGGCGCCGCAGCATCGGGTGGAGCCGCGGGGACAGGATGCGTCGCGGACTCCACGTCGGGCAGGCCGGTGTGGATGCCCGACACGGTGGCGTCGCCCGCGTCGATGCGTCGCTCCGGCCGGATGACCGCCTCAGGCTCCCCTCGGCCCGTGCCCTCGGACTCCTCCCAGTCGCGACCCGGCGTGTCCACGTGCGTGGGAATCGCGTCTTCGTCGATGCGCACGCGCCCGTCGGTGTCGCTCCAGAGGGCGGCTGTCTCGGCCTCGACGTCGGCGACGAGCTCGACCTTCTCCGCGAGAGACCTCGCGGCGACGGCTTCGACCCAGTCGCCGATCACGTGCGGCAGGGGCAGGGGCATCACCGACTCGAGGGCAATGGCCATCTCGCGCGCGGTCGAGAAGCGCTGCTCTCGGTGGCGGGCGAGCCCGCGCAACACAAGGGCGTCGAGCTCAGGGGGGATTCCCTCCACGATGGCCCCCGGGGGCGGGTGTTCCCGCGACAGGATCTGGTTCATAAGCATCGCGGGCGACGGGGCGTCGAGCAGCCGCCTTCCGGTCAGGCACTCCCAGAGCACCACGGATGCGGCGTAGACGTCGACGCGTCGGTCGATGTCTGCGCTGGAGAACTGTTCGGGGGCCATGTAGCCGAGCTTGCCCTTGAGCTGCCCGTCCTCGGTCGTCTGGGTCCTGCCGTGGGCCTTGGCGATTCCGAAGTCCAGGATGCGGGAAAGCCCGTCGGTGCCGACCATGATGTTTTGCGGGGAGACGTCGCGGTGCACGAGGCCCAGGGGCATCCCTTGCTCGTCGCGCGCCACGTGCGCCGCGTGCAGGCCATGCAGCGCGCCGGCCAGGATGGCCAGCACGACCGCGACCGGAGGCCGCTCGGAGGCTTCGCGCATCAGCATCGCCAGCGACTCGCCGTGCACGTAGTCCATCACCAGCAGCAGCTCGGAGCCGGTCGAGATGACGTCGAGGATGGGCACGACGTTGAGGTGTTTGACGCGGGAGACGAGGCGGGCCTCGTCGAGCATCGAGGACGCGAAGGCCGGGTCGCGCGCGTACTGCGGGTGAAGGCGCTTGATGGCGACGGTGCGCGAGAAGCCGACGGGGCCGAGCAGGCGCCCCAGGTGCAGGGTCGCCATGCCGCCGGCGGCGATCTCGTCGCAGATGGCGTAGCGGCCGACGATCCTCGTCATCGCATCAAGCCGTGCTTGTGCAGCTTGTAGATCAGGGCGCGGCGCGAGATCCCGAGACGCGCGGCTGCGCGGGTCTGGTTACCGCCCTCGGCATCCAGGGCCTCGAGGATCGATCTGCGCTCCATGTCCGAGAGCTGGTCGCGCATGTCGCCGTGTGAGGGGGAGGCGTCGGGTGCGGGAAGGGGAAGGACCGCGGCGGGGACGGGCTTGGGAGCGACGGAAGCGCCCTGGAGCACCGACTCGGGCAGGTGCTCCAGACCGATGCGGCCGGCGTCGGACATCACCGCCGCATGCTGCATGACGTTGCGCAGCTCCCGCACGTTGCCCGGCCACCTGTGTCGCGTGAGCGCCGCGGCCGCCTCCGGCGAGATGGACGGGGCAAGGCTCCGGGACTTCACCGCGAGCTGGCGGAGGAACATCGCGGCGAGCAGTAGGATCTCCGCGGGACGATCGCGCAGCGGCGGCACCGTGATCGTCAGGGCGCTGATCCGGTAGTACAGATCCTCGCGGAACCGTCCCGCCGCAACCTCCGCGCGCAGATCGCGGTGCGTCGCGCACAGGATCCGCACGTCGACCGGGATCTCCCGCACCCCTCCCACGTGCAGCACGCAGCGGTTCTCGATCACGCTCAGGAGTTTGACCTGCATCTTGAGCGGCAGGTCGCCGATCTCGTCGAGCAGCAGCGTGCCGTGGTTGGCCGCCTCCACAAAGCCGATCTTCGCCTTGTCGGCGCCCGTGAACGCGCCCTTCTCGTAGCCGAACAGCTCGCTCTCGATCAGCGTCTCGGGCAGCGACGGGCAGTTCACGCGCACGAAGGGACCGCGGCTGCGATCGCTCCGGTCGTGGATCTCGCGCGACACCACCTCCTTGCCCGCACCGGTCTCGCCCTGCACCAGCACCGTGGCCTCGGAGGCCGCGATCCGGCGGGCGATCTGGAACGTGCGCACCATCACCGGATCGGCCACGACCAGCAGTCCGGGCGAGACCTCGGGATCGCGCGACGCGGTCGATCGCGCCTCGGCGACCTGCTCCCGCTTCGCGCGCGAAGGGACGTCCACCGCGCCCGAGAGGGCAACCACCGCCTCGCAGTCGGCGACGCAAATCACATCGCCGCCGCTCAGCCTCCGCTGCTCCCCTCGAACTATCTCCCCGTTGAGCAGCGTCCCGTTGCGACTCCCGTGATCCTCCAGGAACAACGCCTGCCCCGCTCGCCACAGTCGCGCGTGCCGACGCGATACCCGGTTGTCGTCGATCCGCACCGTCGCCTCCTCGGTGCGGCCGATCGTCACCGGAACCCCGTCGCCGAGATCGACCATCTCGATGCCCGTGGGCCGGCGGACGAGCAGCCACGCGCGCACCAGACCGGGCGCAGGATGCGCCTCGCCCCGCGACGGGAGTGCATCGAGCTCGGTGGCTACGTCTTGCTGGTGCGAAGGCATGGAAGTCGCCTGGTCGGAGGGATGGAGCCGGTGCTCGCCGACGCTCGCAGAATAGCTTCGAGGATCGATCGAGGGCAACACGCTGGGCGCAAACGCACGCTGGCTGCTTTCGCAATCCGTGCCGTCCGGTGTAGGCTCTACCCGTTCCCTGCCTTCGCACCGCTCGGCCCGGGACACCTCCGACCATGTCCGACCCAGGCTTCACCCCGTGCGCGGTCGTTGCGATCGCGAGCCTCCTGGCTGTCGCGACGGCGTCGCCCCACGCTGGCGCCGACGACACCACGGCGTGCGTGGAGGCCTACGAACAGGCGCAGCGAGCGCGCAAGACGGGCAAGCTCCGGGAGGCTCGAGCGCGCCTGCTGCGCTGCGTCAGCATCTCCTGCCCCGTCGTCCTGCGCCAGGACTGCGCCCCGTGGCTCGACCAGGTCGAACGCGCCACGCCCACCCTCCTGGTCGAGGCCCGCGACCCGCGCGGCGCCGATCTCGCCGACGTCGAGGTGCTCGTCGATGGAGAGAAGGTCCCGGGACACGTCTCCGGGCATGCCTTTGCCATCGACCCGGGACCGCACGAGCTGACCGTACGCCATGGGACCGCGGAGCCCTCGGTGCGGCGTGTGGTAGTGAGGGAGGGAGAGCAGGGACGCCGGATCGAGTTCCGGATCGGCGCGGACGACGTCGCGCGCGTCGAGCGTCCCGTGCCTGCCGGAGCCTACGTCGCCGGAGCTGTGGGCCTTGCCAGCCTGGGCGTGATGGGCTGGTTCGGGCTGTCGGCCCTGTCGGCGCGGTCACGGCTCGACGATCAGGGCTGCAAGCCGAATTGTTCGCAAGACGACGTTTCTTCGATCGAGCGGAAATACGACGTGGTGAGCGTGGCGTTGGCGGTGACGGTGGTGTCGCTGGGGACCGCGACGTGGCTTTGGATGGCGCGGCCGGAGAAGCCCGCAGCAACGTCGAAGTCCGGGGGATCGGCCTCGGTGGGCGCGTGGGTCCTGCCGCGTTCCGCGGGAGTCGGCGTGCACGGATCGTTCTGACGCCGCATCGAAGTTCGCGCGGGATGCCTTCCGCACCGTGGACCAGCGCGCTACCGTAGGCGCATGACGCTTCGCCGTTGCTTGCTGGTCGTCTTGTCCTCCGCCGCGGTGTTCCAGTGCTCTTTCGTGGGTTGCGGAGGGGACAGCTTCTCGTCCGCGCCGGCCGGATCCGACGCCGGGACCGGTGGATCGAGCGGCGCAGGCGCAGGAGGTTCCGGGGGCAAGGGCGGGACCGCGGGCGCCGGCGTCGACGCGGGTGCGGATGGTTCCGCAGGTGCCGCCGGCAAGCTCGATGCGGGCGAGGACGTGACCGTGAGCGACGCCGCGGCGCCCTGCGATCCGGATGAGAAGCCCACCTCTGGCATGTTCGTGCGTGCGGATGCGCCCGCAGGCGGAGACGGCACCCCCGGGCTTCCCTTCGGGAAGGTGAGCCAGGCCCTCGCTGCGGTGGGTCCGTCGGGCACGATCCACGTGGCGCCGGGGATCTACTCCGAGCACCTGGAGATCGAGGCGAAGCACGCGGGGATCACCGTGCGCGGTGGGTGGACGGTCGTCGGGGGGAGCTGGACCCGCGACTGCTCTGCAGACGCGCGCACGAAGACCGTCCTTACCGCGACCACACCCGCGGTCGTCCGCATGGATGCAGTGGGAGGTCAGGCATCCTTCCGCACGCTGTCGGTCCTCGCCGCGGCGGCACAGGCCCCCACGAAGGACTCGCCGGGCAACACGTCGTACGGCTTCCGAGTCACGGGCGGCGGCACCCTTCGCTTGAGCGACGTCCACGTCAGGTCGGGAGCGGGAAGCGCGGGCGGGTCCGGGACGGTGGGTGTTCCATCGCAGGCTCCCGACTGCAGCGATCTGGTCAACAACTGCTCGGACGGCATGCCGGGTGAATCGGGTACCGACGCATCGCCGGCGACCGGGGGAGCCTTCACGGACCAGGGGTATGTGCCGGGAAACGGGCTCGCCGGCCAACCGGGCGGAACAGGCCACCATGGCAAGCCGGGTGCGTTGGGGCAGACGAAGCCAGACTGCTACTCGTCGTCGGCGTGTTCGGGCGGAATGGGAGCCTGCGCCAACCACTTCTGCGGCAACATCGGTTCTCTGGTCACCGTGACCACGGAACAGGGGCGTTGCGGGTGCGGCGGAGCAGGAGGTAAAGGGGGTGCGGCCGGCAAAGGCGGCGGAGCTTCCATCGGCGTATTCCTCTCCGGCGCGAACACCCGCCTGGTTCTCGTGCGCGCGACGATCGAGTCGAGCGCGGGCGGGGCGGGTTCGGTCGGCGGAGACGGTGCCGAGGGGCTGCCGGGCGGAACAGGCGCAGCGTCCACCTCCAAGCCCTGCTACGGCCCCTGCGTGTCCGTCAACAAGGGCAACGATCAGTGCAACTGCGAGCAACCCGGCACGACGACCGTCCCCGGGGGCGCTGCCGGAACCCAGGGCGGCCAGGGCGGCAAAGGGTCCAAGGGGTCCGGCGGCGCAGGAGGGCCGTCGCACGCGGTGGTGCTGATCGGCGGCGCGAAGATGTCGCAGGACGCGGACAGTGCCCTGGCAGTCCAAGCCGGCGGTCCGGGAGGTGGGAACAGCCCGGCCGGCGCATCGAGCAAGGTGTTCGGGGACTGAGTCGGAGCGCTCGTATCCCCGGAACCGTTCGGATTACGAATCATCGTCGCCGGCAGCGCGGCGGCCCACCGAACGGTCACTCGACCGAGTGGGGGAACACGCCCATGTCGCGCTCTTCGGGCGGCGAGGGCGTTTGCTTTTCGTACTTGCCTGCGTAGCAGGCGGTCGCCCTGCGTGCGTAGTGGGGTTTGGCGATGTTGGTGTACCCGATCTGCTGGACGCGCTTGAGGATCGCCCTTTCCTGCTCTAGCGCCTTGTTGCAGGTGTCGTGGGTGCCGTCGTCCTTGCACCGCGGCACGGTGGGGCGGGGCACGAAGGCGCCGGGGTGGGCGACGAACTGCTCGGCAGCGAGCTTGAAAGGCGACCATTGCTGGAACACCTTGTCCTGCTTCCACAGGCGCGCGCAGTCCGCGAGCTCGGGCTCGAGCTGCGCCAGGACGCCGGTGATCCGCTCCTTCTCGGAGGCCAGGTAGGTGTCGCGCAGCTTCTGCGCCTCCGCGGCTTCGGGAGTCCCGGGGCTTCTCTTCAGCAGCCCGTTGGCCTGCTCGAGGCACATGGGCTGCGCGGGCTTCGCGCACCGCTCCTTGAGGATCGCGAGATCAAAGGGCAGGGCGTGTTCCTTCAACCAGGCTTCGGCCTTCGGGGCGACGGGAGTGCCGGACGAGACGACCTCGGACATCGCATCGTAGGTCGCGCGCTTGTCCGGGCTCTTCATGCCGGCCTCCCAACGCAACCCCATGCGAAGCTCGAGGGACTCCCTGAGGTCCTTGGCGCGCTTGTGCGCCTCGGTCGCGGGAGCAGCCAGGACCGTGTCGAGGGCCTGGGATGCCTTCTCGTACTCGAACGCCTTCATGAGCGAGCCCGCGGCGGCGATGCGCGCTTCGGCGGCACGCATCTGGCTCGGAGCGCAGAGCTTGGACTTCGGGGCGCGGGCACACACGGCGTCGAACCGCTCGGCGGCCTCGATCGGTTTGCCGCCCTTCTCGAGCGCTTCACCCTGCTGCCACGGCTCCTTGCCTGCGTCGCACCCGGCCATCACGAGCAGCGCAGCAACCGACCATGACCGGAACACCCATGTCGACCGTCGCGCCAACGTCGTGCGAATCATGCCTGTCCCTCCTCGCGCGCAGACATGGTGCCACAATCGGCGAGCGCGAGGCCAGGGGCTCGGCTGCAGACGATGAGAGTGGGGGGGTCACCCGAGGGATCCGCTTGGAGGCGAATCCCTCGAGAGCGATCGGAGCTACTTGTACTGCAGCGCGTTGCGCATGATCTCGGCGCCGCTGCCGGTCCAGAAATCGGAGCGTCCGGTGATCGACGGCGGGTACATGTTGATCGTAACGTAGTTGCGGGTGTTCTTGACGCCGCGCACGATCAGGGGGTTGCCGTTGCTCCACCTGGCGACGACGATGCCGCCGTTGATCGGGGCTCCCGTGCTCTGGTATGCCGACTGAGCCGAGAGCGAGGTCACGCCCACCATGAGAGGGCTGGCCGGCTCGAGGATGGTGCCGAGGGTGAGGGTGGGCTGGTTCTGACCGGCGGGGTTGATGAGCTGGTAGTTGCCCGAGGCCCAGCGTCCGGTGATGGGGATCGAAGCGTTGCCGAAGACGGCGACGACGACGCGGCCTCCCCAGTCGAAGTAGTCGGCCAGGACGTCGCCGACGGCAGTGCCGGCGCTGAAGCCGCTGTCGGTATACGCGAGGACCGCCTGGTACGCCTGGAGCTGAGCGAGCGTCGGAGCGCTCGTGCATGCCGGGAAGATGTCCACCGCCGCGAAGGCGTTGGTGGCCACGAGCCTGGACTGCACATCGGAGTTCCAGGAGGAGCAGCCCACCAGCAGGACCCTCTCCTTGAGCGAGCAGGTTCCTGCAACGCAGTTCGGAGTCGCGACGCCGCACTTGTTGCCGCAAGCGCCGCAGTTGTTCGGATCGTTCTGCAGGTCGGCGCACGCGCCGCTGCAGTTGGTCTCGGCCGCGCCGCAGCAGGTGCCGGACTTGCAGACGTCGCCGCCGGTGCACGCGTGGGCGCAGGTGCCGCAGTTGGCGTTGTCGGTCTGGAGGTTGACGCACGCGCCGGAGCAGTTGGTCAGGCCAACGCCGCAGGTGGTGACGCAGGTTCCGGAGAGGCAAGCGTTGCCGGCGCCGCAC
>CAYMUE010000020.1:9687-53291 GCA_964393505.1 uncultured Polyangiaceae bacterium
CGTTGCTGCAGTTGCCGCAGTTGAACGGGTCCGTCTGCAGGTTCGCGCACAGCGTGCCGCACTGAAGCAGACCGACCTGGCACGACAGGCTGCACTGCCCCGCTTCGCAGATGTTGCCCGGAGGACAGGAGGTTCCGCAGCCGCCGCAGTGGGCGATATCGGTCTGCAGGTTCACGCACTGCCCGTCGCAGTTCGAGAGGCCGACCTGGCAAGACAGCGCGCAGTTGCCTCCGGAGCACACCTGGCCGGCAGCGCATACCTTGCCGCAGGCGCCGCAGTTGCCGTTGTCGCTATTCAGGTTCACGCACAGGCCGGCGCACTCGTCGAGGCCCTGCTGGCAACTGACCGAGCAGATGCCCGCGGAGCAGATCTGCCCTGAAGCACACGGCTTGCCGCAGTCGCCGCAGTTCTGGTTGTCCGTGAGCGTGTTCACGCAGGTTCCATTGCAGTCCGACAGACCGGTCTGGCAGGACACCGCGCACGTGCCGCCGGAGCAGACGTTGCCCGAGGGACACTCGGTGCCGCACTTGCCGCAGTTGTCGAGATCGGTCTGCAGGTTCACGCACAGACCGTTGCACTCGGTCAGCCCCTGCTGACACGAGACCTGGCACGCGCCGCCGGAGCACACCTGTCCTGCCGCACACGCCACACCGCAGTCGCCGCAGTTCGTGTTGTCCTTCGCGGTGTTCACGCACAGGCCGTCGCACTCGGTCAGCCCCTGCTGACAGCTGATCTCGCACGCGCCGATGGAGCACACCTGCCCGGCCGCGCACGCGATTCCGCAGTCGCCGCAGTTCTGGTTGTCGTTGTCCAGATTCACGCACAAGCCGTTGCAGTCATCCAGGCCGGCCTGGCAAGACAGCGCGCAATCGCCTCCGGAACACACCTGGCCCGGCCCGCAGGCATCCCCGCAATCGCCGCAGTTGGCGAGGTCCGTCTGCAGATTCACGCACAGCCCGGAGCAGTCGGTCAGCCCCTGCTGGCACGACACCTGACAGACGCCTCCGGAGCACACCTGTCCGGCCCCGCACTCGTTGTCGCACGTGCCGCAGTTGTCCGGATCCGTCTGCAGGTTCACGCAGATGTCCGAGCACACCGACAGGCCCGTCTGGCAGGTCACCGCGCACGCGCCCGCCGAGCAGACCTGACCGGACGGGCAGGCCGTGCCGCAAGTACCGCAGTTGGCGAGGTCGGACTGGAGGTTCACGCACGTCCCGTTGCAGTCCGTCAGCCCCTGCTGACACGACAGCGCGCACGTCCCCGAGGAGCACACCTCGCCGGGATCGCACGCCACGGTGCACGAGCCGCAGTGGGAGTTGTCGTGCTTCAGATCCGCGCAGACGCCGTTGCAGTCCGTGAGGTTCGAGGGGCAGCTGAGGGCGCACTTGCCAGCAGCGCATACCTGGCCGTCCGCGCACTTCGTGCCGCAAATGCCGCAGTTCTCGGCGTCGTTCTGGAGATTCACGCACTTGTCGCCGCACTTCGACGTGCCGCCGGAGCAGTACAGCGAGCAGGCCCCGTTGTCGCAGACCTCGCCCGTCGCGCACTTCTTGTTGCAGTCTCCGCAGTTCGCCGTGTCGGTCTTGACGTTCACGCAGCTCGAGCCGCAAGCTTCTGGCCCGAAGAGCAGCTCGGGGCGGCGTCGCCCCCGTCCACGTTGCCCCCGCCGCCGACTCCCGGCAGCACCGATTCGCCGTCGGACGACGACCCGCAGGCCTGCATTCCGCTGAATGCCAGCAGCGCCATCACTCCGCCGACCCATCGCAGGCTCTTCATTCCCATGGGACTCACTGTCCTGATTGTTCTCATCGATTCCCCTTCCTCTCCCGTCCGTGAGGTGTGCCCGAGTCATTCGGCCGAACACGGATTGCGGCATTGTCGCACGTTGCGTCGAATCCGAGGGAAACGATACGAGGGAAGCAAAGCGATTCCATGCTGAGGCTGGGACTCGTTCGCAAAGCCACCCGGAAAACCAATCCGATCATGATCCCGATTCGCCTGCGAACACATCCGGAATTTGTGGGATCGACGCTCTGTGAATATGATTCTGTATTCCGTCGGATTGCGGACAAAGAAGAGCCAGTGCCGCCTCGCGCGCTGACGCCCGAGCGGCACCGGAGTCCGGTTCTTGCCCCTCAATCACATGTGATGCGATCGCAACTTCTTGTGCAATCCCTCGCGGGTAATCCCGAGGGTCTTCGCGGCGTTGGTCTTGTTGCCGCCGTGCTCGCGGAGAGACTCGATCAGCAGGTACTTCTCCACGCGATCCATCATCTCCTTGAGGGTGCCCTTGACCATGCCGGACTTGCCCACGAGCCCTTCGACATAGCGAATGCGCTCGGACAGGAGCCCCGGAGTGACGAAGGCGCTCTCGTCGAGCTGGATCACGAGGCGCTGGACCTCGTTCTGCAGCTCGCGGACGTTGCCCGGCCAGTCGTAGGCGACGAGCAGCTCCATGGCCTGCTGGGAGAAGCCGCCGACCGCCTTGCCGAGCTCGCTGGAGTAGCGCTTGAGGAAGGCGCCGGCGAGCAGGGGGATGTCCTCGCGTCGCTCGCGCAAGGGCGGAACACGCAGGGGGAAGACCTTGAGACGGTAGTACAGGTCCTCGCGGAACCTGCCGGTCTGGACCTCGGTCTCGAGGTTGCGGTTGGTGGCAGCGACGATGCGGACGTCGACGTGGTGAGATCGGGTGGCGCCGACGGGACGGATCTCTCCCTCCTGCAGGGCGCGCAGGAGCTTGGACTGCAGCGACAGGGAGATCTCCCCGACCTCGTCGAGGAACAGGGTGCCGCCGTCGGCGATCTCGAACAGGCCCTTCTTGTCCTCGGTGGCGCCGGTGAAGGAGCCCTTGCGGTGGCCGAACAGCTCGCTCTCGAGGAGGTTCTCGGGGAGGGCGGCGCAGTTCTGGGCGACGAACAGCTTGTCGCGGCGTCGGGAGCGGTAGTGCACCGCGGTGGCGACGAGCTCCTTGCCGGTGCCGGTTTCGCCTTCGACGAGCACGGTGACGCGGGTGTCGACGACCTTGTCGAGCTGGCCGAGGAGTCCGAGCATCGCGGGGCTGCGGCCGATGATCTCGAAGCTGCCGCCGCGGGACTGCTCGCGGGTCTTGAGGAACGTGTTCTCCTTGCGGAGTTGGTCCTGGGCGGCCTGCAGCCTGCGGATCAGGCGGGCGTTGGAGACCGCAAGCGAGGCGTTGGAGGCGAACAGCGCCAGCACCTCGAGGTCCAGGGAGCTGAGCATCCCAGGCGCCGTCCGGTTGTCGGCCTGGATGACCCCCAGGATGTCCTCGCCCCGCCACAACGGGACCGCCACCGTGCTTCGGATCGAGGCCCCCACGATCGACTCCGCTTGCCCGACGTCGCGCGGTGCGTCGGCAGCGAGCACCGCGGCACGCTCGGCGATGACCTTCTTGAAGACCGAACGGGCGACCGGGATTCGCTCGGTCGGCGGCGGGGGCGCTGCGCCGTCGCTGGCGCGCACGCGCGTGAGCACCGTCACGAACACCGGCTCGCTCGCCGGGTCGTCGTCGTCGCGCAGCGTGATGCTCACATGCGTGGCCCGCGGCAACAGCACCAACGCCGCTTCGCAGATCACGCCGAGCACCTCGTCGAGATCCGCCGCAACACCGACACGCTTCTGCGCGTCGTACAGACGCCGCAGCAGATCCGGGTCGCGCTCGAGGCCCACCCCCGCAGGGGCGATCTCCTCGATCTTGCGCATCGACACCACGCGCGCGTCGTCGTCTTCGTCCACGACCTCGATCTCGATCCGAGTGAGCTCGTCTCCGCTCCCGAGCTCGAGCGCGGCAGGGCACTCGAGCTCGGCGGTCAGCCCGAACTCGTCGTCGAGACGCCGGGTCGCACCGGATGCGAAAACCGTGGTGCCGCGGGTGGAGCGCAGGTCCTCGACGAGGGTGCGGTTGGGTCCGCGGACGACGCGCAGGTGGTGACCGGAGACGTGAGGTTCGGCGAGGACGAGGTCGTTGTCGGGAGCGCGTCCGATGCGGACGACGTCCTGATCGAACTCGACCCGGGTTCCGGCCTGGGGTCCTGAGCTGATCTGGATGCGGATCATGTCGGGTGGGGCGCGGGCAAGCGCACTACTGGCGAGCGACGATGCGAGCCATGATCTGGCGCAGCGGAGCGTCGCCCATGATCACGTTCTGATCGCCTTTCTGCTTGTTGTCGTCGATCACCTTCTTGATCGCATCGGCCGCGGCCTTGTCGCCCTTGGGGGTGAGGTGGTCGATGGCCTTGGCGACGGAGAACTTGATGGCAGCGTTCTTGATCTTGGGCAGGCGCTTGATCATCTCGTTGCGCGTGCCCTCGTTGCCGAGGATGCCGAGCATGTAGGCGGCCTTGATGGCGGCTACCTGGTCCTTCTGCTCCTGCAGCGCAGGCTCCTCGATCTTGGCGAGGTAGCACTCGAGCTTGTCGCCGCACGCAGTCACCGTGTTCTTCGACTTGGCGAAGGCTTCCTTCTCGAGCTTGTTCTCGTCGGGCTTCGGCGCCCACTCGTTGATCGCCTTCTCCACCGCCGCCACCTGATCCGCCTTCATCAGGTGGATCAACGCCACGATCGTCGAGTCGCGAATCGTGCGCTTGTCGTCGTCGGACCCCTTCGCATCCTTGCCACGCTTGATCAGCTGATCCACAACGCTCGCGTCGTAGAACGCATCGACCGTCTCGGTCAGCATCGCCGCGGCGACCTCACCGGTCGGCAGGTCCACCGACACGGGCATCTTCATCAGGACGTCCATGTAGGCTTTGAGCGATTCGGGGGAGGTGGGGACCTTCGAAAGCTCGCGCGCAATGATCGCCCTGGTCGGGTCGTCCTTCGCAGCGGTGAGCGCGTCGATCAGGGGCTTGGCGCCGTCGGCGCGCCCCACGGTTCCGATCACGAGGGCTGCGGAGCGGATGACCGCGGCCTCGGGGTTGGTCTTGACCGCGCCCTTGGCCCACTCGTTGATCTCCGTGTCCTTGCCGAGCAGGGCGTCGGAGAGCATCGGCATCGCGGGCTGACCGATCTTGACCAGGGCCATGACGGCGGAGGCGGCGACGTCGGCCTTGCTGGGGTTGACGATGCACTTGAACAGGGGCTTGACGGCCTTGGCAGACTTGATGGTGCCGAGGATTTCGGCGGAGGTCACCTGCCAGAACTGCTCGTTGCGGTAGGAGGTGATCTTGTCTTTGTTGTCCTTGTCCTTGTCCTTGTCGGGGATCTCCATGGGCCGGTTGAGGCGCTCGAGCAACTGCGGCTCCCAGGTGGGGGAGGCGAGCTCCTGCATCGACTCCATGTAGTCCTTCCAGACCACCGAACCCTTCTCGCTGCCGGCCTGCAGCTTGATGAACACCTGCACGATCGCATCGAGCGCGTCGGCGTCGCGCACGCCCGTCTTGGCGATCGCCCGCGCCGCGTTCTTCGCCTCGTCTTCGCTCACGTTCGCCTGGAAGTCCTTCAGTGCCTTGACCCACGCCTCCTTGGCACGCACGTCGCGCGAGTCGGCCAGCAGCTTGAGGATCTCGAACCGCGTGCTGTCCTCGAGCCCGCCGGCCACGTAGGCCTTCGCCAACGGCGGCACGATCTTCTCGAGCAGCGCCTTGACGTTCGGGTCCTCGCGGTTCTTGTCCGCGCGGGTCATCGCATCCTCGAAGAACTGGACGAGACGCTTGACCGCGGCGGGACGCACCGCCGGGTCTTCGAGACGCTTGATGTAGTACTCCGGCTTGCTCTCGTCTTCGCAGCCGAGAATCACACTGGATGCGGCCGTGACGCTCACGATGCCGGCAGTGCCGAGTACGAGTGCACGGACAAGGGGAGTGATCTTTCGCACGGTGCGAAGCATGGCAGCCCTCCGAAATGGCCCCGATCGGCCAGCGGTTGGTCCTCGATGCCCGCGTCGCGACCCACGGCCACGACCGAGACGGGCGCCGACAGGCTAAGCCGCCGCGCTACCCGATGTCAACGCGAGCCGTCGCCCGAAAAGCCAATGATCGTGAGGAGCTGGATTCGGGGACTAGGAAGACTTGCCCTTCGGGACGGCGAGATCCGCCTCGCAGGTCAGGCACGTCTCGGGGACCGACTCGCAGTGGTAGACCTGCCCGCAACGGGGACACGGGCGCGCGTCGCGCTCGAACGTGATCACCTTGCCGCTCGCCTTGCACCGCATCCCCGTCACCTGGAGCGTCTCCACCGGCAACTGGGTCCCCAAGGCTTCGCTGGGCTCTGGCAGCCCCTGACGCTCCTCCTTGCTGAGCTCGACCCGCGAGGGGATGCGCGCCCGCGCCTCCTTCACCACCCACGCCGACGCCTGCGCGTCGCTGGTCAGGGACAGCGAGATCTCCGTGTCGCTTCCCACGATTCGGAGCTGCCCCTTGTCGACCCGGATCGACTCGACCGCGTACCAGCCCAACCGTCGCAACGGCTTGCCGGGCAGCTCCAACGCCACGCCGGCATCCCCAACGCGCACGGCCTTGCCCCCGAAGTCGCCCCACAGGATCACCGCCGCAAGTACGACGGCGCCGCTCCCCACGATCCAGGGCGCGAGGTTCCACGGCCGCGAGCTGAGCCACTGCGAGTAGATCCCGGCCCCCAGCAAGAGCGCCCCGACCACCGTGCCCGCAAGCGTCGCCCACGAGCTGCTCGCGCTCACCGCCTCGAACCGTCGCTCCGTGCGCGCCTTGCGCCCTTTGCGCCCCTGTCCTTCTGTCTTGTGTTCCGCCATGTCGTCCCCGCGGTCAACGCTGCCCGGTCGCACCCATCTCCTCGTACAGGTGCGCCAGACTCTCGATCCCCTTCTGGAAGTTGTCCAACAGCAACCACTCGTCCGGCGCGTGCGCGTTGCCTTCCGGCAGCCCGAACCCCAACAACAGACACGGCGCCCCCGTCGCATCCCCAATCGCTCGCGCAAACGGGATGCTCCCCCCCTCCCCCGCGAACACCGCCGGACGACCGAACGCGCGCTGCAGCGCTCGTCGCGCCGCTGCGTACACCGGCGCCTTCGTCGGCGCACGATACGGCAGCCCCGAGTGCTGCGCCCGCACCTCCCACCGCACGCCCCGACGAACCCGCTTCTCCACGTGCGCACGCAATAATGCGTGGACCCGCGCCGGATCCTGATCGGCCACGATGCGGAAGCTCAGCTTCGCCGTCGCCACCGACGGAATCACCGTCTTGCTGCCAGGCCCCTGAAAACCCGCCGTGATCCCGTTGACGTCGAGGGACGGTCGCGTCCAGAGCCGCTCGAGCGTGGAGTAGTCCCCTTCCCCTGTCTCCAC
Source organism: uncultured Polyangiaceae bacterium (assembly GCA_964393505.1). Lineage (GTDB taxonomy): Bacteria > Myxococcota_A > Polyangia > Polyangiales > Polyangiaceae > JACRCQ01. The sequence continues at coordinate 16,965 of CAYMUE010000020.1, forward strand.
CGCGCTCGAGGACTGGGACCGGAACACCTCCCGATCGAACGGAACCGCGTGCAGCTCCTCGCTCTCCCCTTCCGTCATCACCCGCACGTCGTCGTAGAATCCCTCGATCGCGATCCGCCCCGACCCGTCGTGGAGCCCCCCCAACAGCCGCGCCAGCTCCGTCGACGCGTTTGCCACGGCTCCCCCGAACGATCCCGAGTGCAGATCTCCATCGGCCGTGCGCAGCTCGATCTCGAAGCAGGCGATGCCGCGCATCATCACGCAGATCGACGGCACCCCGGGCTGGAACATGTCGGTATCCGACACGCAGACGACGTCGGCGGTGAGCTCCTCGGGATGGCGCCGGAACAACTCGATCAAGCTTGGCGAGCCGATCTCCTCCTCGCCCTCGACGATCATCGACACGTTCAGGGGCAGGCGGCCGAGGCACTGCTGCAGCGTCTCGATCGCCTTGACGTGCATCCAGAGCTGCCCCTTGTCGTCGGTCGCGCCGCGGCCATACAGCCGGCCGTCCCGCACCGAAGCCTCGAACGGCGGCGTGGTCCACTGCGGCAGCGGATCGACCGGCTGCACGTCGTGGTGGCCATAGATGAGGACAGTGGGCGCCTGTGGGGAAGTGCGCCAGCAGGCGAACACGGCCGGGTGTCGCGCGGTGGGCCAGACCTCGACCTTGTCCGGACAAAGCCTTCGCAGATGGTTCGCCAGATGATCTGCGGAGCGAACCATGTCGGATGCGTGTTCGGGCAACGAAGAGATGCTCGGGATCCGAAGCCACTCCCCAAGCTCGCTCAGGAATCGCGGTTGATGCTCTTGGATGTGGTCGCGAAAGGAAGTCACCGTCGGGCGGGTCTAGCATGGATGCGTCGCCTGTAGGAGAGGTTCCCGCGGGTGGTTCTCCTTGACCACTCGCGGGCCTGCCACCACGATGGCCGCCACCGATGGGTGCGCGAGTTCTGGTGATCGACGACAGCCCGACCCTCCGCAAGGTGGTGGGGACGATCCTGACGCGCCACGACTACCAGACGCTCACAGCGAGTGACGGGCAGGCGGGGTTGGATCTGCTCGACAAGGAGCCGGTGGACCTGGTGCTGCTCGACTTCGTGATGCCGCGCATGAACGGCTACCAGTTCTGCAGGGAGCTGCGCGCGCGCGAGTCACTCAAGACGCTGCCGGTGGTGCTGATGAGCGCCAAGGCCGAGCGGATCCGCGACCAGTTTCTGCGCCAGACCGGCGCCCTCGACGCCATCACCAAACCGTTCGATCCCCGCGGACTGCTCGCGGTCGTCGAGGCCGCGCTCGCGCGCGCTCGCGACGGCAAGGTCCCCGAAGCGCCCAAGCCCGAGGAGATGCCCGAGGAGGACGCGCTGCTGGCGACACCCGACAGCCTTCGCCCCAGCTCCCGTCCGGAGTCGCGCCAGCGCGCGAAGGGCGAGCTGGTGCAGTTCATCGCGGAAGTGGTGTCGAGCGCGCTCAAGACGTTGCCGGCGGATGCGAAGCTCGAGGAGTCGAGTCTGAACGATTCGATTTCGGAGATCGTGGACGACGCGGCCCTCATCGAGCTTGCGGCCAGGCTGGGCAACTGGCGCATGCAGCGCACGGCCGAGGCGCTCTCGGGGGACATCTCCGGCATCCCCCTCGGCGAAATCCTGCAGGTGCTGCAGATGCAGCGGCAGAGCGGCGTGCTCGAGGTGAGCCGCGGCAAGGTCGAGGTCACGATCGTGCTGCGCGATGGTTGCATCGATCTCGCCCAGGCCAAGGGCGCTGCGCCGGAGTTCCGGCTCGGACGCTACTTGATCGACGCCGGTGTTCTCTCCAAGGCCGACCTCGAAAACGCCGTGGATGTCGCCTCCAAGTCCGGCTCTCTGCTCGGAGACACGCTCGTGGAGATGGGGCTCGTCTCGGATGACGACGTCCGCAAGGCCCTCACGCGCCAGACCAGCGAGATGATCTACGACGTGCTGCGCTGGCAACGCGGCCGCTTCGTTCTCCTGCGCGATCTCATCGTGCCGGAGGCCGACGCGGCCAGGCTCGGCCTGCCCGTCGCCGCGATCGTGATGGAGGGATTCCGGCGTGTCGACGAGTGGCGCGTGATCGAGGAGTCGATCCAGTTCGAAGCGGTCCTGGTGCGCAACGAGCCCGCGATCGCCACGCTTGGGCCGGCTGAGCTCACTGCCGCCGAGCGCTCCGTTCTCGACGCGGTGGACGGCGAGCGGACGGTGCGCGAGATCATCGACGAGACGCAGCAGTCGTCGTTCGACGCGTGCAAGACCTTCTACCGGATGCTGCAATCGCGGCTGGTGCGCCTCAAGGCGGAGGCATGACCGGCGCCGCTCCGGGAGAGCCGCGGGGCGGGCTCGTGATCGAGACCGGGCTCGGGACGCGATTCGTCCCCGCCACGACCGCGCGCACCGTCGCCCCCTTCACCGCCCCGGCGCCCGTGCCCGGGTTCGCTCTCCCCGCCATGGGCGTCTCCGTGATCGACGACCGCGTCGCAACGGTGCTGTTGGTGGGGGAGACCTCGGGGGGAGTCATCCTGTGCGAGACGCAGGCCGGTTGGGTGGCCCTCGCAGGTGCCCGGATCGTCGGCTGCGGGAGCTTCCCCCCGCGCGCCGACGGGGCCCCGGGGGTCTTGTTCGAGGGCGGCGACGTCGAGGAGCTCGATCTCGACGCGTTGCTGATCGAAGCGGAGCGGGCGATGTGGCGAGCGCGAACGCGCGACGAGGGGATTCGATGAGTCGAGGCAGGAGCTGGCGCGAGGTGCTGCGGAGTCTGGGCAAGGACCCGGGGGTCGAGGGGCGCGATCTGATCGAGGCCGAGGCTCACCTGTGGCACGCCCACGAAGCGGCCTCGCAGTCCGTGGTCAGCGTGACCGAGGCCAGCATCCAGGTGGCGTCGTGCTCGGCCAAGCAACGCAAGACGATCGACGCGTTGATCGAGACGGCGCGCACGGCGCGGGCACGTCTCGACGACACCGCACCGGCGACGGCACGGGTGGGCGATGCGTTCGACAGGCTGCGTCTGGTGGCGCTCAACCTCGGGCTCGAGGGGGCGCGGGTGGGTGATGCGACCGGCAGGGCGTTGACGGCAGTCAGCGACGAGATCCGCGCGGGCGTGGATCGCGGCGCGGAGGCGCTGGGGGACGTGCAGAGTGCGCTCGACGACGTGAGGCCTGCGGCCGGGAGGGTGATGGATCACGCCGAGCAGATCCGGCAAGTGGAGTCGGAGGTGGCGACGGGGGCGGCGACGGCGCAGACCGGAGCGCAGGAAGCAGCGCAGTCGCTCGAGGAGCTGGCGCGTTGGGCGCGCAAGCTGTCGGAGACCGACCCCGACACGGCGCGAACCCTCAACCGCGCGTCCGAGCACGCGCGCGCCCTCGTCGCGGAGCTGTCCGAGCTGCAGACCGCTGCGCAAGGAGAGCTTGCACGGGTCGTGCTCGCTCCCCTGGTGGAGCCGCTCGCACGCCTCCTCGCCGACCTGGGCCCCAAGCGCACATCCTGAGTAGCCCCTCGATGCTCGACCCGAACCTGCGCGCGCTGCTGATCTCCGAGCTGCGGAAGCACTCCGCAGCCCTCGCCCCCGGGGCCGGAGACGATCGCGCCGCGGGCAGGGCCCTGCACGCCGCCAAGGGCGCCGCCGGCGTCGCCGGAGAACGCGCCCTCGCCGATGCCCTCGCTCGCGTCGAACGTCGATTCCGCTCCGGCGAAAGCGCTGCCCTGCGCGATGCGCACGACCTCGTCGATGCCGCCATCGTCAACCTCGAGGCCGGCCACGACGCCTGGCGCGATCCATGGCCCCACGCACCCGTCGACCTGCGACCGCGATCCTTCGATGCCGCGATCGCCGAACGCTACGTCTCCGAGATGCGCGACCGCATCGCCGCCATCGATGCCGCGCTGGCATCGTCAACGGACCCCGCAGCGGTCGTGCAGGAGACCTTCCGCCACGTGCACACGATGAAGGGCGCGGCCCTCGCGGTCGGCGACGAGCTGCTCGCCTGGTTCTGTCACGGGCTCGAGGCTCGCTTGCGACGGGGTAGCGGCGGTGGAACCGCCACCGGCGATGCGCTCGCGGAGCTCACCCGATGGCGCACGCTCCTGGGCCAGCTCGTCGAGGCTCCGGAGCGCGCCCTCGAGAACCTTCGCACCGCGTCGCTGCGTCCCAGCGCCCTGCCCAGAACCGGAACCGACGCGCCACCGGCGCCCCGCGCAGACGCCTCCCCGCAGCTCCAGGGGTGGCTGCGCGTTCCCGCTCCGGCGCTCGATCGCGTGCTGGAGCGCATTGGCCGCCTCGCCTCCTTCGGCGGCGAGTACCGTGCCCACGCCGACCTGTCACGCGAGCTGGCAAGGACGCTTCGCGATCAGCGTGCCTCCCTCGCGGAAGCGCAGCGCCTCATCGGCCCCCCTCGCCCCTGGGGCGCGCCCGCCGCGGCCATCGCCCGCATCGAGGCGGTCGCCAACGCCCTCGGCGCCGATGCCGATCGCCTCGAGCAGCAGGCCGCGCGCACTCGCGCACAGGCGCGGAGTGTCCGCGACGACGTCGCCGCCTCCCAGGCCGACCTCGGCTCCATGCGACAGGCGAGCATGTCCCTGGTCTTCGAGCCCGCCCGCGCAGCCGTAGATGCCGTCGCGCGCTCCGAGGGGAGACTCCTTCAGGTCGCCACCGTCGGCGCTGCCATCCCGATCGATCGCAAGCTCGCCGAGGCCCTCGTCGATCCCGTCCTGCAGCTCGCGCGCAACGCGGTCGCCCACGGGATCGAGCCTCCGCAACAACGCCGCGCCGCGGGCAAACCCGATGTCGGCACCGTCACCCTGCGCGCGTCCGTGCGCGGCGCCCTGCTCGTCGTGTCGGTCGAGGACGACGGCGCCGGGGTGGATGCCGAGGCGGTACGGCGCGAGGCCATCGCTTCGGGGGCCATCGGCGCGGAGCTCGCCGTGCAGGCGGCGGACGACATGCTGCTCGAGCTGCTGTTCACCCCCGGGCTGACGACGCAGGCTTCGCCCGATGTGCTTGCGGGACGCGGCGTGGGCCTCGACCTGGTGCAGCAGGTCGTGAGGCGCTACGGCGGAACGATTCGTATTACGAACAATCCGGGCCTCGGCTTCGCTGCCTCCCTCGAGCTCCCTGTCGTCGCACGCGGTCTGATCCCCGCCCTCTGGGTCGAGTCCGCCGGACGCTCTTTTGCGCTCGCCTGCGCCGGAATCCTGCGCGTGCGAGCGGCCGACGCGAGCAGCGACGCTTCCGCCCCCTCGCTCGCCGCCTGCCTCGATCCGTTCACGCCAACCCACGACCGCGGCCCCTTCGTGCTCGTCCTGGGACACGATCTCGCCCACGCCTCCGCTCCCGTCCGCGTCGAACGCATCGGCACGCTCGAACGGGTCGCTGCCCGGCCCGCTCCGCCGCTCCTCGCCGTCGCAGGCCCCTACGCCGGCGTCGTCGTCACCCCCTCCGGCTCCCCTGCCCTGCTCGTCGACGGCGCGGCGCTCGTGGAGCGCATGCCCGGCCTGTCGGCGCGCCCCGCTTCGGCACCGCCGCTCCCGGTGGGCTGACTCCAGCTCGCGCAGGCACTTCCCGCCGTGCGCCGTGCGCTGCTAGGTTGTAGCTGCCATGCCGAACAAGGTGCCGCTGCCCGTCGTGATCGAGCCCCTGCTCGCCAACGATCCCGACCTGGACGCCATCAACGCCATCGGCGAGGCCTCGTTCTCCTCCGGCACTCGCATGGACGCGCGCGAGGAGATCTCGCGTCCCTTCACCCACGCCTGGGTCGCCAGGCTCCCCGGCGCTCGCGCTCGCGGCACCCCCGTCGGCTACCTCGTCACCTGGCACGTCGCCGACGAGCTCCACATCCTCAACGTCGCCACCTCCAGCACCTACCGCAGGCGCGGCGTGGGCCTCGCCCTCATGGAGACCGGCCTCGCCTATGCGCGCGAGCGCAAGGTCCGCCTCATCGTGCTCGAGGTCCGCCTCGGCAACCAGCCCGCCGTGCAGCTCTACCGCAACATGGGCTTCTTCGCGATCGGCCTTCGCCCCGGCTACTACTCCGACAACGGCGAGGACGCGCTCGAGATGGTCATGGTGCTCGATCCCGAGACCGGCCAGATCGTGCCCGGCCGCGACGAGGTGCGGCTGTAGTGGAACCCTCCTGCGCCCCCGATTGCCACTGCGGCTCCCTCGCCCGACAGCTCGTCGCTCCGCTGCTCCGCCGCGAAGCCGTCGGCTCCACGCACCACGTGCTCACCTTCGGGCTCGATCGGCCCCTCGAGGCCGACCCGGGCCAGTTCGCCATGGTCCGCGGCGCAACGTGGGGCTCGTCCCCCTTCCTGCCCCGTCCCATGAGCCTCCTCGAGGCCGGCAAGACCCCCTCCATCCTCGTCAAGGTCGTGGGCGAAGGCACCCGGCGTCTCGCGGCTGCTTCCCCAGGCGAGCTGTTCACCTTCCACGCGCCGCTCGGGAGCGGCTGGTCCCCCTGCCCCGAGGACCGCACCCCCGTGCTCGTGGCTGGAGGCGTCGGCGTCTGCCCCCTGCTGTTCCTCGCGCGATCCCTCGCAGCTCTCGGACGCGAACCGATCGCGCTGTACGGCGGCCGCACGGCCTGCGAGCTGCCTCTCGACGGCGCGCTGGGGCGCGTGGCCGATCTGCGCATCGCCACGGAGGACGGCTCCTCGGGCGAGACGGGCCTGGTGACTCGGCTGCTGGAGCAGGTGCTTCGTGACACGAACGGACGCGTGAAGGCGTACGTGTGCGGGCCCCGTCGGATGATGGCGGTGGTGGCAGGGATGTGTCGCGAGGCGGGAGCGCTGTGCGAGGTGTCGCTCGAGACGGTGATGGGGTGCGGCTTCGGCGTGTGCCTTGGGTGCGCGGTGCCACGGGCCGGGGGAGGCTATCTGTACGCCTGCTCGCAGGGTCCGTGCGTGGACGGCTTCGCCGTGGATTGGGGGCGATGAGATGGCCTGCGACCCACGCGTCCCCCTCGGCTCGCTCGTGCTGCGCAACCCGGTGCTCACCGCGTCGGGGACCTTCGGCTACGGCCTGGAGTTCGAGCCCTACTTCGACGTCGCTGCCCTCGGCGGCATCTGCACCAAGGGGCTGAGCCTGCTGCCGCGCGCGGGCAACCCGCCCCCGCGCGTCTGCGAGACCCCCTCCGGCATGCTCAACGCCATCGGCCTCGCCAACATCGGCGTCGATGCCTTCTGCGCCGACAAGCTCCCGCTCCTTCGCGCTCACGGCATCACCGTGATCGCCAACCTCTTCGCCACCAGCATCGAGGACTTCGCATCCCTCGCCCGACGTCTCGAATGCGAGGACGGAATCGCCGCCCTCGAGGTCAACATCTCGTGCCCCAACGTGGACAAGGGGGGCATCGCGTTCGGCGTGGATCCGGTCATGGCCGCGGCGGTGACCGCGGCGGTCAAGAAGGCCTCGCGTCGCCCCGTGTGGATCAAGCTGTCGCCGGAAGCGGGGCGCATTGCCGAGATCGCGTGCGCGTGCGAAGAGGCGGGCGCCGATGCGCTGTGCGCGATCAACACGATCCGCGGGCTGGCGGTGGATCCGGAGACGTGGGAGCCGAGGCTCGCCAACCGCACCGGCGGGCTCTCCGGCCCCGCCATCAAACCGATCGCGTTGCGCATGGTCTGGGAGGTTGCCTGCGCGGTGAAGATCCCGGTGGTAGGCATCGGGGGCATCGCGACCGCCGACGACGCGATCGAGTTTCTCCTGGTGGGCGCCAGCGCGGTGCAGGTCGGCAGCGCGAGCTTCCGCGATCCCTGCGCGCCGCGCGAAATCCTCGAGGGGATGTTGCGCTACGGCGAACGCCGCGGCATGAATCTGCGCGACCTAGTCGGAAAGGCACGCCTGTGAGACCCGTCCTCGCCCTGATCGCCCTGTCGTTGGGGTTCGCCGCCTGCACGCCTCGCGACAGGCCCCTGGAGGCGACGGAAGACGCCGCCAATCCCAGCCCCAACGCGACGATCCTGCCCGCTCCGCTCGCATCGACCCCCGCAACTGCCGACCCGTCGTCTCAGCCCCCCAAGATGGTCGGCATTCCGGCGGACTCGCGAGGGCGCCTGATCCTTCCGGACGCGGGGATGCCGCCGCCGACGGCCCTGATCGCCAACCAGGCGCTCGCCGCCGATCAGCTCCCAGGCCGTGAGGCGCAGGGTGTGACCCTCGCCGCGGAGTGGATCTGGCCCGCGCCTCCGCCGCCGCCGCATCACGCCGAAACCGCGCAGGCCGGGATCGATGCCGCCCGGAAGCTCACCCGCAGGCTCTGGACGATCGACCTGACCGAGTACGGCCGGATGCGGATCCTGTTCGACTCCCTGTCGTTCACTCTTGCCAGGTACTCCGAGCTGCGGGCTCGCCATGACCGCTTCGGTCACGTGCTGGTGTGGCCCTCCTCTGATACCTACCGGATCGTTCCCCCCGGAGCCGTGCGCGCCCTGATCGACGAGCGCCGCCTCGACGTCACTCCGCTGATGAACGAGCGGGCCATGAGCGCTCCTTCGCCCGGCCCTCGCTTCGGCTTCCCGACCAGCCGTGCGCTCGTCCACACCGCCTCCGGCAAGCTCCAGCTCGATCAAGCTCACGTCGTCAACGTCGGCCTCGGCGGCCAACTGCTCTGCCGCACCCTCGTCGAGCTCGCCGGCGCCGAGCCTTCCGCCACCATCTGCACCCTCGGGCAGGTCCCGGTGCACGCCGAGTACACCTGGCCCTCCGGAGGCACGATCACTTTCGACGTCACCACGCTCAACATCCGGACCGACTTCCCGACCGGCATGCTCTCCGTGCCCCCCGCCGGCGCCTCACTGTCGAGCTCGGGCCTCCCGCCAAACTCCTCGGGCATCTTCCTCACGCGCGAGCAGGTCGCCGCGTTCCGCACGCGCCCCATCGACATCGCGCACCCTCGCAACGACCCCGAGTTCAAGGGCGCTCCGGGCGAAGGGTTCGTCGCAGTCAACGAGAGCGACTCGATGCGCTTCTTCCTGGTCGACGGCGTGCCCGTGGCGTGGGTGCACCCGCATGCTCGCCAGTACGTCATCGGCTCACCGGCCGGACGCTATCAGGTGCAGTGGAGATCCTTCCTCGGCGCGTTCGTCGAGCCCCCCACCAACGTCGAGTTCCCTGCGCTCGTCACCCACGGCGCCCCCCCCGCCGACGCGGGCCCCGACGCCGCAGCCGATCGCTGAGCGCCGTCACGGACAGGTGCAGTAGGAGAAGTCCGTGTCGAACACGCACTTGGGCTTCCCCTTGCCCCCCCACATCTTGCAGTGATCCGCGGGGCAGTCCTTGTCGGTCTCGCATACCAGCCGCGCATTGGCTCCGTCGAGCATCCCCGAGCAGTACGAGTGGAACAGGTTCCGCTGGCAGAGCATCCCCCTGGGACAGCTCGATGGCCCCGAGCACTCGTTGGCCGTGGGGAACGGACCGGAATCGGGCGTGGGTCTGCACTTGTCCGCCGAGCTGCACACCGGTGCGGTCTCCGGCTCGAGGGTGCAGCAGACCGGCGTCGCGCCCTCGCAGACTACTCCACTGCACCGGACGCGGGCGTTGTCGAGCACGCATGCACCACCCTCGCAGTGCGTGTTGGCGATCGCGCACGGCTGCCCCTCCACGCACGACTCGGAGAGCTCGCAGACGTTGGACCTGTCGCGCGCGGCAGGCACGCAGATCGCGTGGGAGTTCCCCGAGCCCGGTCCCCAGTTCACACAGCAGACCTCGTTCGCTCCGCAGTCGGAGGAATCGTCGCAATACGACACACTGCTCATCGAGTACTTCGACGACACCTGCTCAGTGCAGGCCCGATGCTGTGGCTCGAGCTTCTGCTCCAGCATCCTGCCTGTCCCCATCGGCACGCGCGCAGCACACCCCACTTCGTCGCCGTACGCGCAGCACACCTCCTTGCCCGCCTTGCACAGCTTCTCGTTGCACCGGATCGTGCCCGGAACGAAGCGCGGCCCCCGTGGACCGGGAGCGGACGCGACAGCCGCAACGCTCTCCGGACCACTCGCGCTCGGGGCCGCCGATGGTGCGCTCGCGCTGGCGTCGAGGGCAGCCGAAGGGGCGGCGGGCGGGGTGGTGGGCGGCGCGGGAGCGGGCACGCCTGGCGTGCAGGATGCGGTCGCGACGAGCCCCGCGAGCAGCAGAATCGGTCGGCAGGCGAAGCGTTCCATGTCTGATCGGTACGGGCGCCGACGGGAGGCGTCAACGCACCCGCTCGGCTCGCTTCGCGACAGCGGGTGCGCGCACTCGGATGCGACCAGGCGCCGAAGCTACCGGCTAGGCCTTGCGCCGGTAGCGCAGCCGCAGCACGGGGATGCCGTCCTGCTCCGCGCGACGTTCGCGATTTCCGCGCGACGACCAGGGCGACGTCGCAAGCCGCGCCGATCCGGGCTCGTCGCCGTCCTTCTCGAACGCCGCATGCGCGTCGATCTGCGTCTCGTAGCCTTCGCCGCGATCCACCACGTCGGTCTGCACGAACAGCATGCCCCCAGGCTGCAGCAGGCGCGCGATCTGATCGAGCAAGGGGAGGGCGACCACCAGACGCTTGCGCTGGCGCGCCTTCCACCAAGGATCCGGGAAGTGCACGAAGAACGCGCTTACGCCGCCGTCCGGATGCATCCGGGGGAGCACGAGCCGGGCGTCTTCCGCATACACGCGCGCCCGTTCGCCTTGCCCCATGGCGCGGAGGCGGTCATCGACGATCGTGGCCCACTTCTGACGGATCTCGAGGCCGACAATCCGCGCTTCGGGTCGCTCGACGACGCGGTCGAGCAGGAAGGCGCCGCGTCCCGGGCCGATCTCGATCTCGAGGGGACCGCAGTTCTGCCCCGTGAGCGATGCGAGGTCGATCGGACCTTGGGGAGCGAGGCGGGGTGCGTGTTCGTAGGGGTAGGGCTGCTTCACGTGATCACCGGTGGGTCGCACCTCCGATAGCAGAATCGTGTTGCGCTGTGGGGGTGCGGTGCGGGTCGGCACGAAAGAAGCCCCCGACCCCCGCAAGGGAGGGGATCCCCTTGCGCTTGCGCGCGTCCCCCGGCAGTCTCCCGCCGTCGGAGCTCCCCCCCGACCCCCCAGCAATGTCCTCCGATTCGCCCGGATTCCTCCTCAAGCTCGAACAGCGCTTCGGACGCCAGCGACTGCTCGATGCCTCGGTCTACCTGCCCGCTGCCGTCCTGTCGGGCATCGTCGCCTGGTACACCCTGCGGACCGTGCTCGCGCGCACGGGCCATCCCGCGGTGCCGCTCGACGACTCGTTCATCCACTTCCAGTACGCGCGCAACCTGGCTTCGGGGCACTTCTTCACCTACGCGCCGGGGGACGCCTTCACGGCGGGTGCGACCAGCTTCGCGTGGCCCGCGCTGCTCGCCCTGTTCCACCTCGTGGGCTTCCGCGGCCTGTCCCTCATCTGGCCCGCCTGGATCCTCGGCTTCCTCGCCCACGCAGCCCTCGTCGTCGAAGCCTATCGCCTCTCCACCCGCCTCACCGGCAAGCCCACCGCGTGGGCCGTCGCCGCCATGACCGCCCTGTTCGGCCCCTTCGCCTGGTTCGCCGCCAGCGCCATGGAGGCCATCCCCCTCGCCTGGCTCATCGCGCGTACGGCCCGCGTGGCCGCCGAATGGTGCGAAGGAGAGCAGGGGCACCGCACGCGCGCACGACGCACCGAGCTGCTCGTGCTCGCCATCGTCGCGCCCCTGATGCGCCCGGAGGGAATGCTCGCATCCGCTTTCGCCTCCGTCGCCCTCGCCGCCTTTCCCCTGTCCCCTGCCCAGCGCCCGTGGCGCGGGCGGGCCTGGGCCCTGCTTCCCTGGATCGGCCCCACGATCATCCCGCTCGTCACGCTGCTGCTCACCGGCCAGTCGAGCTCCAACACTGCGATGGTGAAGTGGCTGCCGCTCAGCCCGTACCACGCCACCTGGCCGGTGCTGTGGTCCGCGATCCGCGGGAATCTCACGCTGCTGTTCACCACGCTGTTCAACGGCGAGCAGTGGTCGTTGACGATGGTCCCGAAGAACGCGACGCCGTTCTTCGTGGCCGCGCTGTGCGCGATCCCGATCGCGGGCTGGCGCTACAAGCAACCGTGGCGCGCCGCCTTCGTGCTGATGTTCGCCTGCGGCCTGTTCGCGATCGCCACGTACAACAGCTTCCTGTGGAACCGCCTGCGGTACCTCTGGCCCTTCTTCCCGGCCTGGTTCGTCGGCTTCGGCTGCCTCGCACGCCTCGTCGCCGACACCTTCGCCCAGCTCAATCCCCGCTGGCTCTCCTTCTCCCCCGTCGCTTGCGGAGTCGCCGCGGGCTGGTTCGCCAACGGCTTGTCCTGGTCCATGGACAACGTCGCCGAAAGCGCCTCGGCCATCGACCGCCAGCAGGTCAAGCTAGGCGCCTGGGCGCGCGACAACCTCCCGGCCAACGCCATCATCGGCGTCAACGACACCGGCGCGATCGCCTACGTCTCGGGCTTGTACACCTTCGACGTCGTCGGCCTTACCACCTCCGGCGAATCCAAGTACTGGGCTCACGGTCCCGGCTCGCGCTTCGAGCACTACGAGCGCCTCGTGCGCTCCGCTCCCCAGCGCTTCCCCACGCACTTCATCGTCTACCAGCAGTGGATGGCCTGCGACCCGGTCCTCGGACGCGAGCTGTTCGAGGCCGTCGTCACCGACCAGAGCATCCTCGGCGGCACCCGCATGACCGTCTTCGAAGCCCGCAGGGATCTGCTCGGCTCCGGCGACAAGCCCGTGATGGTCGCCTCCTCCGGGGACTTCGCGGACACGCTCGACGTCGCGGACCTCGAATCGGAGAAGGATCACGGCTACGAGATGTTCCAGGCGGGACTCACGGAGACCTCGAACCGCGTGCACAAGGAGTACCTGAGCGACGACGGCGAAGAGGAAGAGGAGCTCGTCGATCTGGCGCAGCAGCGCGCCTTCGCCGACGGCGGTAGGTTCGAGCGCACTTGGGACAGATTCTTCGCGCGCCTGCCCGCAGGCAAGAGTGTGCGCGGCATCGCCCGCCTGGTCGGCGGCACCTCGGGAGCCACCGTGACGTTGTCGGTCGCCGGAAGCGTCGTGGTCACCCTCTCGCTCCCCTCCAGCCGGGCGAAGGAATACGAGTTCGTCATCCCCGCGGCCGCGGCCTCCGACCGCACGCCCATCGAGCTGCACGCCCTGCAAGGCAACTTCGGCGCGCTGCACTACTGGTTCGAGAAGACACCCTAACATCCTTCTCGATATGCGCCGCGCGTGCGGCTGGTCACCCACCTCCGTCGGCCTCGCGTTGACCCCCTACGCGGGCAAGCGTACTGGATTGATGTTGGCCTGCGCGCGCTGCGCGGCCGATGGAACTTGAGCTTCTCTGTGAGGGTTGGAGGCGAGAATGAAGATCGGCAAGGCGAGGCTTGGCGTGCTCGTGACGGTTGCGTTGACGTGGGCCGGTTGCGGAGGGGGCTCCAACGACACCAGCAAGGTGGACTGCGGGTGTCCCGATGTCGGCACAAATGATTGTCTCGACGCCTCGGCGATGGAGACCGCGCCGCCGGCCGACGTCTCGATCGATCTCCCCACGGAAGCGGCGTCGCCGGAGTCCAATCCCTGCCACCCTTGCGAGATCGACGCCGACTGCACGGGCGGGCTGGTGTGCTTCGACGAGGACAACAACCCTGCGACGCCGAAGGTGTGCACCAAGCCGTACGACCCGAAGACCGGCTGCCCGGACGGGATGCACGGCGACTACAACGTCAGCAAGTACTGCATCTGCGACGACTGCGGCGGCAAGTACAACCCCAAGTGCGAGCCGACCTCGTGCCTCATCACGACGGATGGCGGATCGAAGCTGGGCGAGTGCAAGCTGACGGGCGACAAGTGCTACTGCCAGCCGGCTTCGAATCCATGTCAGAAGTGCGAGAGCGACGCGGACTGCACGGGGGGTCTGGTGTGCTTCGACGAGGACAACAACGCGGGCACGCCCAAGGTGTGCACAAAGCCCTACGACCCGAACACCGGCTGCCCGGCCGGCATGCACGGCGACTACAACGTCAGCAAGTACTGCATCTGTGAGGACTGCGGCAGCATCATCAACCCGCGCTGCGAGTCGTTGACGTGCCTGGCGAAGGGAACCGACGGCACCTTCGTGGGCGAGTGCAAGCTGACGGGCGACAGGTGCGACTGTCAGCCCTCGGCGAATCCCTGCCAGAAGTGCGAGAAGGACACGGACTGCACGGGCGGGCTGCAGTGCATCGACGACGACAACAACCCGGGCACGCCGAAGGTCTGCACGAAGGTGTACGTCCCTGCGGACGGCTGCCCGGCGGGCATGCACGGCGACTATGCGATCAGCAAGTTCTGCATCTGCGAGGACTGCGGCAGCGTGTTCAACCCCAAGTGCGAGGCGCTGCAGTGCCTCGGGGTGAACGCGGACGGCGTCACCAAGGTCGGCAGCTGCAAGCTTGCCAACGGCAAGTGCGACTGCGCGGTCTACTAGGCCGGGCTCGCCTCCCGGGTTGCCGCCGCGGCGCATCCCCTCTAGAACCGGCTCGTGCGACGACGAACGATGACCGCGCTTCGCGCCGAGGTCACCGAGCTCTCCCTGGGTACCTGGGGCCTGTCCGGTGACGCCTACGGGCCTGTCTCCGAGACAGAGGCCGAGGCCGTCATCGATCGCGCCCTGCAGCTCGGCATCACGCTCTTCGAAACCGCCGACTGCTACGGTCGTGGACGCATGGAGCAGCTGCTCGGCCAGCGGATCCGCAAGTCCGGGCGCGAGGTGTTCGTCGCCACTCGCATCGGCACCGACCGCGGCCCGGAGCGCGCCTGCAGGAACTTCTCCCGCGATCACCTGCGCGGGGCCTTCGAAAAGTCCCGCGAACGACTCGGTCTCGACAAGGTCGATGTCTGCCTGCTGCACAACCCAGCCGTCTTCACCGTCGAGCAGGGCGACGCCGTCCGGACCCTCACCGAGCTGGTCGAAGCCGGCTCGCTTCGTGCCTGGGGCGTGAGCGCCGGCAGCCAGGACGTCGCGCTCGCCGCGATCGAAGCAGGAGCGAAGGTCATCGAGCTCCCCTACAACCTGTTCCACGCGCGTGACCTGCACGGGATCGCCGGCGAGGTCGCCATGCGCGGCGTCTCCATCCTCGCCCGCTCCGTGCTTGCCCACGGCCTGCTCGCCGCGCACTGGGGCCCGGAGCGCACCTTCGACGAGGGCGATCACCGCCGCGACCGCTGGAGCCCCCAGGGGCTCAGACAGCGCGTCGCACAACTGCACGTCGTGCGCGAGCTGGTGGGCGGCGACGTCCTCACCCCGCGCGCCGCGGCCGTGCGCTTCGTGCTCTCCAACACCCTGGTCACCAGCGCCGTGCTCGGTCCGCGCACGACTGCGCAGCTCGATCAGCTCGTGCGCGAAGCCGGCAGCGGTCCGCCCTACCTGCCCGAAGACAAGCTCTCGCTGCTCCCCTCCCGCCTCCTCGCCGCAGGAATCCACACGTGAGCCACGACTACCAACACGAGCTGTCCGTCGTCCTGCCCGCCGTGCGCGAGGCCTGCTCCCTCATCCTCGAGGTCTATGCCACCGACTTCGAAATCGACCTCAAGCAGGCGCGCGAGCCCGTCACCATCGCCGACCGCCGCTCCAACGCCCTGATCGTGCAGCGCCTGTCCGCGGCCTTCCCTGACGACGGCATCGTGGCCGAGGAGAGCGTGCCGAAGGACCCGGCCGTGCTCGAGGCCGCCGTGCGCAAGCATCGCGTGTGGTTCGTCGATCCGCTCGACGGCACCAAGGAGTTCATCGCACGCAACGGCGAGTTCGCGGTGATGGTCGGGCTTGCCGTGACCGGGCGGCCGGTGTTCGGCGTAGTGGCGACGCCTGCCGACGGGCTGGTGCGCATCGGCATTCCGGGGGTCCGCACCTGGATCCAACGCGCCGACGGAAGCGAGTGCGACTGCAAGGTCTCGTCGGTTCCCCGCCTCGATCAGGCCACTCTCGTGGTCTCCCGATCGCATCGTTCCGCAAGGCTCACGCGGCTCATCGATGCCCTGGGCGTCGCGCGCACGATCCCCTGCGGCTCGGTCGGCATCAAGGCCTCTCGGGTCGCATCCGCCGATGCCGACCTGTACGTGTACCTGCACTCGCCCGGAGGCGCCAAGCTGTGGGACAGCTGCGCGCCCGAAGCCCTCGTGCTCGGCGCCGGGGGTCGCGTCACCGATCTCGACGGTCGTCCCATCGACTACGCCACCGCCAGCCTCGAGCTCACCGGCAGCCTGATCGCAACCAACGGAGGACTGCACGACTCCGTGCTCGCCAGGATGGAACCGTGAGCTCCCCCAATCCCTTCTTCCCCTGGCTCGAAGGCCCCGCATTTCTCGCGGTCTACGTACTGTTCGCAGTGGGAACCGTCGTCGCCGTCCGGCTGCTCGGAGTCCTCGCACAGCATGTCGGCAGCCCCTCCCCGCCCAGTGCCCCGATGCACCCTTCGCTCGCCGATCCGTACCGGGCCAGCATCCAGTCCGACCCGTACGGGCTCGCATGGCTTCGAGGACGCGCGCAGGCGGTGTGCGAGGTCGCCGTGTTCCACCTCGTGAACATGGGCGTGCTCGACTCCGACGCCGATGGATTCCAGCTCCGCCCCGGCATCGACGCTTCACGCCTTCACCCCGTCGAGCGCGCGGTGTGCGACGTCACGCGCAGCAGGATCGGGTTCCAGGGACTGTTCGCCGTCGCGAGGCGATCGCTCGAGATGCTCTGCTCGCACTACCAGGCGGGCTGCATGAATGCCGGTCTGCTGCTCAAGCCGCAGGTCAGAACGGCGCTCAACCTCGTGCGTGCGCTCGCGACGCTCGCGATCGTGGGGTTCGGTGTGGCGCGCATCGCCGGTGCGATATACGCGGGAAGAGGCAACGTGGGCTTCTTGATCGTTCTCATCCTCACGCTGCCGCTCATCGCCGTGTTCGCAATGCGTCCCCCGGAGCTGTCCGCCGCGGGCAATCGCATCCTGGCGCAGCAGAAGAACGAAGCAAGACGCGTGATGGCCGTCGCCCAAGGCACCGGCACCGCGGTGGTTCCGCCCATTCCGCTCGCGCTCGCCGTCGCCGCTGCGGGTACCGCAGTCCTCACCGGTACGGCCTACGCCTACGCAGCCCAGGCGCTCTATCCACCCACCGCTGGCTCCGACAGCGGCGGCAGCAGCACCGGGTGCGGCAGCGGATGCGGAGGGGGGTGCGGGGGCGGATGCGGAGGAGGGTGCGGAGGATGAATCAGCAACCTGCCAGCCTGGATCTCAACGAAGCAATGCGTCTCGCCAACGAGCTCGTCGATGCGCTCGCACAACGGCTCGGCGACAACCTGCGGATGGCGGCGGTCTATGGATCCGCCGCCCGGGGGGAGTTCGATCCTGCGCACTCCGACGTCAACTTGCTGATCGTCCTGGAGGATGCGGGGCCGAACGTCTGCGTGACCCTCGGCGAGCTGCTGCAGCCCGCGCGGGTCAGGTTCCGGTGCGCTCCGTTCGTGATCGCGCGCGAGGAGCTCGTGCGCGGCGCCGACGTGTTCCCCATCAAATTCCACGAGATCCGTCGGTGCTACCGCGTGCTTCGCGGCGACGATCTGCTCGAGGGGCTGGGCATCGACTTCGCCGATCTCCGCCACGCCTGTGAGCACGAGCTGCGCAACATCACTCTCAAGCTGCGACGCACCTGGATCATGGAGCATCCGCGTCCGGCCCCCCTCGTCCGAGCCCTCAACCTCTTTGTCCCCCAACTGCTCGACGTGCTGCGCGTCGTCCTCGAGCACGATCACTTCGATCCTGCCTGCTCCAACGACTCCCTCTTCGCCGAGCTGTCCCGTCGCTACGGCGTGCAGCCGCAGGACTTGAAGGACGTCATCGCGCTCCGCCACCGGCCTGATGCGGACTGGCCCGCTGTGGATCGCGCCTGGCACACCGTGCTGCACCTCGCCGCGCAGACCTGCCAGGCTGTCGATCAATGGAAGCAGGGTTGAGCGGCGCGCAGCCCCCTCCTGCTGCGGACCCGTGGCGCCGCGACCCCGCTACCGGACGCGCCCTCGCCTTCGGTGACCCGTTCGTCGTGCAGTGGCACCTCACCGACCGCTGCAACCTCGCCTGCCTGCACTGCTATCGCTCGGGCCCGTTGCGCAAGGATCTGCAGGCCCACGACAGGCGCCAGGTCCTCGCGGAAATCCTGCGCTTTGTCCGGGGGAGACGGTGGCCCGCGCGTTTGCACCTGGCTGGCGGGGAACCGTTCCTGTGCGACGATCTGCTCGAGCTGATGCAGGGTGCCTTCGATCACGGCGTCCCCTCGCGCATCCTGTCGAACGGCACCGTGATCGACCCGGGCGTGGCTCGCCGGTTGCGCGGTGCCGGATGCATCGGGGTGCAGGTGAGCATCGAGGGGCCCGAGCCGGTCCACGACGGCATCCGCGGCGCAGGCTCCTTCAGGGCAGCGCTCGAGGGCGTGCGCGTGCTGCGCGACGCTGGCGTCTCCACCACCCTCTCGATGACCGTGCACGCCGGCAACGTCGCGCACGTCGCCGAGGTCGGACGCCTCGCGCGCGATCACGCAGACCGTGTCTACTTCTCCCGCCTCGTGCCCTGCGGCCGCGGAGCCGAGCTCGGCGGAACTCTCGGCCGCGACCCCTGGTTCGGCGTGATGAGATCCGCTCGTTCCCTCGCGACGAATCTCGGAATCGAGGTCGCCCTGCGCGATCCCACCTTCCGCGCCTGGTTCGCCTCGGCGCGACGCGCGCGACACAGCGGTGCCGTGGCAGGATGCGCCGCCGGTCACTGGACGCTCACCGTCGAAGCCGATGGAACGGTCATGCCGTGCCGTCGCATCGGCGTGGGGATCGGGCACGTGCTCGACGACGGGCTGGAGCGCCTCTGGACGCAGAGCGAGGTGCTGGCCGTGCTTCGGGATCGCGATCGCCTCAAGGGGCAGTGCGGACGATGCGACTACCGATGGGTCTGCGGCGGGTGCCGGGCCATTGCGCTGGCCATGGGGAACGGCCTCGACGGCGAGGATCCGCAGTGTCCGTGGACGTTCGCGCGGGTGTGGGAGGCGTCGGTACGCAGGTCATGGGCGAACCTGGGCCGCCGCACCTGGCGGGCGGAGCTCGGCCGCTGACTGTGCCACGTTGTTCCGCCGCCCACCCGACGGGCGATGGCCCAGTTCCGTTTTGCGGGGGATTCTGGCGCCATCCGTGAAGGCACGCGACTTGCTCACACGGGTGCTCATGGCACCGATTCGATCCTCTCTGGGCATGCTCCTCGGTCTGGCTCTCGCGGCGTGCGGCAGTGACCCCGACCCCCAATCCTCCAACCCCAACGGTTCCGCCGGCGCCGCCGGCGCTGCCGGCCAGAGCGGCGATGCTGGCCCCGGGACCGACGCCAACCCGTCGTCCTCGACCATGGCCCGCTCCGGTGCGGCCCGCGATCCGGCCTCGGGCGTCTCCGCCGCAACCCTGCAAGCGGTCGTGGATGCCGACAACGCCTTCGCGTTTGATCTGTACACGAAGGTTCGCGCGCAGTCCGCGTCCAGCAATACGGTGATGTCTCCGTTGAGCGTGTCCCTGGCGCTGTCGATGACCTACGCGGGCGCGCAGAACACGACCGCCGCGCAGATGGCGAAGACGCTGCACTGGGATACGCCGGGGCTCGACGTGCACGGCGGCCACAACGCGCTCACCCAGGCGCTCGAGTCACGCGTGGACGACGCGTTCGCCGCGGCCGTCAAGAACGCGCAGAACGCGGGCACGCTGGCTCCCTCGCCGAGCGACTTCCGCCTTCACGTGGTGAACTCGGTCTGGGGCGACGGCAGCTACACCTGGGAGGCTCCGTTCCTCGACGTCCTGGCGAAGAGCTACGGCACGGGGGTCTATCTGGCCGACTTCGTCAGCCAGTACGACGCGGAGCGGGTGCGTATCAACACGTGGGTCAGCGGTGAGACGCAGAACAAGATCAACAACCTGCTCCCGGAAGGCTCACTCGATGAGTTCACGCGCATGGTGCTGGTCAATGCGATGCACCTGAAGTTCCCCTGGGAAAGCCCGTTCCGGAAGGAGGCGACCGCTTCGGGGGACTTCACCAAGGCCGACGGAACGACGGTGTCTGCGGACTTCATGGGACAGCAGGCGAGCTTCCCCTACTTCGAAGACGACAAGGCGCAGATCGTGTCGCTCCCGATCGTGGGCGGCAAGCTCTCGGTCGTGATCGCGCTTCCCAAAGGCAACCTGGACGCGTTCGAGGCGGGTCTCGACACGTCCTACTGGAGCGCCGCTCGGGCGGGTCGCACCGACCACGAAGTGCAGATCAAGCTGCCGAAGTTCTCGTTCACGACCGACTCGATCAAGCTGGAGGACATGTTCATCGCCCTCGGAATGGTCGAGCCGTTCGATCCCGACCACGCGGACTTCTACGGGATGTGCAAGACGCCGCCCTTCAACGAGCGGCTGTTCATCGCCTCCATCCTCCACAAGGCCATGATGGGGATCGACGAGAACGGGGTGGAAGCGGCTGCGGCCACCGCCGTGATCATGGCCGGCAACACCTCCGTTCCCGACGAGCCCATCCCCATGAACGTCAACAGACCCTTCACCGTCGCGATCGTCGACGAGCCCACCGGCGCCCTGCTGTTCCTCGGCCACATCCACAATCCGGCGGAAAAGGGGAGCCAGTAGCGGGTCGCAGTCTGCAACCGGGTCCTCCTTGCCCGTGTCGCGCTGCCACCAGTCCGGGGCAGCGGCTCCTCAGACTTCTTCGCCGATCACGTGCACGACGACCGTACGCTGGTGCGGTCTGCTGCGGTGCTCCCAGAGGTAGAGCCCCTGCCAGGTGCCCAGCGCGAGCTTGCCATTCATGACGGGGATGGGCTCCGACGATCGCGTCACGGCGCAGCGCGCGTGCGACGGCATGTCGTCGGGGCCTTCGTCCTGGTGCTCCCAGCGCGACGACTGCGGAGCGAGATCTGCCATCCACTTGCCCAGATCCCGGAGCACGGCCGGGTCGGCGTTCTCCTGGATCACGAGGCTGGCGGAGGTGTGGCGCAGGAAGGCAACGCACAGGCCTGTCCGGATGCCGCTCTCGCGGACAGTCCGCTCGACCTCTGCGCTGATGTCGTGGAAAGCCCCGCCCTGGGTCGTGATCGTCAAGATGGCCTGATGCTGCTTCACGGGCCGCAACCTAGGCGCAAAACGCGCGGCCTGGAAGCCCTTTGCTCCCCCGCGCGATCCCTGCCCTCCGCGGGACCCGTGACGTCAAAACTTGGCCCGACTCTCCCGGACGCCGTAACGGCTCGCAAGGGTGGCCGTGTTCTCGGACCACCTGGCGTCACCGAGCCCACCGGAGGATTGAGGAATGAGCGTGGATAAGGACCGTCGCGCGGCCGGAGGCCGGCGTACCGCGATCAAGACGATCGTCGAAATCGGCGCGGGCGAAGGCGGCGCCGCTGCATTCGAAGCCGAGTCCGTCGATGTCAACACGTCGGGCATGCACCTTCGTACGGCATACCTGCCCGAGATCGGTGAGCCTCTGACCTGTCGCTTCGAGGTCAACGGCAAGGAAGTCATCGTGCAGGGCGAGGTCGCCTGGCGCAACGAGGAAGCCTGCGGCGGCGACTTCGGCGTCCGCTTCTCGGAGGTCGATGCCGAAAGCCTCGCTGCGCTTCGCGGCGTGGTCGGCGAGACGACGCTCGACGAGCAGACCGAGGACGACGAGCCCGATGCCGAGCCGGCCAAGGTGCAGCGCGGAACGCGCGTGCGTCTCCACATCGACGGCCTCGCCTCGCCCATGAAGGCTCGCGTGCGCGACGCCACCACCGGCGAGCTGCTCGTCGGATCGAACCTGGAGTTCCTCAAGCTCGGACGCCCCCTGGAGCTCGAGAACATCGACGCCGACGACAAGCGCGGGGCGCGCATCGAGCGCGTCAACATCGAGGTCGACCCCGCCTCGCGGATCCCGCAGCTCGTGGTTTCGTTGCGCTATCTCGACGGCCCTGCCGACGAGCTCGAGGCGCCTGCGCCCGCGGCGGCTCCCAAGAGCCAGAAGCGGCCAGACAGCACGCGCGTGATTGCCGCCGAGGATCGGAACGAAGCGATCGACGAGGAAGAGGACGACGAGGAGCTTGCGCGCAAGGCAGGCCGTTCCGAAGCCTTGTGGAACCGCATCAAGCAGGTCGGCCCGGTCGTTGCGCAGCTCGGCGGCAAGGCCAAGGACGTCATGAGCGGCGCCATCGGCAAGGCGCGCGAGTGGAAGGACGCCCGCGCCAACACGGTCGAGTCCCGCTCTCCCGCCCCGCGTCGCGTCACCTCTCCCGCGCCCTCCGGTGCCTTGCGCTCCGGTGGACGCAAGGGCGTGGTGCGGGACGATGCAGCCACGGAAGAGCCCGTCGCGACCAAGGCGAACCTGCTCGCCAAGGTGCCGAAGAAGCCGGTCGCCATCGGCCTCGCGGCCCTGGTGGTGCTCATCACGGTCTTCGCCATCGCCGCGCGCAAGCCGAGCCAGGCCAGCGCGACCGCCGCGGCTCCGGAGGCTTCGGCAAGCGCTGCTGAAGCCGAAAGCGCCCTGCCCGAGATGGCAGCCGCCACGCCCCCCGCGGCTCCGGGAGGCCCGGTCGTCGCCAACGTGCCGCTGTTCGGCCCGACGCCCATGTCCACCAACGAGGCCGTGGCGATGCCCACCGCCTCGATCGCCCCTGCCGCCGCAGCGACCCCGCCTCCGGCTGCCGACAAGCTCGCCGAGGCTGCGGCCGCGGCCGGTGAGGCGGCGGACGATGGTTCGGGAGACGACGCATCGGAGTCCTCGGACGACGGCGCATCGGAAGACAAGGCTGCCAGCTCGACCAAGGCTTCTTCGAAGCCCGCCGGCCCCAAGACCTTTGCCCGCGGCAAGGTCAGGAACCCCGTCTTGCTGTCCCTGCGCATGACCGACAACGTCCGTGGCCTGCGCGGCGTCTCCACCGCCACCGGCTTCACGGTCCACGTCTCCGGCGCGCAGAGCAAGGATCCGGCGGCTGGACTCAGCAAGAAGGATCCCCGCATCGCCTCCATCAAGGTGAGCAACAAGGGCGACGGCGCCGACCTGACCGTGCAGTTCAAGGACGGCGTGCCAGCGTATTCGGTCCGCGGCAGCGGCTCGAATCTGACCATCGCGCTGGGTCGCGGCGACAAGGCCGACGCCAAGAAGACCGCGAAGGCGCCCAGCAAGAAGAAGACCCGCAAGGGCGCCAAGAAGCACTGAGCTTCCTGCGCCGCCCCCGACGCCGCTTCGCCCAACCGCGAGGCGGCGTTGGTGTTTTGTGCTCCCACCCGCGTGCGGTACATGCCCTTCGGCGAGCCGTCGATGCCTTCCCTACAGGGCCAGCACCCAGATGTCGTAGAGCGCGTGCGTCCACACCGCCGGCGCGAAGCCGCGGAACTTGTACACGCCCACGAAGAACAGCCCGCATACCCATCGGAACACGAACGAATCCATGCGGAAGGACTCGCCGCCCACGTAGTGCCAGAGGGAGAAGACCAGCGACGTCACTACGGCCCAGCCGATCACGCCCCAGAGCTTGTGGGCCGGCAGCCACTTCGCGATGGCCGCGGCGCCCAGCCCGAACAGCACCACGCGGAACGCGAGCTCCTCGTAGAACCCCGCCCCCAGCGACATCACCAGCCCGTCGAAAAACCCCGTCCCGTGCTCCGGCCCCAGTCGCAGCGAGCCCACCACGTAGCTCGCGATCACCTTCATCAGGGTTGCGTACAGCGCCCCCTCCACAGCCACCACGGCAAACCGCGGCCACGACAGCTTCTTGCCTCGCCCGAGCGCGAACAGCAGCGCGATCAGCACCGCCGCCACGCCCAGCGTGAGCCCCCAGTACCCCAGGATGCTGCTCTTCGACAACGACACCAGCTGCCCGGTCACGAAGTCCGCGGAGTTGATCTTGTCCAGCAGCACCACCCCCAGGTGGTAGCCAACGAAGATCGGCAGCGTCAGCCCCAGATCCGTCCACGGATCGCTCGGCGCCGTCAGCGCTTCCTTGATCTGCTCGGCACTCATGACGGCCTGAGCCTGTAGACGATCACCATCATGATGATCGCCCAGACGACGAGGTTGATCACGAACGGGACGTCGCGGAGCATCTCCTGCGTGGGGCTCTCCGACTTCGGGCGCCCCGCCACCAGTTGAACGAACCGGATCACGCCGTTGACCACGCTCGGCGTCGTGAGCCACAGCCAGTCGGACTTGAAGAACGCCCGAGTGCCCGGATCGAGCGTGTAGGCCACGTACGTGCCGATCGTCGCGACGCCGGTGACGGCGAGCGCCGCGGTCAGTGCGTGCGGGGAGTAGGCCTGCAGCGCCGCCCGCTGCTTGGCCGAGCGGCTCGCCTGAGCCAGCTCGTGGCGACGCTTGCCGAAGCCCAGGAACAGGGCGAGCAGCGCCGTGCACGCGATCAGGTACCACGACACCTCGATGCCCGTGGCAAACCCGCCCGCCGCCACGCGCATCACGAACATCGTCGCGATGCACCCCACGTCGAGGTACGCCACGTTCTTGAGCTTGAACGAGTAGGCGATGTTCAGCAGGATGTAGCTGAGCGCCACGGCGAAGAAGGACATCGGCCCGTAGAACGCGCCCCCCAGCCCCACCACCACGAGCCCAATCCCCAGCCCCTTCGCCAGCCTGATCGGCACACGTCCCGACGCGATCGGCCGGTGCCGCTTGACCGGATGAAGGCGGTCGGCCTCCACGTCCACGATGTCGTTCAGGGTGTAGACCGCGCCGGCGAGCAGACAGAACACCCCAAAGGCGCCGAACGCGCGGATGAGCAGGGCCGGCTCGAACAGATCCTTGGCGAACACCACCGGCGCGAGCACGAACAGGTTCTTGACCCACTGGTGCGGGCGGATCGTCTTCACCATCCCCATCAGCCGCCACAGCGGGCCGCCCGAGGTCTTCAGCGGCGGATCGCTGGACAACGCCGGTCCCGAGTCCTTGAGACTGTCGGGCGACGAGGGGGTGGGCTCTGCTGCCTGCTCTGTCTTCGATTCCGCTTCGATCATGGTGCGTCCGGGCTGCTGCCCGCTGGTGCGTCGTTCTGCACGCTGCCTCGCGTGGCGTCAAACGCTCCCTGCACTCCCCCGCTTCCAGGCCTGATCTGATAGTCTGCCCGGGTGCACCTTGCGGCCCCATTTCCCCTGCTGATCGCCCTCGCGGCCCTGTCTGTCGGCGGCTGCTCCAAAAAGATCGCCCCGGTCACCGCAACCGATACCGAGGGAAGAACCTTCGACGTCGCGTGCACCTCGCCCACCGCGTGCACCTTGTCCTCGTCGGCGACGCCCAAACCCACCACTCCGGCCCCGGACGGCGCACGGCCCGCTTTCGTGCTGCACCAGGCCTCTCGTCTTTACGCCGTCTGCGAAGTCTGGATGCAGGGGACCTCGTCCGCGGTCAACCTCGTCGATTGCCGCGCCCTCGCTTGCAGCTCCGACACCCAGTGCCCTCCCGCCAAAGGGATGACCCAGGGCGCGTGCAGCGGATCGTTCTGCATCGACCCCTCCGCTGCAATCGCCCCGGAGGACTCGGTGCTGCTGTGTCTCGCCGGCACGGGCGTGCCCGCGGGAAGCACGAAGCAGATCGAGCGCTACGCGCTGGGGAACAACTGCGGCAATCCCTGCCGTGTGCCTCGCGTTTGCCGCCAGCCCTAGGCAGGGGCCCCCTGCACTTCCGCTTCTCCGCCTTACCCGCCTCACGCCGCTTCTGCTCGACCCACGATGACTCCGACCGGGACTCCTTGTACCGTCGGACCATGACGCACTCCTCCAGCCTGCTCGTCTGCCTCGTCGGGTCCGTGGTCCTCTGCGCGGTCGCGTCGTGCGGCGGAGACGACGACTCTGCCGACCCTAGCGGCGACGGCGGATGGACCTCGGACGCGGGGCTCGACGGGTCTGCAGGGAGCGACGGGAGCGGTGCCGGTGGATCGGCCGGAGGCTCGTCCGACGGCGCGGCGGGCTCAAGTGGTTCGGGTGACGACGCATCCGTCGAGGCCGAGACTCCCGCGTGCAGCGCCGCGACCTGCACTCAGCCGGGGTTTGCTTGCGTCGAGGGAGCATGCGTCGCCGACTGCCGCCGCCCCAACGCCGTGCCCTGCGCCCAGGGCACGGTCTGCGACGTCGGAAGCGAGCACACCGGGCTGTGCACCCAGCCGGGCACCGGCTGCGTGATCGCGGGTGAGGCGGACAAGTGCGCGCAAAGTGACGCCGGCGTCGCGCTGGTGTGCGGCCCGGGGACGTTGTGCAACGGTAAGGGCGGCTGCTACGCCGCGCTGCCGTGCCGCGACTTCCAGTGCGACTCGGTCGGCTGCTGGGGAGTGGACTGCTCGTGCACGCGTCCCGCGACAACCTGCAGCCCCGCGCCGCTCGGTGCGCCGGGCGAGGCGGGAACCTTGAACGACTACGCCTTCACGCGCGGCGGTGACGGCGGCATCTTCGATCTCGACTTCGATCAGAAGTGCAACGCCTGGGCCGTGACGATGATCTCGGGTCCCGACTACCTGCGCTCGATCAGCCCGCAGGGCACGGTCACCTCGTTCACGGGCGTAACCAACCTCAACATGGGAGAGGTCGCGGCGATCCAGGGCAAGGAAGGAAGCTTCGGCGGCGGGCTCATGGACGTCGCGCTCACGTACGTCTGCTGCCAGGCCTGCGGGTGCGTCCTCAGCGGCTCCGGCGGCAATCCCCAGGGCGTCGCCTACCTCGACTCCGCCACCAGCACCCTCCCCATGAAGATCCCCACTGTGCAGTTCTCCCAGGGCACCGGCCCCTTCGGAAACGCCTCCGTCGATACCGGCCCCTACGGCCTGAGCTGGGGATTGGACCGCGTGCTGTACGCCGGCAACGTCGATGCCAACGGCGACTTCCAGGCCCTCGATCTCGAAACCTCCACCAAGCAGATCATCGCCACCTTCGGCAGCCGCGTTCACGCCTCCGCGCCGTTCGATCGCATGCGCATGATCGTCGCCCTCGAAGGCGGCGAGATCGATCTCGTCCCCATCCTCGGAGCCAGCGGTTCGCCGCAGAAGCTCGTGGAGCTCGGCGCCCATGTCACCAGCATCGTGCGCGATCGCTGGAGCGGACGCCTCTACGCGGAGCTGTCGGATCTGCGGATCGTGTCGTTCGAGTCGGACGGCAGTGGCGTCGAGACGTTCCAGACCGCGCCGGCCAAGGGGCGCATAGCGATCGCGCCTGACGGCTACCTGTATCACCTCACGGTGGGGTGGCCGACGGATGCAACGATTGTGCGCTGGGAGCTCCCCACGACACTCTGATCGGAATGGGCCCCGCGCTCTCGGGGCGCGGTTGCATGCTACGCGACGCGTGCGACGGGGAGCGAGGCGAGCCGCTCGCGGCCGCGGGTGCGCCCGCCTGCTGGTGCACCCGCCCCGTCTCGCGCCCAACCCAGCGCTGTGCTAGGCGCACGCCATGCTCGATCTTCGCTATGTCGTGGAACACCTGGACGAGGTCCGCGCGGGCCTCCTCCGACGCAACGCCGACGCCGTCACGCCGCTCGAGGAGATCGGCGCGCTCGCCACTCAACGGCGCGAGGCCATCATCGCCGCGGAGACGGGCGCCGCCCGTCGCAATGCAGCCAATCAGGAGATGTCCAAGCTCCCGAAGCAATCGCCGGAGTTCGCCCAGAAGCGCGACGAGCTCAAGGCGTTGAGCACGGAGGTCAAGGAGGCCGAGAAGAAGCGCGAGGAGATCGACGCGCGCATCGAGGAGATCCTGCTCGGTGTGCCCAACCTCCCTCATGCGAGCACGCCCGACGGGCGCGGCGAGGAGGACAATCCGGTCGTGCGCACCTGGGGCGAGCGCCCCTCGTTCTCGTTCGAGCCCAAGGCCCACTGGGACATCGGGGCCGGCCTGCGCATGCTCGACTTCGAGCGCGCGTCCAAGCTCTCCGGCCCTCGCTTCTCGGTGCTCTTCGCCGAGGCGGCGCGCATGGAGCGCTCGCTGACCGCGTTCATGCTCGACCTGCACACCCGCGAGCACGGCTACACCGAGGTGCTCCCTCCGTTCATGGTCAAGGACTCCGCCCTGCGCGGCACGGGCCAGCTCCCCAAGTTCGAGCTCGACCTGTTCAAGACCCGCAAGGCCGACCCCGACAAGCCGTACGACCTGTACCTGATCCCGACCGCCGAGGTCCCGGTCACCAACCTGCACGCCGACGAGATCCTCGAGGCCGAGCAGATGCCCGTCGCGTACTGCGCCTACACTCCTTGCTTCCGCAGCGAAGCCGGCAGCTACGGCAAGGACGTCCGCGGCCTGATCCGCCAACACCAGTTCGACAAGGTCGAGCTGGTGCGCTTCTCCACGCCGGAGGAGTCGCTGGCCCAGCTCGAGCTGCTCACCTCGCACGCGGAGAAGGTGCTGCAGAAGCTGGGACTACACTACCGCGTGGTGTCGTTGTGCGCGGGCGACATCGGCTTCGGCTCCCGCAAGACCTACGATCTCGAGGTCTGGCTGCCCGGCCTGTCGGCCTATCGAGAGATCTCCAGTTGCTCGGACTACGGCGACTTCCAGGCCCGTCGGGCCGCGATCCGCTATCGTCCCGGCAAGGGGCAGAAGCCGCGCCTCGTGCACACCCTCAACGGCTCCGGTCTCGCCATCGGCCGCACCCTGGTCGCCGTCCTCGAGCAGTACCAGCAGCAGGACGGCTCGGTCGTCGTGCCCGAAGCGCTCCGGCCCTATATGGGCACCGAGGTCCTTCGCCCGCGAGCGTGACCGAGCCCTTCTCCTTCACCATCCGGCCTTCCTCGCCATCGCGCAAGCGAGCCTTCCACCATTTGACCTTGTCCCCCCTCTGCGGTACGCCCTCCGCCCCAGAACCATGAAAAACGTTGCACGTACCCCGACGATCATAGCGCTCGTCGGTTCGGTGCTCGGTCTCATCTTCTCCGGCTACTCGACGTCCGACTACATGCAGCATCTGGATCGCCAGCTGCACGCGGTCCACTGCAGCTTCATCCCCGGGATGCCGGCAGCAGCGGAGGCGGACAGTGGCTGTCGGGCGGCCATGTACAGCGCCTACTCTGCGTTCTTCCGGGAGACCTGGTGGGGCGGCATCCCCATCTCGCTCTGGGCGCTCGCGGTCTACGCCTTCTACACGGCCTTCGCGGTGGCGCTGCTGGTGGGTGGGCTGCGCGCCTCGCGCCGCGCCTACATGTTCTTCGGCATCACCAGCATCTTCCCCGTGGTCATGTCGGTGATCATGGCCGTCATCTCGGCCGTCAAACTCGGCTCCTTCTGCAAGACCTGCATCGGCATGTACATCGCCTCGATCCTGCTGGTGGTGGGCGGAGTGTGGGCCTGGCTCGCCATCCGCAAGCTGCAGCGCGTAGCCCCTGCCGACGGCTGGCCCGAAGGCTATCTTCCCGACGCAAAGCCTCTGTGGATCGGACTGTGGCTCGTGGGCATGGGCATCTCGGTGCTGCTGCCGACGCTGGTCTACGTCACGGCGCTGCCGGATTACCGTCCGCGCCTCGCTTCCTGCGGGAAGCTCCCCGAGCCCGCCGACACGAACAAGGCGCTGCTCAAGGTCGCCACCTCCCACCCCAAGCGCCCCGCGACGCTCTTCGTCGACCCCCTCTGCCCCACGTGCAAGAGCCTGCACCAGCGCCTCGAGGCCGAAGGCGTCATCGACAACCTCGACCTGTCGGTCGCGCTGTTCCCCCTCGACAACACCTGCAACTGGATGATCGATCGTGCGCTGCACGCGGGAAGCTGCGTACTCGCACGCGCCGTACTCTGCGCCGATCCTCGCTCCAGGGAAGCCCTCGACTGGATGTACTCCAACCAGGAGGAGTTGACCCGTCTCGGCAAGAGCGGTGAGCCCCTGTTGCGAGCCCGCGTGCGCGAGCGGTTCGGCGCCGAGGTCGACGCGTGCATCGACGCGAAGAACACGAAGCTGCGGCTCAACAACATCCTTCAGTACTCGGTCAACAACCACATCCCCGTGTCGACGCCGCAGATGTACCTGGGCGACCAGCGCATCTGCGACGAGGACACCGACCTGGGCATGCGCTTCACGCTCGGACAGCTCGCCCCGGAGGTGCTGCGATGATCATGAAAACCCATGCAATCGCGTCCGCGGCCACCGGAGCCGTGCTCGTCCTCGGCCTCGCGGGCTTCGTGCGAAGCGAGGTCCGTTCCTCCGCCAAGCGCCTCGAGAACCCCAACCAGACCCCGGCCGCCGCCGTCGCCGACCACGCCGAAGATCCCTACTGCACCCCGGCCTTCAAGCAGGTCCTGCAGCGGGTGCTCAACGCCTGCGGCCTCGTCGGCACCGAGTCCCGTCGGGGCTGCCAGCCCACCGACGTCAAGAACCTCGCCTCCATCAGCGACGAGGACTTCAACGCGCTGTTCCTGCCGCTCTCCAAGCGAGGGGCAATCGTGCTGTTCGACGAGGGGTCCGACAAGCTCGACGCGGGCGCCAAGAAGCTCATCGAGGAGAAGTGGCTCGATCGGCGCGGGGCGCGCTACTTCTTCATCGTGGCGCGCGGATCCAAGACCGGCACGGTCGAGAAGAACCGCGCCCTGTCGCACAAGCGCGCCAACTCCGTGCTCTTCGACATCTCGGACCTCACCAAGGACCCGGCCCTCGAAAAGCAGGTCGGCATGCTGTGGCTCGGCAAGGAGTTCGCCCAGCTCCCCAAGGAGTTCTGCGACTGGCCCACCTCCCGCGAAAACAAGGGCTGCGACGAGCAGGTCATCAACAGGAGCGCGTTCGTGTCATGGGTCGATTGCAGGCTCTGATCGTCACCGTCGCCTTCGCCGGTCTCGCCGCCTCCGTCGCCGCTTGCGACGACGCCAAACCCGTTCCGGCTCCCCCCACCAACAAGCGATCCGACATCATCGTCGGCTCGGGCACCGCACCCACCGCCACCACGCGCGCGACGGTCTCCGCGCAGCCCGTGGCGTCGGTCCCTGCCAAGGCTCGCGCCCTGTGCCCCGGCCCCTCGCTCAACCGCGCGATGCCCTCCGAGAAGCTCGGACACGCCGAGGCCGCGGGCGCCGCTGCCCTCGGCGACACCCTCCCGGTGGGCAACGGGCGCTGGACTTGGATCAGCCTCTGGGCCGCGTGGTGTGCACCCTGCAAAGAGGAGATGCCGAGGCTTCTCAAGTGGCAGACCAGGCTCGCCACGAGCTTGGCGGTGCAGTTCGTCTCCCTCGACGACGACGAGCGCCAGCTGCTGCGTTTCCTCGAATCGCAGCCGGCCACGGGCGTGCGCGCGACCTTCTGGCTTCCGGATGGCAGCGGCCGCGAGGCCTGGCTCGGCTCCATGCGCCTCAAGACCTCTCCCCAGCTCCCGGTCCAGGTCCTGGTTAATCCCCAGGGGCGCGTGCACTGCATCATCGAGGGCGCGGTCGAGGACGGCGACTTCGCGCAGGTCGCATCGATCGTCGGTCAACGCTGAGCATCTCGGAGCACGGAGCTGCCGCCCGCGGCCAGTGAACGCCGCGATCGCAGCGGAGATCTCGTCCTCAGATCGGGACGATCCCACCTTTGTGGGAAGCGGGGGCGGGTTTCCTTGACCCATGCTTCCGAGAGATGGCACGCTCCTGTGTCGCGGAGCGCTACCCCTCCGCGATCGCGTCCAGGGACGCACGGAGATGTCCTCCCAACAGCAGCGCTATCGAGTCATCGAGAAGCTGGCCTCCGGCGGCATGGCCGAGGTCTTCCGCGCCGAAAGCGCAGGAATCGAAGGCTTCAAGAAGAAGGTCGCCATCAAGCGCGTCCTTCCGCACCTGAGCAAGAAGCAGAAGTTCATCTCGATGTTCCTCGACGAGGCGCGCCTCAGCGCCTCCCTGAGCCACTCCAACGTGGTCCAGGTCTTCGACATCGGCATGGGCGACAACACGTACTTCATCGTCATGGAGTTCGTGGACGGCGCCGACCTCAAGGCCATCTCCGACAACCTGCGCAAGCTCCGACGCGACTTCCCCGTCCCCGAAGCCGTCTACATCACCACCAAGATCTGCGAGGGCCTCGCCTACGCCCACGAGCTCGCCGACAACGACGGCTCCCCCATCGGCATCGTCCACCGCGACATGTCCCCGCCCAACGTGCTCATCACGCGTCACGGCGAGGTCAAGATCGCCGACTTCGGCCTCGCCAAGGCGAGCAACCAGCTCGAAAAGAGCGAGCCCGGCGTCATCAAAGGCAAGTTCTCCTACCTCGCCCCCGAGGCCTGCACAGGCCAGGATCTCGACGCCCGCGCGGACATCTTCGCCGTCGGCATCATCCTCTGGGAGCTGCTCGCTGGCCGCAAGCTCTTCCAGGGCGAGAGCGACTACCAGACCGTCCAGCAGGTCATGCAGGCCAAGATCCCGCCCCTCGCCCAGTTCAACCCGGGTGTCCCGCCGGAGCTCGAAAAGGTCCTGCATCGCGCCCTCGCGCGCAATCTCGACGACCGCTACCGCTCCGCTCGCGACTTCGGACGCGATCTGCTCGACTTCCTCTTCCATCACGGACAGCCCGTCGGCGCCTTCGCGGTCGAAGACCTCGTGGTCCAGACCATGCGGGCCAAGGAGCGCGAGAAGCCGGTCTCCACGTCGATCATCGACAAGCTCATCGAGGAGGCCCTCTTCGAATTCACCTCCCTCCGCAACTCCGACTCCGGCCCCGAGCCCGGCGCCCAGTCCAAGGGCCCTCCGGGCGTCCACGACTGGGCCGCCGAGATCAAGATCAAGGGACCCTACGACTCGCGGCTCCGCCTCGGCGCGCTGTCCAACGATCTGCCTTCAGGCGCCGCCCTCGAAGAAGGCAACCTCGCCGCGCTCGAAGACGATCCCGCGACGGCCACCCCGCTTCCCTCCCGCGGCTCGTCCAGCCCGCCCGCGCGAGCCTCGTCCGCGCCGCCTGCCGCGCGCCACGCCTCCTCTCCTCCCAGGGCGCCGTCCACCCCGTCCCCGGCACGCCAGCCTTCGCAGCCAGCGCCCCGCTCCCTGCCGCCCGCCAGCTCCGAGAAGCTCGAGCTCGTCAACGAGCCCGAGCACAAGAGCTCCGGACTCACCTACGTGATCATCGCCCTGCTCGTGGTCGCCGCCGGCGCTGCTGGCGCCTGGTTCGCCGACGTCATCCCCCACTGATCGCGCAGCGTCCCTGCAGGGAGCGCGTCGTCCCTATGCCCGCTTGCGCAGAGCCCATGCGCCGGCTCCCAACAGGACTGCGACCAGCCCGCTCCACAGCCACGCCGCCGACACGGTCGGCCGCAGCGACTTGCCCCCTTCAAGCTGGCTTTCGATTGCCCTTCGCAACGCCTCCGCACCGCGCGCCCCCTCGATCACTTGCGAGCCCACCCACATCGTCGGAAGCCCCCGGAACCCGATCTGATCGCGCGCTCGGTTGTAGTCCTCGGTGACCCTGGCGTCCGTCTTCGGATCGGACATGCATCGCTGCAGCGCCGCGAGATCCAACCCGTGCTGCGCTGCGAGCTGGCGCACGGTCCGATCCACGGAGCCCTCGGAGAGCTCCTCGGTGAACAGCGCGTGGGCCATGGGCTCTCCCTTGCCCATGTCGCGCGCACACAGATACGCCCTGGATGCAGGACGCGCGTTGGGATGGCCGCCGAGCGGAACGGTCAGCCGGACGAAGTTCACGCGATCGCCGTACGTCGCCAGCACCTCGTGCGTGCTGGGGTGCTGGATGCGGCAGAAGGCGCACTCGAAGTCGGACATCTCCACGATGTTGACCTTGCCCGCGACCCAGTAGCGGCTGATGGCTGCCTTGACCTCCGGCTCAGGCTGCATCTTCCCGAAGACGAGCGGCGCTGCGATCGCGAGAGCGGCGAGCGCACCCCACGCCCCCTGCGAAAGCCTCCCGTCGTCGCCCGCGTCGCCTCGCGCCCGGTAGACGATCGCCGCCGCGGCCGCGGCGATGGAGGACACGTCGACCACGACGCACAGCTTGCAGAAGGCGTGTTCGACGAGGGCCTGGATCAGCAGGAAACCGATCCCGCCCAGGGCGCCGATCAGCGCGGCCGGCACCATGAGCTGCTTGCGTCGCGGGTGCGGCAGGAGCGTCAACGCGTAGAGCGCCACGAACGCGAGCACGCCGAGAATCGGCGTCGGAATGCCCGCGATGCTCGCCCAGGTCGACTCCTTGATCTTGTCGCACCCTTCGCCGACGGCGCAGAACGCAGCAGCGCCTCCGCGGTAGTCGAACATGAGCGCGGAGCTCGCCGCCAACGCTGCGAGCACGAAGAGCCTGATCAGAACCAGGATGAGGGCGCGTGGCATCGACCGGCGATCTATACTCTCCTGCTCCACGGGCCAAGCACCGTCGTGCCCTCGCCCCGGAACCTCCCGCTTCTCATCGCTGCAGCCCCGACACCCCATGCCCCAACGACGCTCCAACCTCCGTCGCGATCAGGTCGCCGATCTGCTCGCCACCCAGACCCGTGCGCTGCACGCTCGCGAAATCGCCTCGCGGCTCGAGGTGCGCGAGGGAGACTACCTCGAGCTGCTCGAGCTGCTCGACGAGCTCGCCTTCGACGGCCTGGTGCGGGCCCTGCCCGGCCAGCGCTTCCGTGCCGCGCGGAGCGCTCCCGCGGAGAAGCGCGAGGGGTTCCTGTCGGTCAACCCCAAGGGCTTCGCCTTCCTCTCCACTCCAGGCGAATCCCAGGATGTCTTCGTCCCCGCCCAGGCCGTCGCCGGCGCCATGCACGGGGACCGCGTTCGCGTCCGCGTCGTCGGCCGCACCTCGCGCGGCCTCGAAGGCGCGGTCGAAGAGGTGCTCGAGCGCAGGCACCTGCGCGTCGCGGGACTGCTGCGGCGCCGGGGACGATCGACCTGGCTGGAGCCCGACGACAACCGCGTGCGCGGACCGATCGTGCTGCCGACGGCGTCGGCGGGAACCGACGGTGACGTCACGGTGGTGGCGATCACGCGTTATCCGAGCGCGCCGGACGAGAACCCCGAAGGGGAGGTCGTGGAGGTGCTTGGGGATCCGGGAGAGCCGGATGTGGAGACGCGCAAGGTGCTGTTGCGTGAGCAGGTGGAGGAGGGGTTCGACGATGCCGTGCAGGCCGAGATAGCGGCCCTTGCGGGGAAGATAGAGGCGATCGACGGGGCGGGACGGGAGGATCTTCGTGAGCTGGCGCTGGTGACGGTGGATCCTGACGACGCGCGGGATCACGACGACGCGATCTGGGTCGGTCGTGACGAGGCGGGGTGGAGGGTATGCGTAGCCATCGCGGACGTGGCGCAATACGTGACCGAGGGCAGCGCGCTCGACGGCGCGGCGGTTCGCCGGGCCTTCTCCATCTACCTGCCGGATCGGGCGGTTCCGATGCTGCCCGCGGAGCTGTCGTCGGACCTGTGCTCGCTGGTCGAGGGCAAGGACCGCGCGTGCCTGGCGGTGCACCTTTCGCTCGACGAAGCGGGGGGCGTACGCGAGTGCCGGGTGACGGAAGCGGTGATGCGCTCGCGGGCGAAGCTGACGTACTCGCAGGTGGCGGCGGCGCTCGGCTGGACGGCGCCCGGGGAGAGCGCGCCGGTGGAGCCATCGCTGATCGAGCCGCTCGCGTGTGCCGCACGGCTCGCGAAGCTGCTGCACCGTCGAAGGCTCGCGCGAGGAGCGCTCGAGCTGAACGTGCCCGAGGCCCGTATCGTGCTGGACCCCCAGAGCGGCGCGCCGATCGACGTCGTGCGTCGCGCGTCGGACCCGGGGGTGAAGCGCGCCTACAACCTGATCGAGGAGCTGATGCTCGCGGCGAACGAGGCGATCGCGGGATGGCTGATCGAGCGTGGGAGGCAGCCGGTGTACCGCGTGCATCCGCCGCCGGACGAGGCGAAGCTCGAGCGGCTGTCGGCGTTGTGCGAGGAGCTGGGGATCGAGTTCTCGGCGGACGACGCGCTGGATCCGAAGCGCTTGTCGGAGTTCCTGGAGCGTGTGGCGCAGCACCCGCTGGCGGAGGTGGTGGGCACGCTGGCGCTGCGATCGCTCAAGCAGGCCTCGTATGATCTGGCGAACGTGGGGCACTTCGGCCTGGCGCTGTCGAAGTACCTGCACTTCACCTCGCCGATCCGACGGTATCCGGATCTGCTGGTGCATCGAGCGGTGAAGCGCGCGCTGCACGAGGTTGCCGAGCCCGCGAGTGTGGAGGCGCTTCGGGAGAGCATCGAGCAGGCGAACCTGCGCGAGCGACGGATCATGGAGGTGGAGCGCGAGATCGCGGAGCTGTACCGGGCGATCTTCATGCGGTCGCGCATCGGCATGGAGGCGGAGGGGCGGGTGGTGGAGGTGTTCCCGACGACGGTGATTGTTTCGTTGGACGAACCATTTGTGGA